>NZ_SCOY01000017.1:0-107324 GCF_005503035.1 Rhodococcus sp. Q
TTCCCGGTGAACTCGTCGGGCAAGTTGGATCGGAAGGCGTTGCCTGTTCCGGTGTTCGAGGCGGCGGAGTTCCGGGCGCCGGTTACCGAGGCCGAGCAGGTTGTGGCGGCGGTATTCGGTGAGGTGCTCGGGTCGGAGCGGGTTGGTCTCGACGACGATTTCTTCGCGTTGGGTGGCAATTCGTTGGTGGCGATGCAGGTGGCTGCTCGTCTCGGCGCCGCACTGGACACCACGGTGCCGGTGCGCGAGATCTTCGAGGACTCCACGGTTGCCGGACTGGCAGCACGGGTCGCGGAGCTCGGCGGTCAGGGAAGTCGCAAGGCACTGGTCGCAGGGGAACGTCCGGAGCGGTTGCCGCTGTCGTTGGCGCAGTCTCGGATGTGGTTCCTGAACCGGTTCGACTCGGAGTCGGCGGCGTACAACATTCCGGTGGCGATCCGGTTGTCGGGTGCTCTCGACGTCGATGCGTTGCAGGCTGCGGTTGCCGATGTCGTTGCCCGGCACGAGGTGCTGCGCACGGTGTACCCGGCAACGGCGGACGGCCCGGTTCAGGTGATCCTTCCTGCCGACGGTGCGGTGCCGGACCTGTCGCCCGTCGTGGTCGCCGAGTCCGAGGTGACCACGGTGGTCGGGGAGTTCCTGCAGGCCGGTTTCGACGTTACCGAGCAGGTGCCGGTGCGCGCACTGCTGTTGCGCGTCGACGGCGCGGAGACCGTGCCGGGCGGCGTGGTCGAGCATGTCCTGGCTGTGGTGGTGCACCACATCTCGGCGGACGGGGCCTCGATGCGACCGTTCACCCGGGACCTGATGGTGGCGTACGCGGCCCGCTCCGCCGGGGTGGTCCCGGACTGGGCGCCGTTGCCGGTGCAGTACGCGGACTTCACGTTGTGGCAGCGGGAGGTGCTCGGCTCCGAGTCGGATCCGGAGTCGCTGATCGCCAGGCAGCTGGGCTACTGGAAGTCGGCACTGGCCGGCCTGCCGGACCAGCTCGACCTGCCGACGGACCGGCCGCGGCCGGCAGTCCAGTCGTATGACGGCGGCCAGGTCGGATTCGATGTGGACAGCGACCTGCATCGACGACTCGGCGAGCTGGCGCGCGAACACAACATGACCCTGTTCATGGTCGTGCATGCCGCATACGCGGTGTTGCTGGCTCGGTCCTCGGGCACCGGCGACATCGCCGTCGGCACGCCGTTCGGCGGGCGTGGCGAGGCGGCGCTGGACGACATGATCGGCATGTTCGTCAACACGCTCGTCTTCCGGACCGAGGTTGACGGGGCGGAGACCTTCGCGGAACTGCTTGCTCGGGTGCGGGAAACGGACCTGGGCGCGTTCGGGAACGCGGATGTCCCGTTCGAGCGGTTGGTCGAGGTGCTGAACCCGACGCGGTCCACCGCGCGGCATCCCTTGACACAGGTGGGTTTCTCGTTCCAGAACATCGCCGCGACGAAGTTCGAGCTGCCGGGGCTGTCCCTTGCGGCGGTGGACTTCGAGGGTGAGGTCTCGCAGTTCGACCTGAACCTGATCGTGGCCGACCGGTACGACGAGGACGGCGCTCCGGCAGGTCTGTCGGGCGGGATCACCTATGCGACGGCGCTGTTCGATCCGTCGACGGTGCAGACGTTTGCGGACCGGTTCGTCCGGATCCTCGAGGCGATGGTTACCGATCCGACCACAGTGGTCGGCGATGTCGAACTGCTCGAGCCCGCCGAACGTGGTGTGCTGCTGGAGAAGTGGAACGAGACGGGGCACGACCTGCCCGCCGGCCAGCTCTTGCTGGACGGCTTCCGGCGTCAGGTGCAGCTCTCGCCCGATGCGACCGCGCTGGTCTTCGAGGGACAGTCGCTGTCCTACGGAGAGTTCTCGGCACGGGTCAACCGGCTCGCGCGCCGGCTGATCGCCGAGGGCGTCGGCCCAGAGTCCTTGGTTGCCTTGGCTGTCCGCCGGTCACTGGACTTGGTGATCGGAATCTATGCGGTGCTCGAGGCGGGTGGCGCGTACGTGCCGGTCGATCCGGATCACCCGATCGACAGGATCGGACACATCCTCGACACGGCGGATCCGGTGTGCGTGCTGACCACGGCGCGGGACGGTTTCGCCGGCGCCGGGAACCGGTCGGTGCTCCGGATCGACGAGTTGGAGCTGTCCGGCTTCTCCGAGGCGCCGGTCGAGGCGGGGGAGCGGGTGACGACGCTGCGGCCCGACCATCCGGCGTACGTGATCTTCACGTCGGGTTCGACGGGCAAGCCCAAGGGCGTCGCGGTCTCGCATGCCGCGATCGTGAACCAGATGGAGTGGATGCAGTCGGAGTACCGGCTGGACGCCTCGGATGTGTACCTGCAGAAGACGGCGACCACATTCGACGTGTCGCTCTGGGGCTTCTTCATGCCCCTGCGGGTGGGTTCGCAGCTCGTGGTCGCGACGCCGGACGGGCACCGCGATCCCGGCTACGTTGCGGCCAGGATCGCCGAGCACGGTGTGACGGTGACGGACTTCGTGCCGTCGATGCTGACCGTCTTCTCGGCGTCGGTGTCTGCGGACGATCTCGCCTCACTGCGCCAGGTGTTCGTGATCGGTGAGGCGCTGCCGGTCGAGACGGTGCGCGAGTTCGCACGGGTCTCGTCCGCGGCGGTCCACAACCTGTACGGCCCGACCGAGGCCGCCGTGTCGATCACCTACCGCGAGGTCACCGGCGGCGACCAGGGTGCGGTGTCGATCGGCTGGCCGCAGTGGAACTCGCAGGTCTACGTGTTGGACGCGCGTCTTCGGCCGGTTCCGGTCGGGGTGCCCGGTGAGCTGTACCTGGCCGGCACCCAACTGGCGCGCGGCTACTTCGGCCGGGTGGACCTGACCTCCGATCGCTTCGTCGCGAACCCGTTCTCCGCGACGGGTGAGCGGATGTACCGGACCGGTGACCTGGTCACCTGGGGCAAGGACGGCGAGCTCGGCTACATCGGGCGCACCGACTTCCAGGTGAAGTTCCGCGGTCAGCGGATCGAGCTCGGTGAGATCGAGACGGCGCTACTGGCACACGAGTCGGTGCTGCAGGCGGCGGTGCTGGTGGTGGCCACCGCGACCGGTGACCAGTTGGTGGCCTACCTGGTGCCGACGCCGGGGGCGAGCCTGGAGGTAGCCGAGATCAAGTCCTTCGCTGCCAACTCGCTGCCCAGCTACATGGTGCCCGCGTCGGTGACGGTGCTCGCCGAGTTCCCCCTGAACTCGTCCGGCAAGTTGGATCGGAAGGCGCTGCCGGCGCCGGTGTTCGAGGCGCGGGAGTTCCGTGCGCCGTCCACCGCCACCGAGCACCTGGTGGCGGAGGTGTTCGCCGACGTGCTCGGGATCGAACGGGTCGGGTTGGACGACGACTTCTTCGAGCTGGGCGGAAACTCGCTGGTTGCCGCGCAGGTTGCGGCACGGCTGGGTGCCGCGATCGATGCACGGATTCCGGTCCGGATGGTGTTCGACGTCTCGACCGTGGAGGCCCTGGCCGTCAGCGTGCACGAGGCTGCCGGCACGGGTGGGCGGATCGCACCGATCGCGGGGCTGCGTGACGGGCGGATCCCGCTGTCGCTGGCCCAGCAGCGGATGTGGTTCCTCAACCGGTTCGACACGAATTCCGCAGTGAACAACATTCCGTTCGCGGTGCGGTTGGTGGGCGAGTTGGATGTTGAAGCGATGCAGGCCGCGGTCGGTGACGTCCTGGAGCGACATGAGGGCCTGCGCACCGTCTACCCCGAGTTCGACGGGGTCGGTTACCAGGAGATCCTGCCCGCGTCGGAGGTGTCGCTGCCGCTGACACCCGTGTCGATCGGTGCGGACGAGGTGCTGGCGCGGGTGCTCGACGTGGTCGGCAACGGCTTCGACGTCGCCGCCGAGGTGCCGGTGCGTGCCGAGCTGTTCCGGATCGAGGGCGCCGGCGAGGTCCAGGAGCACGTGCTGGTACTGGTCGTTCACCACATCGCCGCGGACGGCGCATCGATGGCACCGGTGACCCGGGACCTGGTGATGGCGTACCTGGCACGCAGTGCCGGGACGTCGCCGGCCTGGACGCCGCTCGAGGTTCAGTACGCGGACTACACGCTCTGGCAGCGTCAGGTGCTCGGAAGCGAGGACGATCCGCAGTCGCCCATCTCCCGGCAGCTCGGACACTGGCAGGAGGCGCTCGACGGCCTGCCCGACCAATTGGACCTGCCGATGGACCGGCCGCGTCCGGCCGTCGCCTCGAACCGTGGCGCGACCTACACGTTCTCGGTCGACGCGGGGGTCCAGGAGGGTCTCAACCGCGTTGCTCGGGAGAACCACGGCACGCTGTTCATGGTCGTGCACGCGGCGCTGGCAGTGATGCTGGCTCGGTTGTCGGGGACCGGCGACATTGCGATCGGTTCCCCCGTCGCGGGTCGCGGCGAGCGGGCATTCGACGACGTCGTGGGCATGTTCGTCAACACGCTGGTCCTGCGGACCGAGATCGACCCGAGTGCGTCCTTCGAGGAGCTGCTGTCGCAGGTGCGCGAGTCGGACCTGCAGGCGTTCGGTCACGCGGACGTGCCGTTCGAGCGGCTCGTCGAGGTACTGAATCCGACCCGGTCGCAGGCCCGTCATCCGCTGTTCCAGGTGATGTTGGTCTTCCAGAACCTCGCGCAGAACTCGTTCGAACTGCCCGGACTCACCCTGTCCGCGGTGGAGTTCGATGCGGCCGTCGCGAAGGTCGACCTGCAGCTGACAATCTCGGAGAACGTCGGTGCACAGGGTGAGGCGGCGGGCCTGACGGCCCAGTTCACCTATGCGACGGATCTGTTCGACGAGGCGACCGTCGCCTCGTTCGCGGACCGGTTTTCGCGGATCCTGGTGGCCATGACGGCGGACCTGTCCGTTCCGCTCGGCGACGTCGAGATGCTCGGCGCGCCCGAGCGCGAACAGGTGCTCGGGTGGTCGCGCGGGCGCCGGACACACGCTGACGAGCAGTCGGCGGTGTCGTTGTTCGCCGGCCGGGCGGACGTGTGCCCGGACGTGACGGCAGTGGTGTCGGGTGACGAGTCGCTGACCTATGCGGAACTCGACGAGCGTTCGACGGTCCTGGCCCTCGAGCTCATCCGGTTGGGCGTGGGTACCGATGACGTCGTGGCGTTGGTGCTGCCGCGTGCGGTGGCATGGGTTGTGGCGATGCTCGCGGTCTGGAAGGCCGGGGCAGCGTACGCGCCTGTCGACCCGACCTATCCGGTGGACCGGATCGAGTCGATCCTCGAGGACACCGGCGCTCGCTGCGTGGTGAGCGAAGCGGCTCGTGAGCTCTCGGTCGCCGTTGTCGCGTTGGACGAGTTCGTCGGGGCCGCAGCGCCTTCGGTGCGTCCGGTCGATCGGTGGCGTGAGGCCGGTGCGGGTCGTCGGTTGGGCTATGTCATCTCCACGTCGGGTTCGACGGGCAAGCCGAAGCCGACGCTGGTGCCGATGGCCGGCATCGAGAACACACTCGCGTGGTACCGCCGCGAACTGCCGGCCGGTGGCGGACTGCTGATCGCGTCGTCGCCGAGCTTCGACCTGACCCAGAAGAACGTCTGGGCGGCGTTGACCTCGGGCTGCACGATTCACCTCGCGGCCGACGGCTTCGACCCGTGGGACGTCCTGCGGATCGTCGGCGGCGGGGGCGTGGCGGTGGCGAACATGTCCCCGAGTGCGTTCGAGTCCGTCGTCGACAGCGATGTCGACGGGGTGCTGTCCGCGCTCGAGGTCGTGTTCCTCGGTGGTGAGCCGATCAAGGTCGGCAAGCTCGCCGCGCTGATGAACTCCGGTCTGCGAGTGGTCAACAGCTACGGCCCGACGGAGGCGTCGGACGTGGTGTCGTTCCAGGATGCGTCGGTTTCGGACGTCACCGGGGTGCCGATCGGGCATCCGATCCCGAACATCGACCTGTTCGTGTTGGACCGTCGGATGCAGCTGGTCCCCGCCGGTGTGGAGGGCGAGCTGTACGTCGGCGGCGCCGGTGTGGGTCGTGGCTACGGTGGTCGGTTCGACCTGACCGCGGACCGGTTCGTCGCGAACCCGTTCGCCGGGCCCGGCGAACGGATGTACCGCACGGGTGACCTGGTGCGCTGGAATGTGGACGGCAACCTGGAGTACATCGGGCGGTCGGACTTCCAGGTGAAGCTGCGGGGTCAGCGGCTCGAACTCGGCGAGATCGAAGCGGTGTTGCTCGAGCACGATGCGGTCGGGCAGTCCGTCGTGGTCATGCACTCCGATCCGCACACCGGTGACCGGTTGGTGGGGTACGTGGTGGCGGACTCGGGAAAGACCGTCGACGTCGTCGATCTCAGGTCGTCGCTGACGATGCGTTTGCCTGCGTACATGGTTCCGTCTGTGGTGATGGTGCTCGAGCGCTTGCCGTTGAGTGCCAACGGCAAGGTGGACCGGAAGGCGTTGCCGGTGCCGGAGTTCGTGGCCGCCGAGTACCGTGCCCCGTCGACTCCGGTGGAACAGACTGTCGCCGAGGTGATGGGCGAGGTGGTCGGTGTCGAGCGGGTCGGGATGGACGACAACTTCTTCGACCTCGGCGGCAACTCGCTGATCGCCACTCGGGTGGTGTCCAGGCTGAGCGCCGCGCTGGACATCCAGGTCTCGCTGATGTGGCTCTTCGCCGAACCGACGGTCGGCTCGTTCGCGGCCCGGATCGACGGGGTTCGGGCAGGGGGCGACGGCGGCAGCGCGAGCGCCTTCGACGTCCTGTTGCCGATCCGCGAGGGATCGACTGCTCAACCGCTGTTCTGCGTCCATCCCGTCGTCGGCCTGTCATGGGCGTTCGCGGGGCTGACGCAGCATCTCGACGGGTCGCGCGGAATCTACGGTCTGCAGGCGCCCGCGCTCAGCGAGGCGGGCCCGTTGCCCGAGTCGATCGAGGCGTGGGCCGACCGCTACGTGCGGGAGATCCGCTCGGTCCAGCCCGAGGGGCCGTACCACCTCCTCGGCTGGTCGCTCGGCGGCGTCATCGCCCACGCGATGGCGGTTCAACTGCAGTCCGAGGGCGAGGAAGTTGCGCTGCTGTCGATGATGGACAGCTTCGTCAACGTCGATCACGGGAGAGCTGCGACCGCCCGTCAGATGAACACGCGTGATCTGCTCGGGCTGCTGCTGCCCACCGCGGAACTCGAGGGTGTCGACGTGGACGCGGCACTGTCCGTGGATGCGGTGGCCGAATTGGTGGCGGGTCTTCCGGAGCCGTTCAACGCATTCGGCCCGGAACAGATCGCCAAGGCACTGGAATCCGCGGAACACTCCACTTCGCTGATTGCGCAGCACCAGCCGCGGGTGTTCAAGGGTGACCTCGTGTACTTCACCGCGATGAGTGACGATCCGACCGGTGCGTCGGGAGCGATGAGCTGGGACAACGCAATAGAGGGGCAGATCGACAACCATCCGGTCGAGTCGACGCACTGGGAAATGGCGTCGCCCGACTCCCTGGCCCGCATCGGCGAGGTTCTCGAGTCCTTCTGGGTGGTCGAGGAGGGCGCCGTCGACACTGCCGACGACAGCCAGTTCTGACGAGACAGGCACGAGCGCAAGACAAGATCAGTATGAGAGAGGTAATTCCATGAGCAACCCCTTCGACGACGAGAGTGGCCAGTTCCTGGTGTTGGTGAACGACGAGGGTCAGCATTCGCTGTGGCCGACGTTCGCCGACGTGCCGGCAGGCTGGACCACGGTGCACGGTGAGGCGTCGCGGCAGTCGTGTGTTGAGTATGTCGAGGCGAACTGGACGGACATGCGTCCGAAGAGCCTGATCGCTGCGATGGCGGCCGATGGCGAGAGAGCTGCGCTCGACAGCTGACCGCACACAACGGGAAGGGGCTCCAGCCGAATGGCTGGAGCCCCTTCCCGTTTCCTCGGTCGGTCGTCGCGGCGTGGTGCTATCCGGCGAGGGCCTGGTCGTGCACGCCCCGGACGGCGCGCCCGGACGGATCGGCCATCGCCGCGAACTCCGGATCCCATTCCAGTGCAGCGGGAGTCGAGCAGGCGATCGACTTGCCGCCCGGCACGGAGGCCGCGCATGCATCGCCGGGGAAGTGGAGTTCGAAGATCGAGCGGTACAGGAATGCCTCCTTGGTGGCAGGCGTGTTGTGTGGGAACCGCTCGGCCGCGGTGGCGAACTCAGTGTCACTGACGACGATCTCGGCGTGATCCTTGAGGCCGTCGATCCACCCGTAGCCGACGCCGTCGGAGAACTGCTCCTTCTGCCGCCACAGGATCCGGTCGGGCAGTGCGCCGTCGAATGCCTCGCGGATGACGGCCTTCTCGATCCTTCCCTCGCCGGCCATCTTGTACTGCGCGTCCATTCCCATTGCCGTGTCGAGGAACTCGAGGTCGAGGAACGGGACTCGGGCCTCCACTCCCCACGCCATCATCGCCTTGTTCGCCCGGAGGCAGTCGTAGTTGTGCAGCGCGTCGATCTTGCGGACCGTCTCCTCGTGGAACGCCTCCGCGGACGGGGCCTTGTGGAAGTACAGATAGCCGCCGAAGATCTCGTCGGCTCCCTCGCCGGAGAGCACCATCTTCACACCCATCGCCTTGATTCGCCGGGCCAGCAGGAACATCGGCGTCGACGCCCGGATGGTGGTGACGTCGTAGGTCTCGATGTGCCGGATCACCTCCGGCAGGGCGTCGAGGCCCTCCTCGAAGGTGTAGACAAACCCGTGGTGCTGCGTGCCGAGCATGTCCGCGGCGAGCTGCGCTGCGGCCAGGTCGGGGGATCCGGCCAGGCCGATCGCGAACGAGTGCAGGTTCGGCCACCACGCCTCGGTTCGCGAGTCGTCCTCGATGCGTTCGCGGGCGAACTTGGCGGCGCACGCCGCGACCAGGGACGAGTCGAGCCCGCCGGACAGCAGCACGCCGTACGGGACGTCGGTCATCAGCTGGCGCCGTACGGCCTGCTCGAAAGACTCGCGTAGCTCGGTCGCGTCGACACGGGTTCCGTTCGTGGCGGCGTACTCGCGCCACGGCTTGTCGTAGTAGCGGCGCAGTTCGCCGGTCGCGCCGTCGTACACGTGCCCCGGCGGGAACTGCGCGACGTCGGCGCAGAGGTCGGCGAGCGCCTTCATCTCCGAGGCGACGAGCAGGTGCCCGTCGGCGTCGTGGCCCCAGTACAGCGGGCACACCCCGACCGGGTCCCGCGCGATGAGGAACCGCCGGCGGTCGGCGTCCCACAACGCGAACGCGAAGATCCCGTTGAGTCGGCTGACGAAGTCGTCGTCGCCGGTGCGGTACAGGGCGTTGATCACCTCGCTGTCCGATTCGGTGGTGAAGTCGTAGTCCAGGCCCGCGCGCAGCTCCCGGTGGTTGTAGATCTCACCGTTGACGGCCAGCGCCAGGTGTCCGTCGCGGGACCGCAGCGGCTGCGCGCCGCTCGTGAGGTCGACGATGGCGAGGCGTTCGTGGACAAGCACCGCGCCGTCATCGGCGAACACTCCGCTCCAGTCGGGTCCACGGTGGCGTTGCCGTCGGGACGCCTCGACGGCTCGGACCCTCAGCGCAGCAAGGTCTTCGTCGGGGTGTAGTCCGAAGATGCCGAAGATCGAACACACGGAAATTGACTCCTTGCCACGGCGGGTGTCGCGGGACGATGGTGTGAGGGTTCGGAGTGGCGAGTCGTCGGCTGTTGTGCGGGCCGAGGCTGTGCGCTCGCCGCCCCGTTCGGTTCAGTGACAGTACTCGGAAGTAGGGTCCCGCCGGTCCGGTTTAGACAACATTGCCTGGACAGCTGTCCAGTGCTCGTCAGGCGTGGTTTCCTGGTTGCCCGGCAAAGGCAATCCTTCCTTTACAGGTCCTCTCGGGACCTGTTCGATGCAGGCATGACCGCAGCCATCGACATCTTCCTGATCCTGCATTTCATCGGCCTCGCCGCGATCATCGGCAGCTACATGACCGTGCTCAAGGCGCCGCGGGTGATCCCGGGCATGCTGCACGGCGCGATCCTGCAGGTGGTCTCCGGTCTCGCCCTGGTCGGCCTGAACGAGGCGAACGACGCCGACCTGAACCACATGAAGGTGGGCATCAAGCTCGTCATCGCGATCGTGATCCTCGTCGCAGCGGTGCTCGGCCTGCGCAAGGCGAAGGAGGAGCCTGCTGCGGCCGGTGGTGCCGCGGCCGTGACGGTCAACTCCACCGCGACGCTCGCCCATGTGATCGGCATCCTCGCCGTCGTGAACGTTGTCATCGCGGTCGTCTGGTAACCCGGTACGCAGCGAGAGAGGCCGCGCCCGCGTGTACCCGGGCGCGGCCTCCGTCGTTATCGGGCGGTTCACTCCCAGATGCCGGCTTTCTCCAGGTGCGCGAGCAGCCGTTCCGCGCCGTCGGCGAAATGGGCCCGAGTGATCCGTCCCGCCTCCGCGGCGTCCCCGGCCTCGAGTGCCGCGATCAGCTTCTCGTGACTGGCGACGGCGGTCGCACCCCACTGCGCATCCGACGAGTACAGATGCGCCGGGGTGTACCGCAGGGCGCCCAGCAGGAACCAGGACAGCTTGTTCGCCGCCGCGAGCCGGTTGAGCAGCCGGTGGAACCCGAATTCGAGGTCCTCGACCTGGGCGGCGTCGCCGTTAGCCACCGCCTTCGCCAGGCGGTCCTTCGCGTCGCGCATCTCGCCCAGCACCTGAGGGGTCACCGCAGGCGTTGCGCGGATCGCGAGCTGCTCGGCGATCTGCCCTTGCAGCCAGAACAGATCGTGCACGTCCGCCCGGGTCAGCGGGGCCACCACGTAACCGCGATGCGGGACCAGCTCGACCAGGCCCTCCCCGCGGAGGGTCAGCAACGCCTCCCGAACAGGGGTGACGCTCACACCGAGGTCTGCCGCGGTCTCGTCGAGCCGGATGTAGTCGCCCGGTCGGACCACGCCGGACATGATGAGCCCGCGCACGTGCGCCGCGACGTCGTCCGAGAGTTGCGGCCGTCGATGCAGCGCTCGCCCCGCCGTAGCACCGCGGTCCTTGCCTGTCGTGGTCACTTGGCGCCTCCTTCCGGCGGTTCAGCATAGGCGGTGGGAGGCGTGGCCTCCGCGGTCGTTCAGAGGCCGTAGGTCTTGCCGATGATGTCGCGCTGGATCTCGCTGGTGCCTCCGAAGATCGTGGACACCAGTGCCGAGCGGACGTGCTTCTCCATGTCGAACTCGGCGGCGTAGCCGTAGCCGCCCATCATCTGCATTCCGTCGAGTGCGACCCGCCGCGCGGTCTCGGTGGCCTTGAGCTTTGCCATCGATGCCTCGCGCGGGAGCATCATGTCGGGATTCGCGTCGGCCTGACGCGCCACGCTGTAGACGAGCAGCTTCGTGCACTCGATCTCGGTGGCGAGGTCGGCGATGCGGTGTCGCAGGGCCTGGAAGGTGCCGATGGGCCGACCGAACTGCTTGCGCTGCGAGACGAAGCCGAGCACGTCCTCGAACGCGCGCTCGGCGGCGCCGAGCGCCATGGCGGACAGAATGAGCCGTTCGAAGTTCAAACCGGTCATCAGCTGTCGCCAGCCACCGCCGACTTCGCCGACCACCGCGTCCTCGGGCAGGACGCAGTCGGTGAAGTAGAGGTCGTTGGTCTCCTTCTGGCCGCCCATCAGCTCGATCGGGCTGATCTTCAGCCCTGGTGTGTTCGCGGGCACGTGGAACATCGTCAGTCCCTCGTGCTTGTTCTCGCCACGGCTGGTGCGGGCGACGAGCAGGATGTTCTCGGAGATGTGCGCGTTCGAACACCACGTCTTCTGGCCGTTGACGACCCAACCGTCGGCGGTCTTCTCCGCTTTCGTACTCAGGTTGCCGACGTCGGATCCTGCTTCCGGCTCGGACATCGAGATCGACTGGGACACGCCGCCGACGATGCCCCGCAGGACCGACTCCTTCTGCGCCTCGGTGCCGAACTTCGCGTACGCGCCGCCGGTGATCAGGGTCGGGCCGATCGCTCCGATCGGTGCCATCCCGCGAGCGGTCTCCTCGAGCAGGATGCACATGTCGACCATGGTCGCGTCGGAGCCGCCGTACGCCTCGGGGACCGTCAGGCCCAGCCATCCCAGGTCGGCCATCTTGGAGTAGACGCCCTGGTTGTGGTTGTGCGCGCCGTTGCCGGTGAGTTTGTCGCGCTTTTCCCGCGTCCCCGCTTCCCGTTTGCAGAAGTCCGCGACGGCCTGCGCGAAGGCTCGCTGTTCGGTGGTGAAGTCGACGCTCATCGTCTCTCCCGTGGTCAAGGGTGGTGGTCGTGCACCTGGCACGTCGGCGAACTCGGCGCGGTGAGATCTTGCCTGTCGCTCGGGCACGGCCTAGTGTGACGGCCACAACAGTAAGACAAATCAAATATATGTGATGTGATTTCGGGCCGGAAGTGCGTGAATCCGCGAGGATCGACAGGTACCAGGCCGGACCCGACTCGATCGCCACACCGACGGAGGAAAACCCCCATGTCCCAGGGGACCGACAACAAGCCGAGCACCGCCGAGGCGCCCGACGCCGCAACCACCTTCGCCTCCCTCGACCCGCGGACGGGCAGTGTGCTCGCGGAGTACCCGATCCACGACGCCGACGATGTGGCCGCCGCCGTGGCACGCGCCCGTGAGGCCTCGGTGTGGTGGTCGGCGCTCGGCTTCGACGGCCGCAAGAAGTGGCTCCAGAAGTGGAAGGCCGCGATCGCTCGCGACGCACAGTCCCTGGCCGGCGTCATGGCCGCCGAGACCGGCAAGCCCGTCGACGACGCGATCCTCGAGATCATGCTCGCCGTCGAGCACCTCGACTGGGCGTCCAAGAACGCCGGGAAGGTGCTGGGCCGCAGGAAGGTTCCGTCGGGGCTGGTCAGCGCGAACCAGGAATCCACGCTCTACTACCAGCCACTCGGCGTCGTCGGTGTCATCGGCCCCTGGAACTACCCGGTGTTCACGCCGATGGGCTCCATCTCCTACGCGCTCGCGGCAGGCAACACCATCGTCTTCAAGCCGAGCGAGCTGACGCCGGGTGTCGCCGTGTGGCTCGAGGACAAGTGGAAGGCGCTCGTCCCCAATCAGCCCGTGTTCCAGGTCGTCACGGGCTACGGCGCGACCGGCGGTGCGCTCGTCGAAGCGGGCGTCGACAAGGTCGCCTTCACGGGCTCCGGTCCCACGGCCAAGAAGGTGATGGCCGCCTGCGCCAAGACTCTCACCCCGCTCGTCGCCGAGGGCGGCGGCAAGGACGCGATGCTCGTCGCAGCCGACGCGGACCTCGACGTCGCGGCGAGCTTCGCCGTGTTCGGCGGCATGGGCAACGCCGGGCAGACCTGTGCCGGTGTCGAGCGGATCTACGTCGCCGACGAGGTCTACGACGCCTTCGTCCGCAAGCTCACCGACAAGGCGTCGCGACTGCGCGTTGGCGGCGACAAGGACTCCTCGTACGGTCCGATGACGCTCGACCGGCAGAACGCCATCGTGCGCGGACAGGTCGAGGACGCACTGGACAAGGGTGCCCACGCGCTGCTCGGTGGACGCGAGTCGCTGCGCGAGCCGTACATCGACCCCGTCATCCTGGGCGACGTCCCCGAGGACAGCTCCGCCATGACCGAGGAGACCTTCGGTCCACTCCTCGCGGTCAACCGGATGCGCGACCTCGAAGACGGCGTCGAGAAGGCCAACCGGGCGAACTACGGGCTCGGCGCGTCGATCTTCACGAAGGACAAGGCCCGAGCGGTCAAGGCCGCCGAGAACCTGCGCACCGGCATGGTGTCGATCAACTCGGTTCTCGGATTCGCGGGAGTCGCGGCGCTGCCGTTCGGTGGCGTCGGAGAATCCGGATTCGGTCGCATCCACGGTGCCGACGGGCTGCGCGAGTTCACGCGTCCGAAGGCCGTCACCCGGCAGAAGTTCAAGGCCCCGCTGAACCTGCTCACGATGGAGCGCAAGGCTCGTGACATGAAGATCGCCGCCTGGATGCTGAAGACACTGCACGGCAAGGGCTGAGTCCGCAGCATCGAACAGCCGTCTGCGCTGGGTGAATGTCCACCCGGCGCAGACGGCTTTTGCGCTATACGCTTCGTTCCGGTCGATCTCTGCCCACCCCGGGTACACGACTCGAACAGGAGGCACCCGTGCGCCAGCTGAAGGCCAAGGATGCCTGGTTCGTGTACGTCGACACGCCGCGTTCCCGTCAGGCGTACATGTCCGCGTACGTCCTCGTGCCCGACGCCGCCGCCGGGCGACTGCCGGATCGGGGCGAGATCACTCGCTGGTTCGAGGAGCGTGCGGTCCTTCCCGTCCTCCGTCAGCGGCTCGTGCGGGTACCCCTCGATCTCGATCATCCGTACTGGGTCGACGACCCCGACTACGACGTCGGCCGACACCTCCACTTCCACGGCGAGCGAGGCTGGGACGAGTCCAGGACGATGGTCGCGGACATCTCCACCGAGCCGATGGACGAACGGATCCCGCTGTGGGAGATGCACGTGATCGATCGCGTGCACGGGGTGCCGGACACCGAGGGCCCGGCCATGCTGGTCGTGATGAAGATGCACCACGCCATGATCGACGGCGTCGGCAGCAGCGCGGTGACGACGACATTGTTCGGGGATGCGCTGCCTTCGGACGTCGGTGGGCCGACGCGTCGCGACCGGGTGCCGGGTTCGGCCGAACTGGTCGTGCGTGCGCTCGCTCGCGTGCCTCGCACGGTCGTCGACACCGTCGCCGCTGTCAGGAGGGCGCGCGCGAACTGGAGTGCACTCGAGGTGTCCCGCGCGAACGCGACGTATCCGCTTCCCCCGCAAGGCCTTACGGCTACGCCTCTGGACGGGCCGGTCGGTCCGCGACGGGTGCTGGAGGCGGAGCACTTCTCGTTGCCGGAAGTGCAGGAGGTCAAGGCGCGGATCGGCGGCGTCACCGTGAACGACCTGATGCTCACGGTCGTCGGTGGTGCGATGCACGCGTACCTGGTCGAGCAGGGGCACCCGCCGTCCGGCTCGCTGTCCGCGTCCGCGCCGATGTCGATTCGTGCGACCGGTGCAGGTGCCGACTCGAACAACAGGTTCGTGATGATGATCGTCGATCTGCGAACCGACATCGCGGACCCGGTGGCCCGGGCCCGCGCGGTTCACGACGCGGTGATCGGTGAGCGCACTCGTCTCGGTGTGCCCGCCGAGGCGGCCGTTGCGTACGTGGAATACATGTTCCCGGGCTGGGTGTTCCGGGCCGTCCGCCGAATCCGGACGTGGCGGGGGACCGATGCCGGCGTTCGCAGGCCCTTCAACACCTTTGTCAGCAGCGTGCCCCGCGACATCGCGGAGGTGCGGGTCGCCGGCACCACCTGTGTCCATTCGTTCGGTATCGGACCGCTGGACGGGACGGGTGTCGGGCACGCGGTCGGGGCGATCGGAGAGCGGCTCGGCCTGAACACCGCGGCCGATCCGGAACTGCTGACGGACTCCCGGCGGTACTCGGAGCTCCTCCGCCAGTCGTACGCCGAGCTTCGCGATGCGGCGCGGCAGAGCGTGGACAGCTGAGCCCTGGCAACACCCGACATGAACGCCGGCACCTGAGATTCGCGAGGGTGCTCTCCAGGAGAGGCCGGAACGTGCAGCAGTTGTCGCCCCAGGACGCATGGTTCCTCTACTCGGACAGCGCCAGGTTCCGGCAGGCGTACGTGTCGGCGTACGCCTTCGCGCCGGTCGACGGGACTTCCCGGCCGCCGACCCGTGATGAGATCGCGCGGTGGGTCGAGGACCACGCGACCCTGCCCGACCTCCGCCGGCGTCTCGTGCGCACACCACTCGACCTCGGCCGCCCGTACTGGGTGCAGGACCCGGACTTCGACGTCGCCAACCAGGTGAGCTTCTACGGCCCGTTGTCGTGGGACGGGCTGCGCGGGTTCCTGGCGGCACTGGCGAGCACACCGATGGACGACGGTCGCCCGCTCTGGGAACTCCATGTCGTGGACCGCGTGGACGAGGTGCCCGGAACGTCCGGTCCCGTCACCGTCGTCGCGATCAAGATCCACCACTGCGCCGCGGACGGGGTAGCGGGCGCGCAGGCCATCACCGCGCTCTTCGGTGGCGACGTCGCGGACGTCGAGCCCACCGACACCCGGCGTGGTCGGGTCCCGTCGGACCTGGAGTTGGTCGCCCGCGCGGTCGCGGGCATTCCCCGCGGAATCGCGCAGCTCGTCGCTGCGGCCAGGACGGCGAAGGAGAAGCGTCGGGCGCAGCTGTCCGAGCGCGAGACCGCGTCGTATCCGCTTCCGCCGCAACGCCGCACGCCGACCTCGCTGGACGGGCCGGTCGGCTCCGCCCGAGTCCACGAGGTGGAGGTCTTCTCGCTGGCCGAGATGCAGGAGATCAAGGCCCGGATCGGCGAGGTCACCGTCAACGACCTGATCCTCACGATCGTGGGCGGTGCATTGCGGGCGTACCTCGTCGAACAGGGGGAGGTGCCGGGCGGTTCATTGGCGGCGTCGGTGCCGATGACGGTTCGTGGCACGCAACCGACGTCGGATTCGAACAACCAGTTCGTGATGACGGTGGTCGGCCTGAACTCCGACATCGCGGATCCGGTCGCCCGAGCCCGCGCCGTGCGCGCCGCGGTCCTCGGCGAACGCAACCGCATGTCCGTCCCTGCCGAGGCCGCCGTTCTCGCCGTCGATTTCGTGCTGCCGGGCTGGATGTTCCGGGTCGCGCGAGCGCTGGAGCAACGCTGCGGAACACCGTCCGACGGGGACAGCGAGGGTGGGCGGCCGTTCAACACCTTCGTCACCAGCGTGCCGCGCCGCGCGACACCACTGCGTCTGGTCGACATGACCGCGGTGGCGGGCTTCGGCACGACCAACCTCGACGGAACCGGCACCTCGCATTCGGTCCGCTCCACCGGTGACGTGCTGGCCCTCAACATCACCGCAGATCCCGCACTGCTGACGGACTCCCGGCGCTACGCGGAGCTCATCCGGAAGTCGTACACCGAGCTGAGGGACGCGGCGTTCTCGACAGCGTGAGAGCGAGCCGCCTCAGCTGTGCAGCACGGTCAGCATGAGGGTCTGCATGCGGCCACGGGCGATCGCACCGGTGTCGAACCGCATCTGCCTGCCGACGTCGAGGGTCTGCCCGAGCGCGGCGTGGACGAGGAACCGTGCCTCCGCCTGCTGACGTTCCGGATGCACTGCGGTGAGCAGATTGACCCATTCCTCGATGTGGAGGCGCTGGACGTTGCGGAGGCTGGTGCGTTCACTCGCAGGCAGGTTGCCGATCTCGGCGAAGTACACCGCGATCACGTCGGGCTGGGCGAACGCGAGGTCGATGTACGCGCCAGTGAGGCGCTCGAGCGCTTCGGCGGGGTCCGAGGTGCTGCCGAGTGCGGACTGGGTCGCGACCGCGAGCCGGTCCGCGGCACGGTAGAACGCGGCCGCGAGAAGGTCTGCCTTGCTGGGGAAGTGCCGGTAGACGCTCGACGCGTTGATTCCCGCCGCCGCACCGATCTCCTCGATGCTGGACTCGTGGTACCCGCGTCGATCGAAGATCTTCATGGCCTCGGTCAGAAGCAGTTCGCGCTTCGACGTCACGGACAGTCCGCCCGCGGCCGGGTCGTCGATCGTCGTCCGCGCCGGAGTCGCCGCCGCGAGGTCGCAGCGCAGGACAGCCCATGCCGCGCTGCGGAGCAGTTTCTCGGTGCGCCGGTTGGCGAGTGGTGCTCGGTGCGCGGTGATGCTGCCGATGACGCTGAGGGTGGACGCCGCGATCGCCGCGGCATCGCCCTCGGTCAGTTCGGGGCGCATTTCCCGCAGCGGCACCGTCAGCATCTCGTTGAGCGCCGCGAAGTCGGCCCGCATGAGAGCCCGGTCGTCGGGTTGGAGGTACCGGCCTTCCCAGCGGTAGAGCCCACCCGTGGTGCGGTTCTCGATCGTGGTGGACAGCAGTGCGTTCACCACGGCGTCGAGGCGCTGCTCCGGGCCTGCGTCCGGGTTGGCCTCGACTGCGCCCTCCGCCTTCTCGCGCAGGGATCCCACCGTGCCGAGTGCGGCCTGGACGAACAGCGCGTACTTGTTGGGGAAGTGCCGATAGAGCGCCGGGCCCGAGATGCCGAGTCGCGCGGCGATGTCGTCGACGCCGACCGCGTGGTAGCCGCGTTCGCTGAAGGCCTCCGCCGCGACGAGCGCGATCTGTGCCTTGCGGTTCTTCGGACGCTTGCGAGGTGCCGACGGGTCCGGAACCGACCGACTGCGGGTCGATTGCGTCATCGGGCCTCCTGAATTCTCCGGGGGAATGGTAGCGGAGCGCATGATCGGCCTCCGACGAGTGCGAGCCGTCCTTCTCCGGCGCCGATCTCGGTTCCGGTGGGGGCGCGGCTTCGGATTTCCCGTTTCACTGACTGATTCACTCTTGACAGTACGCGGACCGTCGACGAAAGTTAACGCGAATTCGCACTTGTTCGTGACGGATCTCACCCCCGTTGCGTCCGCTTCGCCCGTTTCGTCCCCGACGAATGTGAGGGCGGGGCGCCGCATTCCAGGAGTGATCGAAAGCAGATGACCGCAAGCATGAATCGCCGCAGCGCCGGACACGGGTCCGGCGGCTGCAGGCGGGGAGGTGGATCAACGTGTTGAGAACTCGCTTCACGGAGGTGTTCGGAGTCGAGCACCCCATCGTCCAGGGTGGAATGATGTGGGTTGGCCGCGCGGAACTGGTTGCCGCGGTGGCCAACTCGGGTGCACTCGGGTTCATCACGGCTCTGACGCAGCCGACTCCGGAGGATCTCGTCAAGGAGATCGCACGCTGCCGCGACCTCACGGACAAGCCGTTCGGTGTCAACCTCACGATCCTGCCGTCGATCACCCCGCCGCCGTACGCGGAGTACCGGCAGGCGATCGTCGAGTCCGGCATCAAGGTCGTCGAGACGGCCGGCTCCAACCCGGTGGACCACCTCCCGCACTTCAAGGACGCGGGCGTCAAGGTGATCCACAAGTGCACCAGCGTCCGGCACGCCATCAAGGCCGAGCGGGTCGGCGTCGACGCGGTCAGCATCGACGGATTCGAGTGCGCAGGCCATCCCGGTGAGGACGACGTCCCCGGCCTCGTGCTGATCCCGGCCGCGACCGCTCAGGTCCGCATTCCGGTCATCGCCTCGGGTGGCATCGCCGATGCGCGCGGCCTGGTCGCGGCGCTCGCGCTCGGCGCGGAGGGCGTCAACATGGGCACCCGCTTCATGTGCACCCAGGAGTCGCCGGTCGCGGACGAGGTCAAGCGCCAGATCGTCGCCAACAGTGAACTCGACACCAAGCTGATCTTCCGCACCCTGCGCAACACCGCGCGCGTCGCATCCAACGCTGTCAGCAGTGAGGTCGTCGACATCGAATCCCGCGGGGGCGCCACCTTCGAGGACATTCGCGAGCTGGTCGCAGGCGCCCGTGGCCGGAAGGTCTTCGAGGACGGCGATCTCGACGCCGGTATCTGGACCGCAGGCCAGTGTCAGGGTCTGATCGACGACGTCCCCACGGTCGG
Organism: Rhodococcus sp. Q; assembly: GCF_005503035.1. Lineage (NCBI taxonomy): Bacteria > Bacillati > Actinomycetota > Actinomycetes > Mycobacteriales > Nocardiaceae > Rhodococcus > Rhodococcus sp. Q. The sequence continues at coordinate 19,449 of NZ_SCOY01000017.1, forward strand.
AGAGCTGGTGTCCCGCATGGTCGCAGAGGCCGAAAGCATCATCGCGGGCCGGCTCGCCGGGATCGCCGGGGCGACCCGATGACCGAGGCGAGCGGTGCCGTTGTGCCGAGTGAAGCCGAGCACGACGTCGCGCCGAGCGGGGCAACCGTCGAGCGGATCGGGGGGCTGGTCGTCTCCCACGACGCAGGCGTCCTGCGCATCACCATCGCCCGCCCGGAGCGGATGAACGCGATCGACCTGGACACGATGCGCACCCTCGGGGATCTCGTCGAGACCCGCGCCGCGGACCGCGACGTCCGTGTCATCGTGCTCGCGGGCGAAGGTGGACCCTTCAGTACCGGCGCCGACCTGATGGCCGCCGCGACCGGGCCCGCGACCGACCCTCGCGTGGTCATGGACACCGCGAACAGGGTCGTCCGAGCGATCCTGACGGCGCCGGTTCCGGTCGTCGCGCAGGTTGACGGCGCCGCAGCCGGTGTCGGCGCGTCGATCGCGCTCGCCGCGGACCTCACCTACGCCTCACCGAAGGCGTACTTCCTGCTGGCATTCGTCAACATCGGTCTCATGCCCGACGGCGGTTCGAGCATGCTCGTGCCCGCGTCGATCGGCAGGGCCCGCGCCGCCGAGATGGCCTTGCTCGGTGAGCGTCTCGGGGCGGAGGACGCCCACGCCGCGGGTCTGATCACCCGGGTGCTCCCTGTCGAGGACCTGGGCGCGCACGTCGACGCGGTCGCCGCGAAGTTGGCGGCGGGACCGAGGCGAGCGCTCGAACTGACGAAGCGATCGATCACCGCAGCAACTCTCGCTCGCGTCGAGGCCGCGTTCGAGATCGAGACCGAGGGTCAGATCGAACTCCTCGGATCGGCCGATTTCGCCGAGGGTGCCGCCGCGATGCTCGGAAGGCGCAAGCCCAGCTTCGGCTCCTGAACGTCACGTAGCACCCCCGGAACACATGCCGGGACAGTAGTGTCCGAGTTTGCGAATACTTGTTAACAAAACGGCCCATACCGGCCGCTTCGTTGCCATAATCGACCACAGCCGGAGAGGCGCCCCCACCGCGCCGTTCAGCTCCGTGACAGGGAAGGCCACGACGATGTCACCCGATCTCCTCACACAGCCCCTCCAGTCCCGCAGGAATCACTGGAACAATCAGGTCGCGACCCACGCTCTGATGCGTCCCGACGAGACCGCGTTGCGTTTCCTCGGCGCGACCACCACCTGGGCCGATCTGCACGGCCGCAGCGAAGCCCTCGCGGACGCCCTGCACCGCCGCGGTGTCGGCTTCGGCGACCGCGTGCTGATCGTGATGCTCAACCGCACCGAATACATGGAGGCCGTGCTCGCGATCAACGCGCTCGGCGCGATCGCCGTTCCGGTGAACTTTCGCCTCACCCCGCCCGAGATGGCCTACATCGTCACCGACAGTGGTTCGAAGGTCGTCGTCACCGACGGTCAGCTTGCCCCGCTCGTCGCCGCGGTGCGCCAGCAGGTTCCGGAGCTCGCCGTCACCATCGTCGCAGGCGGCGAGACCGCCGACGGCGCCCTGGGCTACGAGGATCTCGTCGCCGAGTCCGGTGACCCCCGTCCGGCCGTCGATCTGCCAGAGGACATTCCGGCGCTGATCATGTACACCTCGGGCACCACCGGCAGCCCGAAGGGCGCAGTGCTCTCGCACGCCAACATGCAGGCCCAGGCCCAGACGTGCATCCGCGCGCTCGGCATCCGCTCGAACGGCGACGTCGGATTCTGCGCCTCGCCGATGTTCCACATCGCCGCACTCGGCAGCATGGCGCCGAGCCTGCAGCTCGGTGTGCCGACCGTCATCCACCCGCTCGGCGCGTTCAACCCGGTCGAACTGCTCGACGTGTGGGAGTCGGAGCGGGTCACCACCGCGTTCCTCGTGCCCGTCCAGTGGCAGGCCATGTGCTCGATTCCCGGTGTCAAGGACCGTGACCTCGCGCTGCGCGTGATCAGCTGGGGCGCCGCCCCGGCTTCGGACACGGTGCTGCGCGCGATGGCCGACACCTTCCCGAATGCGGTCAACGTGGCCGTCTTCGGCCAGACCGAGATGTCGCCCATCACCTGTGTGCTCGACGGTGAGGACGCGCTGCGCAAGCTCGGTTCCGTCGGCAAGGTCATCCCGACCATCCAGGCCCGCGTCGTCGACGACGAGATGAACGACGTCCCCGTCGGCTCGGTCGGCGAGATCGTGTATCGCGGACCGACCATGATGAGCCACTACTGGAACAAGGAGGCCGCCACGGCGGACGCCTTCGCCGGTGGCTGGTTCCATTCGGGCGACCTGGTTCAGCAGGACGAGGAGGGCTTCGTCTGGGTGGTCGACCGCAAGAAGGACATGATCATCTCCGGCGGCGAGAACATCTACTGCGCCGAGGTCGAGAACGCACTGTTCGGCCACCCGAAGGTTCTCGAGGCCGCGGTGATCGGGCGCACCGACCCGAAGTGGGGCGAGGTTCCCGTCGCGGTGGTCGCACTCAAGGAGTCGGTGACCGAGGGCCTCACCCTCGAGGAGCTCGCCGCCTACCTCGACGGTGTCCTGTCGCGATACAAGCATCCGAAGGAGCTCGTGATCGTCGACGCGCTGCCGCGCAACGCCAGCGGCAAGGTCGTCAAGGGTGACCTCCGCAAGTCCCACGGCACCGAGGGTGTCCGCGTCGGCTGACGCTGTTCGACCGGTGGTGCCGTGGTTTCGCGACCGTGGCGCCACCGGCGGTGCGGGTTTTCCTCGGGGGTGCGGGGCGAACTTGCAGGTGTGCGCGGTGGCGAACCCCTTGTCGGCCTCACCCCGTCCACATAGTGTTATGCGAATCCTGATTCACATATATGAGAGTCGAACGTACTTCGACCGAAACAGGGGGGAGCGCAGGTGACGTACGAGTTGCCCGCGGCCAAGGGACCGCTTCGCGATGTCGCGAATCAGGGTGGCTATCTGATCGGCTTCGCGGTCATGTCGTTCGTGGCGCTGATCAGGGCCGTGTTCGCCCGGCGGCTCTCGATCAGCGAAACCGTCACCCAGACCCTGTTCATCGGACGAGTGAGCACCGGCCCCTCGCTGTTGCTGATGATCCCCATCGGCGTGTTCATCGCCGTCTCCGTCGGTGAACTCGCAGGTCGGATCGGCGCGGGTGGTTACTCGGGCGCCGTCGTCGCGTTCATCATCGTCGGACAGGCCGCAGCGCTCGTCTGCGCCCTGATGATGGCAGGCGTCGCCGGCTCCGCGATCTGTACGGACCTCGGCTCGCGGAAGATTCGCGAGGAGATCGACGCGATGGAGGTCATGGGCCTCGACGTGATCGAGCGCCTCGTCGCACCCCGCCTGGTCGCCGCGGTCGTCGTCTCACTCGCACTGTGCGCGATGGTCACGTTCGGCGGCGTGATCGCCTGCTACCTGTACCACATCTACGTGCAGCACCTGCCTGCCGGAACGTTCATGTCCACCTTCAGTCAGTACGGCCGCATGTCCGACTTCGTGATGGCGTTGGTGAAGGCCGCGGTCTTCGGTCTCACGTCGACCCTCGTCGCCACGTTCAAGGGTCTGCACACCAAGGGTGGTCCTCGCGGAGTCGCCGACGCCGTCAACGAGGCCGTCGTCATCGCGTTCGCGCTGGTGTTCATCGTGAACACCGCGTTGTCCGCGCTGTACACGGTGATCGTGCCTGCGGTCGGGGCGTACTGATGGTCGACATCGACGTCCGCTACCGGCTCCGCCGTGCCACGGCTCCCGCTCATCGGGTGGTCGACGGGCTCGCCTCCATCGGCAGGCACGTCACCTTCTACTGCAAGACGATCGCGTCGATGCCGTTCGCGTTGATCCACTACCGCAAGCACGTTCTCGCCCAGATCAGCGAGGTCAGCTTCGGCACCAACTCCGTGCTCTCCGGCGGCGGCACCATCGGCATCGTGTTCGCGATGTCGCTCGCCGCAGCGATGATGCTCGGCGTGGAGACCCAGCGCGGTCTCGAACTGGTCGGCATGACGACCATGTCCGGGATGCTCTCGGCCATCGCGAACACCCGCGAACTCGCACCCGTCGTCGTTGCCATCGCACTCGCCGCGAAGGTCGGCACCGGATTCACCGCTCAGGTCGGAGCCATGCGGATCTCCGACGAGATCGACGCCCTCGACGCCATGGCCATCCGATCGATCCCGTTCCTCGCCAGCACCCGCGTGCTCGCGGCGATGGTCTGCGTCATCCCCATCTACATGGTCGGTCTGCTGGCGAGCTACCTCTCGACACGCCTGGTCATCGTGGTCTGGGGTGGTGCCTCCGCGGGAACCTACGACTACTTCTTCCACCTGGCACTGTCCCCGCAGGACCTGGTCTACTCCGCGCTCAAGGCCGTCGTCTTCGCGGCGGTGGTGTCACTCGTGCACTGCGCCTACGGGTACTACGCGTCCGGCGGACCGTCCGGCGTCGGGCAGGCGGCCGGACGGGCCCTGCGGACCGCGATCCTCGCCATCGGGATTCTCGACGTGCTGATGACGTTCGCGCTGTGGGGTCTCGTGCCGCAGATCCCCGGATTGGGGATCTGACATGGAACAACTGTCGGGTCGAACCAAGGTCGGCTACGCGTTGCGCGGAGTGGTCGCCATCGCCGTCGGGCTCGTCGTCGCCGTGGCGCTCGTACTGCGCGGCTCGGGATCGCTGGAGCGCAATCCCGAGGTCACCGTCGCCATTCCGGCGTCCGCCGGGCTCATCACAGGGGAGGCTCCGGTCCGCTACTCGGGTGTCAACGTCGGGCACATCTCCGGCATCGACTCCGGTGTCGAATCGTCCGTGGTGACGCTGCAGATCGACGGCGACTCGATCGATCTGATCCCCAGCACGGTCCTCGCGCGAGTGGTTCCACGAACCTTCTTCGGCGACATCTACATTCAGCTCGTCGACGACGAGTCGACCGCGGATGCCGCGGCCCAACCGCTCGCCGAGGGCGACACCATCACGGTCGACGAGGGCCCGGACGCCGTCGCGCTCTACAGCATCTACACCAAGCTCGTCGACGTCCTCGACCGCATGCAGCCGCAGAAGCTCCAGACGGCACTGACCGCTCTCGGTCAGGCCCTCGACGGCCGCGGCGAGACCATCGGCCGTGTCGTCGACCGGCTCGCCTCGGTCAGCCCCGCGCTGACCCCCGCGATGCAGCAGTTCCTCGACGCCACACCGGAGTTCCGTGAGGTGATGGCCGCGCTCGACACCGCGACGCCCGACGTCCTGGCGACGCTCGCATCCGCCGCATCGGTGTCGCGCACCATCTCCGACCACAGCGACTCGATCGGCCGCATGCTCGCCTCGGCATCCGGGTTCGCCTCGACGGCCGCCGGCTTCACTCGGGAACGGCAGGAGCAGATCACCACTGTCGTCGACTCGGTGGGCATCATTCTCGCCACCACCGCGGCGAACCCCGAGGGGCTCACCGGCACCCTTGCCGGCGCGCAGTCGTTCGGTGCAGCGGGCGGCCGGGTGTTCTCGACGGGCAAGTTCAACATCACCGCGGTGCCGTCCTTCGCGGACCCGTTCCCCTACACCGGGGAGGACTGCCCCACCTACGGCACCGAGACGGGCGACCACTGCAGTGGCGGACCGTCGCCCGCGCACACCGCGGCCACGACGAACACGAACCCCGTCGCGGCACCGGTGGTCGACACGGCCAAGGAAACCGATGCCCTCGGGCTGCTGGAGTCGCACCTACGCGGACTGCCCGCACTGCCCGGAGTCGACCCCAACCCCGCGACCGTGATGATGCTCGGTCCGCTCGTCCGTGGAAACGAGGTGACCGTCCGATGAAGCTCGGATGGGTTCCCGTCGCCAAACTCGTCGGCTTCTGCGCCGCAGGCGTGGCGTGCGGACTGCTGGTGTCCAACACCCTGCTCGTCCCGGTTCGCGGCGACACCGAACGCTATTCGGTGGAGTTCGTCGACGTCGAGGGTCTGACACCGGGTAATCCGGTGACGATGGCAGGCATCCGTGTCGGCCGGGTCGAGAGCATCGAGTTCGCCGATGCAGGCGGTGGCACCAGCAAGGCGGTCGTCGGGATCGAGGTAGAGGCGGACCAGCCGCTGACCACCGATGTGACCGCCGCGGTCCGATACGGGGACATGCTCGGCGCGCGCTACATCGCGCTGTCCGGACCCGACGGACGGCCGGTGTCCGCGACCGGCGAACAGCCGGTCGGCGCAACGGATTCGGAGGGGTCGGAGGTGCTGCCGCCGGGATCGACGATCCCGATCGACCGCACGACGCCGCCCGTCGACCTGACCGCGATGATGAACGGCTTCCGGCCGCTGTTCGACGCCCTCGCGCCGGATCAGGTCAACAGCCTCACCCGCGGCTTCGTCGAGACCTTCTCGGGGCAGGGCCAGTCCGTCGCGACGCTGCTCACCCAGATCGGCGATCTGAGCAGTGGGCTCGCCGAGCGTCAGCCCGTGCTCGAACAACTGGTCGGGAACATGTCGTCCCTCCTCGCCTCCGTCGACGCCCGCTCACCGGAACTCGAGGAGCTGCTCGTCGGCCTCGGGGCCCTCTCGTCGACCGTGGTCGGCAGCAACGACCAGCTCGTCGCGCTGCTCGACGGCGGGAGCACGGCGATCGCGGACCTCGCGCGGGCGATGGCGGTGTCGAACGGAGCGTTCGGCAAGTCGATCACCGATCTGAAGTCGGTCACCGACGCATGGATCGGATCGACGGACCAGTTCAACGAGTTCCTGGCGAAGATGCCCGAGTTCGGCTCCGACCTCAACCGGATCGGCAGCTACGGCGGCTTCGTGAATCTCTACCTGTGCAACTTCACGCTGGAGGCGGGGGACATGCAGGCGAACATCTTCGGGACCACCCACTCGCAGGTGTGCCAATGATGTTTCTCGTCAAACTGATCGACGTCTTCGTTGGAATCTTCCTGTTTCTCTTCAAAGGGGAGCGGCGCAGCAACTCGACGCCGATGGCGCTCGGTCTACTGGGGATCGCGGTGCTCGTCATCGGGCTGCTCGCCGCGGTCGGCGCGCCCCGCGTGTGGTACCAGGTCCGGACACAGGCGTACTCGGCGGAACTCGCGAACGCCAGTGGACTCGCAGGCGGCGATCCCGTCTACGTCGCGGGGGTACCCGCTGGACGGGTGGAGGGCATCGACCTGGCGGGCGACCACGTCGTGGTCGACTTCCGGCTCGACAAGGACCAGCCGCTGGGTAACCAGACGACCGCGACCGTCCGGCTCAAGACCGTCCTCGGCAAGCGTTACCTCGAGGTCGTGCCCGCAGGTGTCGACGAGGGGCGGACTGTCATCCCCATGTCCCGCACCACCGTTCCGTACGGACTCGACGACGTGAGCCGGGACGCGACGAAAGCGGCGGCCGACATCGACGTCGACTCGCTGCAGGCGATGATGACCACGCTCGAGCAGGTGCTCCCCGCCGACTCCGAGGAGTTGGGCAGGGCGTTGACCGGGCTGAGCGGTGCGTCGGCGGCATTCGCCCGCAACGGCGAACAGATCGACGAGTTGCTGACGATGTCGCGTTCGCTGTCGGACCTGATGGTTCGCCAGACCGACTCCGTGACCACAACCGCACGCAACGCGCAGACGGTGATGCAGATCCTCGCGGCGCGCAGGCAGGCGTTGACCGATCTCGTGGACAACCTCACCCTGGTCCTCGACTCGCTGGCGAACACCATGAGTGCGAAGGAATCCGAGTTCGGGGGACTGATGGAGAACCTGGCCGCGGTGACCGCCACCTTGAAGGACAACGCGGCCAACATCGACCAGATCATGGTGAAGGTGCCGCCCGCGCTACGCGGAGCCACCGATGCCACGGGCAACGGCGCCTGGACGGACGTGTCCGCACCCTCTGCGGTCATCCCGGACAACCTGCTGTGCGCCATCGGAGTGATGCAGGGGTGCAAATAGATGAGCGTCCAGTCCGTCTCCGCCTGGGAAGGCGACGGCCCCGCGAAGAAGCGCCGCCTTCCGGTCGTCGTGACCGCACTGCTGCTAGTCGTCGCCGTCGCGGTTGCCGGCTGGTTCGTGTTCGCACGTACCGACCGGTCGAACACCTTCCACGCGAACTTCGCCTACGTCAACGGGATCTACGTCGGCAGCAAGGTGACGGTGCTCGGTGTGCCGGTCGGGACCGTCACCGAGGTCGTGCCCCAGGGCACGACGGTGCGGGTGACCATGTCGATGCCCGCCGACGTACCGCTACCCGCCGATGCGAGCGCGTTCGTGCTGAGCCCCTCGGTGATCAGTGACCGGCACGTGGAACTCGGCCCCACCTACAGCAGTGGACCGACGCTCGAGGACGGCGCGGAGATCCCGCCGGAGCGTAGCCACGCGCCGATCGACTTCGACTCACTGATGGGCAGCATCAGTACGCTGACCGAGGCCGTGAAGGTCGAGAACGGTTCTCCCGCAGACCTTCTGAGCAAGGCCGCCGACGGCTGGCGCGGACAGGGCGACGAGTTCAACGAGGCAATGCGCAATCTCAGCTCCGCGACGGGTGTCGTCGGCGCCCGCGCCGAGGACATCGGCGTCCTGGTGTCGAACCTGTCGGGTCTGATGGCCGCGCTCGACGCGCGGCAGGTCAGCCTGGACGAATTGGTTCGCGATCTCGGTGCGGTCGGGGACCAGTGGGCGTCGACCGACGTCGATCTCGCGGCGCCACTGCAGGATCTGCAGGTCGTCCTCGACCAGGTCGGCGCCTTCATGGACCAGCACGGCGACGACGTGGGTGCGGCGGCGGAGAACGTCGACGCGCTCGGCGACGTCCTCACCGCGAACCAGGCCGGGCTGGCGGAGTTCATGGACCTGGTACCGCTGCTGATGCAGAACCTCGCCCGGGGCATCGACGACACCAACAAGGGTCGGATCCGGCTGAACATCTCGACGGCACTGACCCAGTTCGCCGTCGCGCAACCGCTGTGCGAGGAGCATCCGTTGCCGCTGTGCACGGGTGCCGGATTCACCAACCCGATCCCGTTCCCGGTCAGCCAGTCCGATCCGCTCAACATCGCCGGCGCAGTAGCAGGGGGGAACTGATGCGCACCAGGACGATTCGCGTCGTCGCGGCGACGGCCGGAGTCCTGCTCACAGCGGGCTGTGGCATCGGCATGCAGGATCTTCCGCTCGGCCGCAGTGCGGACGGGCCCGCGTACACGGTGACGTTGCAGCTCGCGACCGCGGAGGGTCTGCTGTTCGGTGCCGACGTGCGTACGGGGCAGAAGGTGATCGGGCGGATCCAGAGCCTCGACACCGACACGATCGGTGCGAAGGTCGGGCTCAGCCTCGAGGAGTCCACCGAGCTGCCCGACAACGTCCTCGCCTCGGTGGAACTGCCGTCGGCGCTGGGCAGCCCGTTCATTCGGCTGACCCCGCCCGCCGACCCGTCGGAGCGTCCCTTGCAGGACGGTGACGTGATCGTCGAGACGAGCACCACCATCGGGCCTCAGGTCGAGAGCATGCTCGCGACCCTGGGGACGATCGTGACCGGTAGCGGACTGGCGCAGTTGCAGACGGTCGTGAGCGAACTCGACACCGCGTTCTCCGGGCGTTCCGGCGAGATCCGCGGTCTCACCGACACCATGACGACACTGCTGGCCTCCGCGAACGCGAACCAGGACGACTTCGAGGTCGCGATCGACACCGCCGCACGGATTTCCGGGCAGCTGGCGGGGCAGCAGGCCACGGTCGACGCCTATCTCGACGCGATGCCGGGTGCGGTGCGTGCGCTGACCGAGCAGCGCGACAGTATCGCCGCACTGCTCGACTCGACGAGGCAGCTGACCGACGCCGCGAACGTCGTCGTCTCCGGCGACCCTGGCGGGCTCGGTGCGATGGTTTCGGACGCGTCGACGGTGATCGGGGCGCTGGCGGCCTTCAACTCCGAGATCGGGGCGACGCTCGACAACATGAACAGCTTCCTCGACAACTTCGGAAGTGCCGTGCACGGGGACTACCTGAACTTCGACGGTGCGCTCGACATCCCCGGAACCATCGACACGTTGCTCACCGGCGGGCAGGTACCCGGTGGTGCGGTGTCGGCGACCGCGAGCGACCTGACCGATCTGCTCCAGGGAGGTCGACGATGAGACGTCTGGTCGTGGTGCAGCTGGTGCTGTTCGCGCTCGTGTCGGTGATCGTGATTCCCTTCGGGATCAACTACGTGATCGGTCCGCAGGCGTTCGGCACTCCGATCCGGGTGTACTCGGTCATGACCGATGCCCGTGGTCTGACCGCGGGAACGGCCGTGACGTACCGCGGCGTCTCGGTGGGGTCGGTGGCCTCGGTCCGGCTCGATCCGGATGAGGGCGCCCGCATCGACTACGACCTGGACCCGGGCGTCGAGATTCCCGTCGACAGCATCGCCAAGGTGGGGATGGGTACCGCTGCGGGCATCCAGAACGTCGACATCTTCCCGAACACCGGTGAGGGCCCGTATCTCGAGGACGGCGACCTCCTCCCCGCGCCCGCCGATCAGCAGCCGGTGCAGATGGGTGAGCTGATGACCGACGCCTGGGAGCTGATCGAGGGAGTCGACCCGCAGGCCGTCAGTGACATCGGTACGGAGCTCGGGGCGGCGTTCGACGGGCTGGGACCGTCCCTTGCCAGCATGATCGACCATGGTGACGCGCTCACCGCTCAGATGAGCGAGCAGGCGCCGATGCTCACGGGTCTGCTCGAACGGACCGCGAGCCTGGTCACCACGATGGCGGGTGAGTCGGACTCGTTCGTGCGGGGCATGGGGGCGGCCCGTGATTTCACGGAGCAACTCGACACCAACGCTCCGGTGCTGGTGTACCTCGCAGACACCTCGCCCGCCGCACTCGACCAGGCCACGACACTGTTCGACCGCTACCACGACACCTTCGGGTCGCTGCTGGCGAACCTGGTGACGGTGGCGCCGATCATCTCCGATCGGCAGGCCTCGCTCGCGTCGGGCCTGAACGACATCCCACGGGGCCTGGGCAAGCTGGAGTCGATCGTCACCGGGGACCGAGCCAACTTCGTCCTCGTCGGAACGCTGGGGCAGGTGTGCACCTACGACACGGTCCGCCGGGCAGTCGGGGACGAGAGCCCCACCACGCCGAATCTGACGTACTACTGTCCTCCTGCGGACAACCTCGCCCAGCGTGGCTCGCGCAACGCGCCCCGCCCGAACGACCTCGGGCTGCAGAACGCAACGACCCCGGGCACCCCGATCGGGTACCCGCCCGTTTCCGATCCGGTGCTGATTCCCACGGGGACGGAAGCACTGCAGTACTGGAATTCGCTCCTGGAGGACCTCGGCAATGGTCAATGACGACAGCACGCAGACCGTCGCACCCGACGACGTGGAAACGGGGGAGGAGACCGCCGATGTCGCGTCGCGTCGCGGCACCCCGCGATGGGTGGTCGTCGTGGCGGGCCTGCTCGTCGTGGCGCTGATCGCGGCATCGGTGTCCCTGTTGATACAGGTCCTGGACGCCCGCAACACGGATGCACTGCGCACCGAGGCGATCGACACCGCCCGTGACTACTCGGTGGCACTGTCGTCATTCGACTTCGAGAACCTGGACGCGAACCGGGTCGCGATCGTGTCGCAGTCCACGCCGGAGTTCGCGGGCAAGTACAGCGAGATGGTGGATGCGCTGCGTCAGATAGTCACGGACGGCAAGGGGAAGGCCACCGCGACGGTCGAGCACATCGGTGTGCAGTCGATCGACGACGACCATGCCGTTGTTCTCGTCTTCGTCGACCAGCAGGCGACCAACGTCGTCTCCCCGGAGGGGAACACGCAGAAGTACCGGATGGTCGTCAGCCTGACCCGGGACGGCGACCGCTGGGTCGTCGACAACGTCGACACCAAGTAGGACCGTCGCCGCGCCGCCCAGCAGGCGATGGTCTGCTGGGCGGTGTCTCTGGAGCGCTTCGCCACGCGACGCGACCACGGGGTGTTTGCGGCACCGCTGTGACGTCTGATACGAATGCACGTTCCGGCCATTTGCCGGGGCATGTCGTGTCGGCCAGTCCGTGTCCGCTGTTAATCGGACGCGGTCGACAAGGCAGTGGGTGGGGTGAGACTCGTGTGCGACGCCATTGGGGGTTGCCGGCAAGGAGGGCGATTCGACGGCGATCCCGAGCGTGACGGCTGGTCCCCCAGGGCTGTGTCCGTCCCGTGACTGACAGGTGTGCGAACGACGGCAGTTCAACCGACACCGTACTGTGTGTGTGACCGAGAGTTCACGCGTTTCCCCAGGACAGGGCCCCTGTCTCGGGTTCGCTGGTGACCGGCGCCACGGTGGGGTCGCCGTAACGGTCATGCGCCTGATTGAGATACTGAAGAAGGCCCTCACTGCCGTTTGCTTGTGGAATTTGCCTGGAATCGAACATGTGTTCGATTGATCGACCAGGCGATTCGACAAGTCGGTGGCGGGGGCATGAGAGTTGTGAGTGAAGAAGGGCCTGCAGAGTCGGGGGACGTCGGGTCCTCGGCGGTGACTCAGGTCCTTCGTGCACCACGCCGTGGCGGCGGCGACGAGGAGGACACGAGTGGACGAGGCGACGAACCAGGGAATTGGGCCGGGGGAAGATGGGGGTGTTCCCTCAGGAGCGTTTCCTCTCTCGGCCGCCCAGTTCGGACTGTGGCTCTCGCAGCAGCTGAATCCCGATGTGCCGATCAACATGGCGCAGTACGTCGAGCTCCGCGGCGATCTCGACCTGGACCTGCTCGAGCGTGCGAGCATCGTCGTCGGCAAGGAACTCGGATCCGGCTACCTCCGCCTCATCGACGTCGACGGACGTCCCTTCCAGATCATCGACCGTGACATCGACCAGTCCGTCGTCCGCATCGACTTCTCCGCGGAGGCCGATCCGGTCGCGGCAGCGCACGAGTGGATGCGCGCCGAGTACACGGCGCCGCTCGACCTGCTGTCCGCGCCACTGATCCTGTGCGCGGTTCTCACCGTTGCCCCCGGCCACCACTACTGGTACGCGCGGTGCCACCATGTCGCGCTCGACGGCCTCGGTGCCATCACCCTGATGACGCGGACGGCCGAGCTGTACACGCAGGCGCTGGAAGGCGTCGACCTGCCCGAGCCCCGTAACGACGAGCTGTTCGCGCTCTACCAGGCGGAGGAGAAGTACCGCAGCTCCGGACGCTTCTCCACGGACCGCGACTACTGGCGCGAGATCGCGACGGGGTTGCCGGAGCCGGTGAGCTTCGCACCCCGCCAGGCGCCCCCGCAGGCGTTGAGCCGGGTCGCGAGCGCGCCGCTGTCGGTGGACACCGTCGCGCAGATGACCGAAGCGGGCCCGTCGTTCGCGCCGGCGACCATCGCCGCGTTCGCTGCCTACTTCGGCCGGATGACGGGCACGGAGGACGTCCTGCTGTCCCTGCCGGTGTCCGCACGCACGACCGCGGCGATGCGCCGCGCAGGCGGCATGGTCTCCAACGTGGTGCCGCTGCGTGTCACCGTTCGCGAGGACACCCCGATTCGTGAGCTGCTCGAGTCGGTTCAGGTGCAGCTGGTCGGCGCGCTGCGCCATCAGCGCTACCGCGCCGAGGACATTCGACGCGACCTCGGCGTCCAGGGCGCGGAGCGGTCGTACTTCGGTCCCGTCGTCAACATCATGATGGGCCTGGGCGATCTGCGTCTCGGTGAGATCGAGTCGCACCTGCACGTGCTCTCGTCGGGCCCGGTCGACGACCTGATGCTGAACCTGTACGAGACGGGCACCGGCTCCACGCACGTCGACTTCATCGGCAATCCCGCCAGGTACTCCGATGACGAGGTCGAGCGGCACCACGAGCGGTTCTTCGACTTCCTCGCCCGGTTCGTCGCCGCCGACCCGAACACACCGGTCTCGGACCTCGACTACGTCGGCGAGGCCGAGGTCGTGTGGCTCGCGGATCGTCGCGGCGAGGCGGCCGCGGCACCGACCGTGCTCGGTGACATCTTCAGCGACACCGCGGCACGCCACCCGGACCGGGTCGCCGTGACGTTCGAGGGCACCGACTGGACGTACCGCGAGCTCGACGAGCGGGCGAACCGGTTGGCTCGGGTGCTGGTGTCGAAGGGCGTCGGACCGGAGAGCTTCGTCGCGCTGGCCGCGCCGCGGTCGCTCGAATCGGTTCTCGCCGTGTGGGCGATCGCGAAGGCGGGCGGCGCCTACCTGCCGATCGACCCGAACTACCCGATCGAGCGCATCGTCCACATGGTCACGGACTCGCAGGTCCGGCAGGGCGTGACGCTGGCCGCACATCGCGGTGACCTGCCCGAGTCCGTCGACTGGCTGGTTCTCGACTCCGCTGAGTTCGCCGACCTGTGCGCCGCGGAATCGGCGTCCCCGGTGGTCGACGCCGACCGTGTCGCGCCGGTCCGCGCGGGCAACCCCGCGTACGTCATCTACACCTCCGGTTCGACCGGCAAGCCCAAGGGCGTCGTCGTCCCGCATCTCGGCCTGTCGACGCTGGCGGCCGACCTGCGCGTCACCTACTCCGTGACCCCGGATGCCCGGGTCGCGCAGTTCGCGTCTCCGAGCTTCGACGCCGCGTTCGGCGAGATGCTCGCCGCGTTCGCGCACGGCGCCACCCTCGTCGTCGCACCGCCGACCGTTCTGGGCGGCGACGATCTCGCGCAGCTCATCTCCCGCGAACAGGTCACCACTCTCGTCTCGACGCCGCCCGCGGCGCAGACACTCGATCCGGAGGGTCTCGACTCGATCGTCCGGGTCATCACGGGTGGAGACGTGTTGCCCGCGGAGCTGGCGGCACGCTGGAACGGCCGACTTCGCAACGCGTACGGACCGACCGAGACGACCGTCATCGTCACGATCACCGAGCCCCTGGCGCCGGAGGTGCCGGTCACGATCGGCGCGCCGATGCGGGGCGTGCACGCACTCGTCCTCGACTCCCGGCTACGGCCGGCCCCGATCGGCGTCTCGGGCGAGCTCTACATCGCCAACCCGGGCCTCGCCCGCGGCTACCACGGGCGCGCGGGGCTCAGCTCCGAACGCTTCGTCGCCAACCCCTTCGGTGCCGCAGGCGAACGCATGTACCGCACCGGTGACGTCGTTCGCTGGACGGCGGATGGTGAACTCGACTACGTCGGCCGCGCCGACTTCCAGGTCAAGGTCCGCGGCTTCCGCATCGAACTGGGCGAGATCGACGACGTCCTGAGCGGGCATCCCGCGGTGGAGTTCGCGACCACCCAGGTCCGGGTGGGCGCGGCCGGTCAGAACCGGCTCGTGGCGTACGTGCTGCCCGCGGAACCGGGTTCGACTGTCGACGTGGTCGATGTGCTCGCGTTCGCGGGCCGACAGCTCCCCGACTACATGGTTCCGGCCGCGGTCGTCGTGCTGGACGAGATTCCGCTGACGGTCAACGGCAAGCTCGACCGGGCCGCGCTGCCGGACCCGCAGCAGGGTGCCGCGTCGACGGAGCACCGCGATCCGAGCAACGCGCTCGAGCACCGCATCGCGGGCGTGTTCGCGCAGGTTCTCGGACTCGACCGGGTCAGTGTCGATGCCAGCTTCTTCGAACTCGGCGGCGACAGCATCGTCTCGATGCAGCTGGTGTCGCGTGCGAAGGCCGCGGGACTGTCGTTCACCGCGCGTGACGTCTTCGAACGTCGCACCGTGGCAGGGCTCGCCGAGGTCGCCCGGTTCGTCGACGCCGCCGACTATGTCGTCCGGCTCGCGGAACTGCCCGGCGGCGGGGTCGGCGAGCTCCCGCTGACACCGATCGTGCACACCATGCTCGAGCTGGGTGACCACTCGGGCTTCGCGCAGGCCCTCGTGCTCACGTTGCCGGAGGGCGCAGACCGCGACTGGGTGGCTGCCACGGTGCAGGCCGTCCTGGACCGCCACGACCTGCTGCGCGGGCAGCTCACCGGCGCAGGCGCGGACCTGCGGTTCGTGACCCGCGCGGCCGGAGCGGTGCAGGCAACCGACCTCATCGTCGACGTCGACGCGGCCGCCGCACCCGGCACCGACGCGTTCGCGGCGCAGATCGAGGGGGAAACCTCCCTGGCCGCGGGGCGACTCGACCCGGCCACCGGTGTCCTGGCGCAGTTCGTCCGGCTGGTCTCCGCCGACGGCACCGACGACCGCATCCTCGCAGTCGTGCACCACCTCGCCGTCGACGGTGTGTCCTGGCGTGTGCTCGTTCCCGATTTCGCGATGGCGTGGATGCAGGTGTCCGCGGGCCAGGTGCCGGTTCTGCCCGAGATCGGCACGTCGATGCGCCGTTGGGCGCACGGACTGGTCGACGCGGCGCAGTCGCCGCAGCGCGGAGCAGAACTCGACTTCTGGCGCACCGTGGTCGACGGCAGCGATCCGCTGCTGGGGTCGCGCGCCCTCGACGGTGCGGTCGACGTGGCCGCGACCGAGGGCAGGCTCGAGGTGGAACTGTCCGCCGCGACGACCGACGTACTCCTGACCGCGCTGCCGGCGCAGTTCCGGGCCGGGGTGTCCGATGCGCTGCTCGCTGCCCTCGCGGTCGCGGTGGCCGCCTGGCGTCGCGGACGCGGGCTCACGGAGGCGTCCACCCTGATCGACCTCGAGGGCCACGGCCGCGAGGAAGCGGTCGTTCCGGGTGCGGACCTCTCGCGCACGGTCGGCTGGTTCACCAGTGTGTTCCCGATGCGTCTCGACCTCGGCGACGTCGATCTCGACGACGCGCTCGCGGGCGGCCCGGCCGCCGCGGTCGCGATCAAGCGGATCAAGGAGCAGCTGCGTGCGGTGCCGGATCACGGCATCGGCTACGGGATGCTGCGCCACCTGCGCCGCGACACCGCGGAGCTGATGCGCGACTGGGCGCGTCCGCAGATCGCCTTCAACTACCTGGGCCGACTGTCGGCCGGTGACATTCCCGCCGAGCTGCAGGCCGTCGGCTGGATGCCGGACGGCGACTCGCTCGGGACCGGCGCACACCGTGACCCCGGCATGGCACTGTCCGCGGCGCTGGCGATCGACGCCATTGCCGCGGATTCCGCCGACGGCACCAGGCTGACCGCGACGTTCGCCTACGCGTCCGAGGTGCTGGGCGCGGAGGCGGTCGGTGAGCTGGCGTCGCTGTGGCACCGCGCGCTCGACGCGTTCGCGGTGCTCGCGGCGTCCGGCGCGGCGGGCGGGTACACCCCGTCCGATCTGCCGCTGGTGACCGTCACGCAGAACCAGATCGAGGCGTGGGAGCAGCGGTACCCGTCGCTGAGCGACGTGTGGTCGCTGTCCCCGCTGCAGTCCGGCCTGCTGTTCCACGCGACGCTGACCGAACAGTCCGTCGACGTGTACACCGCGCAGATCGTGCTCGACCTCGGAGGAATCGTCGACGCGGACCGGATGCGGGCCGCGGGGCAGGCGCTTGTCGACCAGCATCCGAGCCTGCGGGCCGCGTTCGTCTACGACGAGGCCGGTGAGCCGGCGCAGATCGTCGTCGACGAGGCCGTGGTGCCGTTCACCCTCGTCGACCTGACGGACCGCGAGCCCGCCGACGCCGACGCCGAAGCCACCCGGCTGATCGACGCGGACCGCGTCGCGCGTTTCGACGTCGCCGCGCCGCCGCTGGTGCGCATGCTGCTCGTGCGAAGCAGCACGGACACCTACCGGCTGGCGATCACCAATCATCACCTGCTGCTCGACGGCTGGTCCCTGCCGCTGATCCTGCAGGACCTGCTCGCGCTGTACGCACAGGCGGGGGACCGGTCCGTCCTCACCCGCGGCCGCTCCTACCGGGATTTCCTGGAGTGGCTCGGCAGGCAGGATCCGCAGGAGTCCGGCGACGCGTGGGCGCGGGCCCTGTCCGGTCTGGAGGAGCCGACGCTGATCGCGGCCGGCAGTCCCGGCGCGGCGCTCCCCGTGCCGGAGCAGATCGACGTCGCGCTCGACGCGGACGTCGAGGCCGGTGTCGTGGCGCTCGCCCGCGACCTCGGCGTCACCGCCAACACGATCGTGCAGACCGCGTGGGGTGTGCTGCTCGCTCGCCTGACCGGTCGCACCGACGTCGTGTTCGGCGCGACGGTGTCCGGTCGTCCGCCGCAGCTGCCCGGCATCGAGACGATGGTCGGCCTGTTCATCAACACCCTGCCGGTGCGGGTCCGTTTCGACGAGGACGAGGCGATCGCCGATCTGGTTCGCCGGATCCAGGGCGAGCAGGCGGACCTGCTCGACCACCACCACACCGGTCTGACGGACATCCAGCGGGCTGCCGGACTCGGTGCCCTGTTCGACACCCTGACGGTGTTCGAGTCGTACCCGGTCGACCGGGACGCGCTGTCCGCGGCGACCGACATCGCGGGCATGCGGGTGCTCGACATCGGCGTCAACGACGCCACCCACTACCCGCTGACGCTCGTCGCGCTGCAGGATCCGGCGCTTCGCTTCGCCGTGAAGTTCCTGCCCACCGCGTTCACCCGCGACGAGGCGCTGCGGCTGATGGACCGTTTCACCCGGATCCTGGCGGCCGTCGTCGCCGATCCGACCGCGCCGATCGGTGGCGTGGAGATCCTCGACGAGGCCGAACGTGCCCGCCTCGCCCCGGTTCGTGGGATTCCGGCGACGCCCGACGCGGGCGGGTTCGAGCTCTTCGCGCGAGCGTGTGCCGAGAACTCCGAGGGGACAGCTGTCTCCTTTGCCGGCCGCGAGCTGACGTACCGCGAACTCGACGAGTGGTCGAACCGGTTGGCACGCGTGCTGACCGACCGCGGAATCGGCCCGGAAACCTTTGTGGCACTGGGCATGACGCGATCGCTGCACTCGGTTGTGGCGATGTGGTCGGTGCTCAAGGCCGGCGGCGCCTTCGTGCCCGTCGACCCGAACTATCCGCTGGACCGCATCGAGCACATGCTCACCGATTCGGGTGCCCGTATCGGATTGACCGTGACGGCCGAGCGGGCACTGCTGCCCGGCGGCGACACCGACTGGCTGGTCCTCGACACCGCCGAGTTCGAAGCGCTGGTCGCGGAGCGTTCCGCGGCTCCGCTGTCCGAAGCGGAGCGCGGCGTCGGCCGAATCGACCAGTCCGCGTACATGATCTACACGTCGGGGTCGACGGGTCTGCCGAAGGGCGTCGTCGTGACCCGTACGGGCCTCGCGAACTTCGCCGTCGAGCAGCGTGAGCGCTACGACGTCACTCCCGACTCGCGGGTGCTGCACGTCGCGTCCCCGAGCTTCGACGCGTCCATCCTCGAATTCACGATGGCGTTCGGAACCGGCGCGACGCTGGTGGTGTCGCCGCCGACGGTGTTCGGTGGCGCCGAGTTGCACGACCTGATCGTCGCCGAGCAGGTCACGCACGCCTTCGTCACGCCGTCCGCACTCGCGTCCGTCGACCCTGCGGGGCTCGACAGCCTGCAGCACCTGGTCGCCGGCGGCGAGGCGGTCCCCGCCGAGATCGTCACCCGATGGGCGCCCGGTCGGAGGCTGTACAACGGGTACGGACCTACCGAGACGACCATCATGGCCGCCATCAGCGACCCGATGGCGCCGGGTGCCCCGATCACCATCGGCGGCCCGATCCGCGGGGTGTCGGCACTTGTCCTCGACGAGCGCCTGCGCGTGGTGCCGGTCGGTGCGACCGGTGAGCTCTACATCGCAGGCGTCGGCCTGGCCCGCGGCTACCACGACCGCGCCGCACTCAACGCGGAACGATTCGTCGCGAACCCGGCCGATCCGGGTACCCGCATGTACCGCACCGGCGACCTGGTCCGGTGGACCTACGGGGCGAGCGCAGCGACGGGGGATGGCACCGGGGCGAGCGCAGCGACGGGGGATGGCACCGGGGCGAGCGCAGCGACGGGGAACGATGCCGCGCTGACGATCGAGTACATCGGCCGGTCCGACTTCCAGGTCAAGGTGCGTGGCTTCCGCATCGAGCTCGGCGAGATCGACGCGGCACTGACCGCGCATCCCGCCGTGGACTTCGCCGCGACCATCGGCGTCGACAACGAGCACGGCCAGACGCAGCTCGTCGCGTACGTCCGCCCCGTCCCGGGTGCCGTCGTCGACGTGGCCGCGTTGACGGCGTTCGTCGCCGAGTCGCTGACCGCCTACATGGTTCCGTCGGCGGTCGTCGTCCTCGACGAGGTGCCGCTGACCCCGGTCGGCAAGCTGGACCGCCGCGCCCTTCCTGCGCCGGTGTTCGCTTCTGCCGCAAGTGATTACGTCGCGCCGGTGACGCCGGTCGAGGAACTGGTCGCGAAGGTCTTCGCCGAGGTGCTCGGCGTCGATCGCGCCGGCCTGACCGACGACTTCTTCGACCTCGGCGGCAACTCGCTGATCGCCACGAAGGTCACCGCGCGGGTGAACGCCGCGCTCGGCACCACGATCGGCGTCCGGGATCTGTTCGAGGCCTCGACGGTTGGTGCGCTCGCGGTGCGCGTCGAGCAGGCCGCGACGGGCTCCACGGACCGGCTGCCGCTGGTCGCGTCGACCCGTCCGGCGCGGATCCCGCTGTCGCTCGCGCAGCAGCGCATGTGGTTCCTGAACCGTCTCGATCCCGCGGCGGGCACCTACAACGTGCCGTTGGCGATCCGGCTGTCCGGGCACCTCGACGCCGCCGCAATGGCGGAGGCGCTGCGCGACGTCCTGGATCGGCACGAGGCGCTGCGCACGGTGTTCCCGGAGACGGTGGACGGTCCGGAGCAGGTGGTGCTGCCGCTGTCGGAGGTGCACCTCGACCTCGCCCCCATTGTCGTGACGGAGGCCGAACTACATTCCCGCGCAATCGAACTCGGATCCGCTGGGTTCGACGTGACCCGGGAGATCCCGGTCCGGGGTTTCCTGTTCGCGCTGGGACCCGATCAGCACGTGCTCACCCTGGTGATGCACCACATCGCGACCGATGGCTGGTCCTTGGCGCCGCTGGCGCGGGATCTGGTGCTGGCCTACACCTCGCGCACGCAGTCGGTGCCGCCGGTGTGGGCGCCACTGCCGGTGCAGTACCCGGACTTCGCGATCTGGCAGCGCGACTTGCTCGGCGACGAGCGGGACCCGGAGTCGCTGTCGGCGCGGCAGATCGACTTCTGGACCGGCGAACTGGCCGGGCTGCCCGACGTCCTGGACCTGCCGTCGGACCGTCCGCGTCCGGCGGAGCAGTCCGGTGTCGGTGCGCGCGTGCGGTTCTCGCTGGACGCACAGACGCGGCGGGCGATCGACGAGCTCGCGCACGCGCACCGCTCCACGCCGTTCATGGTGCTGCAGTCGGTGCTCGCGGTGCTGCTGTCCCGCATCTCCGGCGAGTCCGACATCGCCGTCGGTACGCCCGTCGCCGGCCGCGGCGAGAAGGCGCTCGACGACCTGGTCGGCATGTTCGTCAACACGCTGGTGCTGCGCACCACGGTCGACGGTTCGGCGTCGTTCACGGATCTGCTCGCGCAGGTCCGCGCCCGTGACCTGGCCGCTTTCGAGCGTGCGGACGTGCCCTTCGAGCGGCTCGTCGAGGTGCTCAATCCCGTTCGCTCGACCGCGCATTCGCCGCTTTTCCAGGTGCAGTTCGCGCTGGAGAACTTCACCGACCCGCGCATCGACCTGCCTGGCCTGACCGTTGCCGCGGAGGGCATCGAGACCGCGGTGTCGAAGTTCGACCTCGAGGTCACTGTCGGCGAGCAGGCCGGCGGGGGATACGACGTCACCTTCCTGTACGCGACGGACCTGTTCGACGAGCCGACCGTGCAGCGGTTCGCGCGGTGGTTCACCGCGGTACTCGGTGGTGTCGTCACCGACCCGGACATGCCGGTCGGTGACGTCGAGCTCGCGGACGATGAGCAGCGGAGCGCGCTCGCCCGGTGGAACGACACGGTCGTCGACCTGGACGGTGACGGCACCCTCGCGTCCCTCGCGGCCGAGCGGTTCGACCGGTCCCCGGATGCCGTTGCCCTGGTGTCGGAGAACGAGGAACTGACCTACCGTGCGGCCGGCGAACGTGTCCACCGGCTCGCGCGCAAACTGATCGACGAGGGTGTCGGCCCCGAGTCCCGGGTCGCCGTGTTCATGCGGCGCTCGGTCGACGCGGTGCTGGCATTCCAGGCGATTGCGGCGGCCGGCGCGGCGTACGTCCCGGTCGATCCGGACCACCCGATCGACCGCACCGAGTACGTCCTCGAGTCCGCGGACCCGATCTGTGTGCTGACGACCGCCGCCGACGGTCCGGTGCCCGCCGGCTATCGGACGGTGGCCGTCGACGAGCTCCGTCTCGACGGGTACTCGGCGGGGCCGATCACCGATGCGGAGCGACTGCAGCCGCTGCACCCGGATCACGTCGCGTACGTGGTCTACACGTCCGGCTCCACCGGCCGTCCCAAGGGTGTTGCGGTCAGCCATCGCGCGATCGTGAACCAGGTGCGGTGGCTGGCCGAGACCTACCGGTTCGATGCCGCCGACGTGGTGCTGTACAAGACGCCGCCGACCTTCGACGTCTCGCTCTGGGAGCTGTGGGTCCCGACGGTCTCGGGCGGTCGGATGATCGTCGCCACCGCCGACGGCCACCGGGATCCCGAGTACCTGGCGCACACGATCGCCGCCCACGGTGTGACGGCGACGTCGTTCGTGCCGTCCATGCTGGCGATCTTCGTCGATTCCATCCGGGCGGCGCGGGTCGACTCGTTGCGGGTCGTCTTCGCCGCGGGCGAGGCGCTGCCGGTCGACGTGGTCGAGCGGTTCCGTGCGGTCGGCACCGCCGAGCTGCACAACCTCTACGGTCCGACCGAGGCCGCGGTGCACGCGACCGCGTGGGACACGCAGCAGGCCGAGTCGGTGTCGATGGTGCCGATCGGACGGCCGGTGTGGAACACAGCGGCCCGAGTTCTCGACGCCCGCCTGCGGGAGGTCCCGGTCGGTGTCGCGGGTGAGCTGTACCTGTCGGGCATCCAGCTGGCCCGTGGTTACCACGGCCGCGCCGACCTGACCGCCGACCGGTTCGTGGCGGACTCGTCCGCAGGCGACGGGTCGCGCATGTACCGCACTGGTGATCTGGTGCGATGGAACGTCGACGGTCAGATCGAATACCTGGGCCGCACCGACTTCCAGGTGAAGCTGCGCGGTCAGCGCATCGAGCTCGGCGAGATCGAGGCCGCGCTGGTGGCGCATCCGAGCGTCACCCAGTCGGTCGTCGTCCTGCACCGTGATCCGCACACCGGTGACCAGTTGGTGGCCTATGTGGTCGCTCATGAGGGCGCCGTCGCCGACGTCACGGACGTGACCGCCTTCGTGGGCCGGACGCTGCCCACGTACATGGTGCCGAGTGCGATCGTCGTGCTCGATGCGATGCCGCTCAATGCGTCCGGCAAGCTGGACCGGCGCGCGTTGCCCGAACCCCAGATCGAGTTCGAGGGCGTCGATTACGTCGCGCCACGGACACCGGTCGAGGAGATCGTCGCCGGCGTGTTCGCCGACGTCGTCGGCGCGGCCCGGGTGGGTGCCACCGACAACTTCTTCGAGTTGGGCGGCAACTCTCTGATCGCCACGCAGGTGATCTCCCGGATCAACGCCGCGATGGGGATCAGCCTCGGTGTGCGTGCGATCTTCGATACGCCGACCGTTGCGGAGCTCGCACTGCGTGCCGAGGCCGGCGACGACGCAGCGACGCGTCCCGCGCTCGTTGCCCGCGCCGGCAACCGCGAGGTTCCGCTGTCGCTGGCCCAGCAGCGGATGTGGTTCCTGAACCGGTTCGACCAGGAATCGGCCGCCTACAACATGCCGTTTGCGATCCGGCTCACCGGTGTTCTCGACGTGCAGTCACTGCGCGCGGCGATGCGTGACGTGCTGGAGCGGCACGAGACGCTGCGCACCGTGTACCCGGACTCCGAGTCCGGCCCCCACCAGGTGGTACTGCCCGCCGAGCGGGTGGCGGCGGCCGCGGACCTCGAGGTCACCGCTGTCGCCGAGCAGGACCTCGAACGGGAAGTGGTCGCGTTGGCGACCGCTCCGTTCGACGTGACGGCCGCCCCGCCGCTGCGGGTGAGGTTGCTGCAGGTCGCCGAGGGACAGTTCGTCCTGGTCTTCGTCCTGCACCACATCGCCTTCGACGGCTGGTCGTCGGCGCCGCTGGCCCGTGACCTGATGGTCGCCTACACCGCCCGCACCACCGGCGAGGCGCCGGCGTGGGCGCCACTGCCCGTGCAGTACGGCGACTTCGCAATCTGGCAGCGGGAACTGCTCGGTGACGAGCAGGACCCGCAGTCCCTCGCCGCCCGGCAGCTCGACCACTGGCGCACCGTGCTCGCGGACCTGCCCGACCTGCTGGAGCTGCCGACCGACCGGCCGCGGCCCGCGCAGCAGTCGTACCGCGGCGGGGACGTGGCCTTCACTCTCGACGCCGACCTGCACGCCCGCCTGCTCGGTGTTGCGCGGCAGACGAATTCGACGCTGTTCATGGTCGTGCACGCGGCCCTGTCCGTGCTGCTTGCGAGGCTGTCCGGCAGCGAGGACATCGCCGTCGGCACGCCGATCGCCGGCCGTGGGGAGGCCGCGCTCGACGACATCGTCGGTATGTTCGTCGGCACCCTCGTGCTGCGCACCGAGGTCGACGAGAACGCCTCCTTCGCCGACCTGCTCGGTCGTGTCCGCGAACGGGACCTGGCGGCGTTCACCCACACCGACATTCCGTTCGAGCGGCTCGTCGAGGCGCTCAACCCGACCCGGTCCGCGGCCTACCATCCGCTGTTCCAGGTGTCGCTGTGGTTCCAGAACGTCACCCGAGCCGCCCTCGAGCTCCCGGGTCTGACCGTCGCGCCCACAGAGTTCGAGACCGGCCAGTCGCGGTTCGACCTGCAGCTGACCGTCACCGACACCACCGATGCGCAGGGTGTGCCCGGTGACATCGACGTCGTCCTCACCTACGCGAGCGACCTGTTCGACCGGTCCACGGCGGAGGGGTTCGCGGCGCGGCTGACCGCCGTGCTCACCGCGGTCGCTGCCGACCCGTCCGTGGCGGTCGGCGACATCGCCCTCGTCTCGGAGGACGAGCGCATCCTGGTGCTCGACACCTGGAACGACACCTCGTACGTGGTGCCGGAGGTCGCGGAGGGCGCCGACACGCTTGCGGCGCTGTTCGACGCGCAGGTCGCGCGCACCCCGGATGCGGTGGCTCTCGTGTTCGAGGGCGAGCAGCTGACGTACACGGAGTTCGACGCGCGGGCCAACCGCCTCGCGCGGCACCTCATCGGTCTGGGCGTCGGCCCGGAGTCGGTGGTGGGCCTGGCGATCCGCCGCAGCGTCGACCTGCTCGTCGGCATGTACGCCATCCTCAAGGCCGGTGGCGCGTACGTGCCGCTGGACCCGGACCACCCCGCCGAGCGCAACGGCTACGTCCTCGACTCCGCGGCACCGGTCTGTGTGTTGACCACCTCGCGCGACGCCGACGCTCTGCCCGTGGGCGCGCCCGCACTCCGGATCGACGAGATCGACACGGCCACCCTGGCCTCCGTCCCGGTCACCGACGCGGAGCGGATCACGCCGCTGCGTCCGGAACATCCGGCAAACCTGATCTACACGTCGGGCTCCACCGGCCGGCCCAAGGGCATTTCGGTGCCCCACGCCGGTCTGGTCAACCAGCTGCGCTGGATGCAGGGCGAGTATCGGCTGACCACCGACGACGCAGTCATGCTCAAGACCCCGATGACGTTCGACGTGTCGGTGTGGGAGTTCTTCTGGACCCTGCAGACCGGCGCGCGGCTCGTCATCGCCCGCGCCGACGGCCACCGCGATCCCGAGTACCTGTCGCAGCTGATGGTCGACGAGCGAGTCACGGTCGTGCAGTTCGTGCCGTCGATGCTTGCGATGTTCGTCTCGAATTCGTCTGCGCGCATTGCGGATTCGGTGCGTGCGGTGATCGCCATCGGTGAGGCCCTCCCGATCGAGACCGCTGAGCGGTTCCGGGCGCTCTCGTCCGCGCCGCTGGATAACCTGTACGGCCCCGCGGAGGCGTCGCTGGCCGTCACCTATTGGCGACACACCGCCGACGACCGCGGCACCGTCCCGATCGGTGTCCCCATGTGGAACACCCGTCTGTACGTGCTCGACTCGCGCCTGCAGCCCGTTCCGGTGGGTGTTGCGGGTGAGCTCTACCTGTCAGGCGTCCAGCTGGCGCGCGGCTACCAGGGGCGCGTCGACCTCACCTCCGACCGCTTCGTCGCCGACCCGTTCGGCGGTGCCGGTGAGCGCATGTACCGCACGGGCGATCTGGTGCGTCATCGAGCCGATGGCGTCCTGGAGTACATCGGCCGCACCGACTTCCAGGTCAAGGTGCGCGGCAACCGGATCGAGCTCGGCGAGATCGAGGCGGCGCTGCTGTCCGCGCCCGGCGTCAGCCAGTCCGTCGTCGTGGTCCGCACCGACGCGCACACCGGAGACCAGCTCGTCGGCTATGTCGTCCCCAGTGGCGACGCCGCGCCAGCCGGCGACGAGGTGGCCGCGCACGCCGCGCAGTCGCTGCCGTCGTACATGGTGCCCGCCGTGGTGATGGTCCTCGGCGAGTTCCCGCTCAACGGCAGCGGCAAGCTGGACCGGAAGGCGTTGCCGGAGCCGGTGTTCGACCTGACGGCGGCCGAGTACGTCGCTCCCCGCGACCCGGTCGAGGAGGTCGTGGCCGGGGTGTTTGCCGACGTGCTCGGCGTGCCGCGGATCAGCGCCCTGGAGAGCTTCTTCGACGCCGGCGGCAACTCGCTCGTCGCGACCCGCGTCGTCTCGCAGGTGAGTGCCGCCCTCGGTGTCCGGGTCGGGGTCCGGGATCTGTTCGAGGCGCCGTCCGTCGCGCAGCTCGCGGCCCGGGTGGCCCAGTCCGACCGCCGGGATCGGCCGGCCCTGGCGCGGCAGGATCGTGGCGCCACGGTGCCGCTGTCGCTCGCGCAGCAGCGGATGTGGTTCCTCAACCGCTACGACCCGTCCTCGCCCGCCTACAACCTGCCGCTGCCGGTTCGCCTGGTCGGGGGCCTCGACGTCGCCGCGATGCAGGCCGCGGTCGCCGACGTGATCGAGCGGCACGAGTCGCTGCGGACGATGTTCCCGGACTCGGAGTCCGGCCCGCACCAGGTGGTCGTGCCCGCGGCCGGCGTGGTTCCGGACCTCACCGCGCTGGACGTGACGTCGGCGGATCTCCCCGCCGTCGTCGCGGAGACCGCGACCCGCGGATTCGACGTCACCGTCGAGGTGCCGCTGCACGCGCGGCTGCTGCGCGTGGCCGACGGTGACGCCCGCGGCGAGCACGTGCTCGTCCTCGTCCTGCACCACATCTCGGGTGACGCACTGTCGATGGGCCCGCTCGCGCGGGACGTGATGATCGCCTACGGCGCCCGCACCGCGGGTGAGGTGCCCACCTGGGCACCGCTCGACGTGCAGTACGCGGACTACGCCATCTGGCAGCGCGCCGTGCTCGGCGATGCCGCCGACCCGCAGTCGCTCGCGGCCGCGCAGGTCGGGTACTGGCGGCAGACGCTCGCCGGGCTGCCGGACCGCCTCGACCTGCCGACCGACCGCCCGCGCCCGCACGCGCAGTCCACCCGCGGCGCCGACCTCCGGCTCGCTCTCGGGGCGGAGCTCTATGCGCAGGTCACCGCCTACGCGCGCCGCCACTCGGTGACGCCGTTCATGGTGATGCACGCCGCGTACACGACGCTGCTCGCGCAGCTGGCCGGCAGCGACGACATCGCCGTCGGCACCCCGGTCGGTGGCCGCGGTGAACGCGCCCTCGACGACCTGGTCGGCATGTTCGTCAACACCCTCGTGCTGCGCACCGTCGTGGACCGGACCGAGACCTTCGACGACCTCGTCGCCCGCACCCGGACCGCGGACCTCGCCGCCTTCGAGCACGCCGAGATCCCGTTCGAGCAGCTCGTCGAGGTCCTCGACGTGCCGCGGTCGACGGCGTACTCGCCGCTGTTCCAGGTGGCGCTGGCGTTCCAGTCGGCGGCGCCGTCCCGGTTCGAGCTCGCCGGCCTGGACGTCGACGCGCTCGACGTGCCGACGAGTTCAGCCAAGTACGACTTGATGCTCACCGTGCTGGAGACCGCCGACGAGCGGAGCCTGAGCAGCGACGGTGTCGCAGCCGGTGCCGACCTGGTGTTCACCTACGCCACCGATCTGTTCGACGAGTCGAGCGTGGCGCGGATCGGGGAGCGGCTGCGTCGCCTGCTCACCGAGGCCCTCGCCGCGCCGACCACCCCGGTCGGGGATCTCGCCGTGCTGGACGCGGCGGAGACGGCGTCGCTCGTCGCCCGACGCGGCGCCGACGCGGCGGCGCCGCGGACACTGGCCGCGATCTTCGACGACTCGGCCGCTCGGAACGCGGACCGGATTGCGATCGAGTCCGACGGCGAGCATGTCACTTACGCGGAGCTGGCCGCCCGCTCGAACCGGTTGGCACGGCACCTGATCCGCCTCGGCGTCGGACCGGACACGGTGGTGGCGCTGACCATGCCGCGGTCGATCGACGCGATGGTCGCGATCTGGGCCGTCGCTGCCGCAGGCGGCGCGTACGTGCCGATCGACCCGAAGCTGCCCGCGGATCGGATCACCCACATGGTGACCGACTCCGGTGCGGTGGTCGGATTGACCACCACGGCACTGGGTTCGGAGCTTCCGGATACGGCCCGCCCGGCCGCGGGCTGGCTGGCGCTGGACTCGGCGGATCTCGCCACGGCGGTGGCGGACGAGTCCGCTACGCCGCTGACGGACGCCGACCGCACCGCGGCGCTGTCGGTGGACCACGTCGCCTACCTGATCTACACGTCCGGCACCACCGGTCTGCCCAAGGGTGTCGCGGTGCCACACCGCGGCCTGGAATCGTTGGCCTTCGACCTCGTCGAGTACTACGGCACCTCGTCGGCGTCGCGGGTGCTGCAGTTCGCGGCGATCAGCTTCGACGCGGCGGTCGGCGAGATGCTCGCCGCGTTCGCGGCCGGCGCCACCATGGTGATCGCCCCGACCGACCTGTACGGCGGCACGGAGCTCGCCGGCTTCATCCGCGAGCAGCGGATCACCCTGGTCGTCAGCACGCCGACGGCGGTGCAGACGATCGACGCCACCGGTCTCGACCTCGTCGAGCGGGTCGTCGTCGGTGGCGACGTGTGCCCGCCGGAGCTCGCCGCCCGTTGGGGTGGCCGGCTGCGCAATGCCTACGGCCCCACCGAGACGACGGTCATCGTCACGATCACCGAACCCCTCGCGCCGGGTGTACCGATCACCATCGGCGCGCCGATGCGCGGCGTGCACGCGCTGGTGCTCGACGCCCGGATGCGTCCGGTGCCCGTCGGCACCCCCGGCGAGCTGTACATCACCAACGCGGGCCTGGCCCGCGGCTACCACGCGCGCCGTGGCCTGACCGCGGAGCGGTTCGTCGCCAACCCGTACGGCGCATCGGGGGAGCGGATGTACCGCACCGGTGACGTGGTTCGCTGGAGCGACTCTAACGATCTGGTGTACGTCGGCCGCTCCGACTTCCAGTTGCAGGTCCGCGGATTCCGTGTCGAGCTCGGCGAGATCGACGCCGCCCTGTCCGCGCACGGGTCGGTGGCGTTCGCCGTCACCGTCGGCCGGCCGGGACCGGCCGGTGACCTGGCGCTGGTCGCCTACGTGCAGCCCGTGGCCGGGGCGCGCCTGGACACCGATGCGCTTGCGGCGTCCGTCGCGGCGACGCTGCCGCCGTACATGGTGCCGTCGGTGATCGTGGTGCTCGACGAGGTGCCGCTGACCGCCCTCGGCAAGGTGGACCGCGCGGCGCTGCCGGCGCCCGAGTTCGCCGGTGCCGCGGTGTACGTCGCGCCCGCCGGGGACGTCGAGATCGGCGTCGCCGAGGTCTTCGGCAGGATCCTGAACGCGGAGCGGGTCGGCGCGACCGACGACTTCTTCGACCTCGGCGGCAACTCACTGATCGCGACCCGCGTTGTCGCACAGATCAATCAGGTGTTCGGCACCGGGATCGGTGTCCGGGACCTGTTCGAGGCGCGCACCGTCGCCGAGCTCGCCGCTCGGGTGGTCCGCGGTGGCGACAGCACCCGACCCGCGCTGGTGCCGCAGCCCCGCGACGGGCAGCTGCCGCTCTCGCTCGCACAGCAGCGGATGTGGTTCCTCAACCGGATGGATCCCGACTCCGCGGCGTACAACATTCCGCTGGCTGTGCGGCTGTCGGGCGACCTCGACGGCGCGGCGCTGCGTGCCGCGCTGCGCGACGTGGTCGGCAGGCAGGAGGCGTTGCGCACCTCGTACCCCGACACCGGCGACGGTGGCCACCAGCTGGTGCACGCCCTGGGCGCTGTCGAACTCGACCTTGCAGTGGAGACGGTTGCCGCCGACCGCGTGGTCGAGCGGATCACCGCCCTCGCGACCGAAGGTTTCGACGTCACCGCCGAGGTGCCGGTGCGGGCCGCACTGCTCGAATTGTCGCCCACCGAACACGTTTTCGTGCTCGTCATGCACCACATCGCCGCGGACGGCGTCTC
The DNA here is from genome assembly GCF_005503035.1 of Rhodococcus sp. Q. NCBI lineage: Bacteria > Bacillati > Actinomycetota > Actinomycetes > Mycobacteriales > Nocardiaceae > Rhodococcus > Rhodococcus sp. Q. Next base: position 49,861 of record NZ_SCOY01000017.1, read on the forward strand.
GCTCACACCGTTGGTGACGGACCTGATGACCGCCTACGCGGCCCGCATCGGCGGGGAGGCGCCGCAGTGGACGTCGCTGCCGGTGCAGTACGCCGACTACGCGATCTGGCAGCGTGACCTGCTCGGCGACACCGAGGATCCGCAGTCCCGGGCCGCGGCCCAGCTCGGCTACTGGACGTCGGCGCTGGCCGGGCTGCCGGACCAGCTGGACCTGCCGACCGATCGGCCGCGGCCCGCCCGTGCGTCGATGCGCGGCGGCCGCGTCGAGTTCACCATCGACGCCGAGGTGCACCGCGCGGTCGGCGAGATCGCCCGCGCGCAGGGCGCCACCGTGTTCATGGTCATGCACGCCACCCTCGCGGTGCTGCTGGCGCGCCTGAGCACCACCACCGACATCGCGATCGGCACCGCCATCGCCGGCCGCGGCGAGCCGGAGCTCGACGCGCTGGTCGGCATGTTCGTCAACACCATGGTGCTGCGCACCCGGGTCGAGCCGGAGACCAACTTCGCGACCCTGCTCGAGCACACCCGCAGTGTCGACCTGGGCGCGTTCGCGCACACCGAGCTGCCGTTCGAGCGGCTCGTCGACGCCATCAGTCCGTCCCGGTCCCAGTCGCACCACCCGCTGTTCCAGGTGGCGATCGACTTCCAGGACGCGAACGACGTGCGACTGGACCTGCCCGGACTGGCGATCACGCCGGAGCAGATCACCGCCGACGTCGCGAAATTCGACCTGCAGCTCTCTCTCGTGGAGCAGGTGAATGCGGACGGCCGCCCGGACGGCATGCGGGCCTCGTTCGACTACGCGACCGACCTGTTCGACGCCGCAACCGTCCGCACCTTCGCGGACCGGCTGGTGCGGATCCTGTCCACCGTCGTCGTCGATCCGACCATCCCGGTCGGTGACGTGCCGATCCTCGACCCCAGCGAGGAGGACCGGCTCTCCGGTGTGGCGGGGCCCGAGGGCCTCCCGCACCGCACCCTGCCGCAGATCCTCGCCGACGCGGCCCTGGCCGACCCGGCCCTGGACGCCGTCGACGCAGGCGACACCCGGATCGGCTACCGCGAGCTCGACGCCCGCTCCAACCGGCTCGCCCGCGTCCTGATGGACCGGGGGGTGCGTGCAGGATCCTTCGTCGCAGTCGCGATGCCCCGGTCGATCGACACCGTCACCGCGGTGTGGGCGATCGCCAAGACCGGTGCCGCGTTCCTGCCCGTCGACCCGAACTACCCGGCCGACCGCATCGCCCACATGCTCACCGATTCCGGTGTGGCCGTGGGTGTCACGACGTCGCGGCACCGCGCCGCGCTGTCCGGGCACGTGGACTGGCTGGTGCTCGACGAGGCCGCCGACAGCCTCGCCGCCGCCGACGACGGCGCCGTGGAACCGGCCCGCCCGGTGCTGGTGGACGACGCCGCCTACGTCATCTACACCTCCGGATCGACGGGTCTGCCGAAGGGGGTCGTGGTCACCCATCGTGGCCTCGCGGACCTGGTCGCAGAGCAGCGGTCGCACATGCTGATCGAACCGCGGTCGCGGACACTGCAGTTCGCATCCCCGAGCTTCGACGCGTCGGTTTTCGAGATGATGATGGCGTTCGGCAGCGGATCGACGCTGGTGATCGCGCCCGCCGACCTGTTCGGTGGTGTGGAGCTGTCCGAGTTCCTCCGGGACCGACAGGTGACCCATGCCTGTATCACCCCGGCCGCGCTCGCCGCGGCGGACCCGGCGGGCCTCGACGCGCTGCGCGTGCTCGCGGTCGCGGGTGACGCCTGCCCGCCGGAGTTGGTGGCCCGCTGGGCACCCGGCCGCACGATGCTCAACCTGTACGGCCCCACCGAGGCCACGGTGTGGTCGACGGTGTCGGCGCCGCTGCAGGCCGGCGAGCCGATCACGATCGGTGCCCCCACCCGCGGTATCCGCGTCGCCGTCCTCGACGGCCGGCTGCGGCCCGCCCCGGTCGGTGTCGCGGGTGAGCTGTACCTGTCCGGCCCGGCCCTGGCCCGTGGCTACCACGCCCGCGGACCGCTGACCGCGGAACGCTTCGTGGCCAACCCGTTCGGGCGTCCCGGTGAGCGGATGTACCGCACCGGTGACGTGGTCCGCTGGACCGCCGACGGCACCCTCGAGTACGTCGGCCGCACCGACTTCCAGGTGAAGGTGCGCGGTTTCCGCATCGAACTCGGCGAGATCAGTGGCACCCTGGCGTGCCACGAGAGCGTCGGTTTCGTCACCACCGAGGGTGTCACCGCGCCCGACGGTGGCACCGTCCTCGTCGCGTACGTGCTGCCGGCTGCCGGCCGCGCCGTCGACGAGAATGCGCTGCGCGCGTTCGCAGCGGAGTTCCTGCCCGCGTACATGGTCCCGTCGCACGTCATCGCGCTCGACGAGGTGCCGCTCACCCCGGCGGGCAAGCTGGATCGGCGGGCCCTGCCGAAGCCGCAGTTCGTCGTCCCCGGAGCCGATTACGTGGCGCCGCGGTCGCTGACCGAGGAGATGATCGCCGGGGTCTACGCCGAGGTGCTCGGTGTAGACCGGGTCGGCGTCCTGGACAGCTTCTTCGATCTCGGCGGCAACTCGCTGTCCGCCACCAAGGTGACCGCCCGCGTCAGCGCCGCCCTCGGTGTGCGGATCGGGGTGCGGGAACTGTTCGACGCCCAGTCGGTCGCGGAACTCGCTGCCCGGGTGGAGCATTCGTCGGCGGACTCCGCACGCGCCCTGGTCGCCGGTCCTCGTCCGGCGCGGATCCCGCTCTCGCTCGCGCAGCGGCGGATGTGGTTCCTCAACCAGTTCGACACCGACTCGGCCGCGTACAACGTGCCGCTGGCGGTGCGCCTGTCCGGCGACCTCGACGTCGCCGCACTCGAGCTCGCCGTCGCCGACGTCCTGGCCCGGCACGAGGTGCTCCGGACCGTGTACCCGGACTCGGCTGACGGCCCGTACCAGCAGATCCTGCCGGTCTCGGATCTCGACGTGTCCCTCGACCGGGTCGGGGTCACCGAGGCGGAGGTCGTCGGCCGCGCCGTCGAGCTGATCGCCCGCGGCTTCGACGTCACCGCGGCGACGCCGCCGGTGCGGCTCGCGCTGCTGGAGATCTCGTCCACCGACCGGGTGCTGGTCGTGGTGATGCACCACATCGCCGCGGATGGTGCCTCGGTGGCGCCGCTGGCCCGCGACATAATGATCGCCTACGGCGCCCGGTCGTACGGCGCCGCGCCGCAGTGGACGCCGCTGCCGGTGCAGTACGCCGATTACGCGATCTGGCAGCACGAGACCCTCGGGTCGCTCGACGACCCGGAGTCGCTCGTCAGCACGCAGAGCGCCTACTGGCGTGAGCAGTTGGCCGGTCTGCCCGAGGTGCTGGACCTGCCGATGGATCGGCCGCGTCCTGCGGTGCAGTCGACGGCAGGCGCGAATGTCGAGTTCGTCATCGACGCCGCCACCCACGCCCGACTGCTGGAGCTGGCCCGCACCCGCGGCGCGAGCCTGTTCATGGTGCTGCACTCCGCGTTCGCTGTGCTGCTGTCACGGCTGGGTCGTGAGACCGACATCGCGATCGGCACCCCGGTCGCCGGTCGCGGCGAGCAGTCGCTCGACGACCTGGTCGGCATGTTCGTCAACACCCTGGTGCTGCGCGCCGACGTCTCTCCGGAGACCACGTTCGCGGCCCTGGTCGACGCCGCCCGCGAGACCGACCTGTCCGCATTCACCCACGCGGACATGCCGTTCGAGCAGCTCGTCGATGTGCTCGCACCGGCCCGGTCCACGGCGTACTCGCCGCTGTTCCAGGCGATGTTCACGATGCAGAACAACGCGCAGGCGAACTTCGAGCTGCCCGGTCTGACCGTGAGCGGACTGACCTCCGACTTCGACGTCGCGAAGTTCGACCTGCAGCTGACGGTCAGCGACGCACGCGGCGAGTCCGGTGAGCCCGCGGACATGGTGTCCTCGCTGAGCTACGCGACGGCGCTGTTCGACGAGTCGACCGTCCGCGGATTGGCGGCCCGCTTCCTGCAGCTGCTCGAGGTGCTGCTCTCCGCGCCGGACGTCGCGCTCGGTGATCTCGACCTGCTCGACGCCGCCGAGCGTGACCTGCTGCTGTCGCACTCGCGTGGCGCCGCGGCACCGGTGCTGGAGCGGTCTCTGATCGACCTTGTCGGTGACGCGGCCTCGGCCGCGCCGGACACGGTTGCGGTCACCGCGGCGGGGGAGGCCCACACCTACGGCCGGATCGTCGGCCGCGCCGACGCTCTGGCCACCCTGTTGGCGGACAACGGAATCGGCCGTGACGACGTCGTCGCGCTGGTGCTGGACCGGTCCGCGGAGTGGATTGTCGGCATGCTCGCGGCGTGGAAGGTCGGCGCGGCGTACGCGCCCGTCGACCCCGCCAGCCCGCTCGACCGGATCTCCGCGCTGGTGACCGACACGCAGGCACCGGTCGTCGTGTCGACCCCGGAGTGGATTGCCCGCGCCGGTGTGGGCGACGCACTCGCGGGTGCGCTCGTGCTGACGGTCCCCGAAGACGGTGCGGACGTCCCCTTCGGCGGCACTGCCGGAGCCGTCGATTCCGATGCCCGACTGGGCTACGTCATCACGACGTCCGGGTCGACGGGACGGCCGAAGCCGACGCTGGTGCCGATGACGGGCATCGCGAACACCGTCGACTGGTACCGGCGGCAGCTGGCCCTCGCGGCGGGTGACGGTGTGCTGATCGCGTCGTCGCCGAGCTTCGACCTGACGCAGAAGAACGTGTGGGCGGCGCTGACGTCCGGTGCCACTGTCCACCTCGCCGACCCCGGCTTCGACCCGGATCGGATCCTGGCGCTCGTCTCCGCGAATCCCGTTGCGGTGATGAACATGTCACCGTCCGCGTTCGAGGCCGTCGTCGACGCCGACGCCGACGGTGTGTTGGCGCGGCTGCGGATGCTGTTCCTCGGTGGCGAGGCCGTGAAACTGCCGCCGCTGCGGTCGTTGATCGACGGTGGGCTGCGGGTGTTCAACAGCTACGGCCCCACCGAGGCATCGGACGTCGTGTCGTTCCACGAGGTCGGCCGCGAGGAACGCGGCTCGGTGCCGATCGGGACTCCCCTGCCCGGGATCGACACTTTCGTCCTGGACGAGCGTCTGCGGTTGCAGCCCGCCGGCGTGCCCGGCGAGCTGTACGTCGGCGGCGTCGGCGTCGGCCGCGGCTACGGTGCCATGGCCGGGCAGACCGCGGACCGGTTCGTCGCGAACCCGTTCGGTGGTGCCGGGTCCCGGATGTACCGGACCGGCGACCTCGCACGCTGGACGGCGTCCGGCGAACTGGACTACCTGGGTCGCACCGACTTCCAAGTGAAGCTGCGTGGTCTGCGGATCGAGCTCGGCGAGATCGAGGCCGCGTTGCGCGACCACGATGCCGTCGCGCAGGCGGCGGTGCTGGTGCGGGAGGACACTCCGGGGCAGCAGCTGCTCGTCGGGTACGTCGTGCCCGCTCCGGGTGTCGCGGTGGACGAGGCGGCACTGGTCGCCGCTCTGGGTCACCGGCTGCCCGAGTACATGGTGCCTGCGGTGTTCGTCACCCTCGACGAGTTCCCGCTCAACCGGAGCGGCAAGCTGGACCGGAAGGCGCTGCCCGCACCGGATCTCGCGGCCCGGGTCCGCACCTCACGTGGCCCGGACTCGGAGGTCGAGCGGGTGCTGTGCGAGCTGTTCGCGCAGCTGCTCGGGCTGGACTCGGTCGGTGTCGACGACTCGTTCTTCGCCCTCGGCGGCGACTCGATCATGTCGATCCAGCTGGTGTCCCGCGCGAAGGCCGCCGGCATCCATTTCCCGCCCCGTGCCGTGTTCGAGCACCGGACGGTCGCGGCCCTCGCCAAGGTCGCAACGGTGGGCGAGGACGCAGTCGTCCTCGAGGAGCTGCCTGGCGGCGGTGTCGGCGAGATGCCGCTCACCCCGATCATGCGGTGGATGATCGAGCACCTGCGCGAGTTCGACGAGTTCTCGCAGGCCGTGCTGCTGACCCTGCCCGCCGAGGTCGCCGAGGCCGACCTGCACGCCACCGTGCAGACCGTCCTCGACCATCACGACATGCTGCGGTCGCGCCTGGTGCGCGACGGCGGCCGCCTCGAGGTGTCCGCCGCCGGTGACGTGTCCGCCGACGCCGTCGTCACCCGCGTCCCGGTCACCGACCTGCCCGGCACCGACGCGTTCTCGTCCCTCGCCGAGGCCGAGATGCGCCGCGCGGCAACCCGACTCGACCCCGACGCGGGATCGATGATCCAGTTCGTCTGGCTCGACCCCACTCAGGGCGGCGCGGGCCGCCTCCTCGTCGTCGCCCACCACCTGGTGGTCGACGGCGTCTCCTGGCGCGCACTCGTCCCCGATCTCGCGCTCGCCTGGTACCGCACCACGCAGGGGCAGGGTGCGGAGCTGTCCGTGGTCGGCACCTCCTTCCGGCGCTGGGCGCACGGGCTCGTCGACGAGGCCCCGGCCCGCATGCCGGAACTGCCACTGTGGCAGTCCATCCTGGGCAGCGAGGATCCGCTGCTCGGATCCCGCGCGCTCGACCCGTCCGTCGACACGGTGTCGACGATCGAGGACCTGCGCATCGAACTCGAGGCCGACGTCGCCGAGGCCGTGCTCGGCCGGGTGCCCGCAATGGTGCACGGCACCACCAACGACGGCCTGCTCACCGCGCTCGCACTGGCCGTCGCCAAGTGGCGACGGGACCGGGGTGTGGACGCACCCGGAGCGCTCGTCACCCTCGAAGGCCACGGCCGCGAGGAGCAGGCCGTACCCGGCGCCGACCTCGCGAACACCGTCGGCTGGTTCACCAGCGCGTTCCCTGTGCGGCTCGGAGTCGACGGCATCGACCTCGACGACGCATTCGCCGGCGGTCCCGCCGCGGGCGCCGCGCTCAAGCGGGTCAAGGAACAGCTGCTGACGATCCCGGACCACGGCATCGGCTTCGGAATGCTCCGCTACCTCGACGCCGACGGCGGTGCCGCGCTGCGGGACCTGCCCGCCCCGCAGATCGGCTTCAACTACCTGGGCCGGGTCGCGGCCACCGCGTCCGGAGTCGACGCCCCCTGGGTGCCGGACTCCGAGTCCGCCACCGTCGGCGGCGTCCGTGACGCCGGCATGACCGCGCCGGTCGTGCTCGACATCAACGCGTCCGCCATCGACACCGCCGACGGCACCCGCCTCGGCGCCACCTTCTCCTACGCCACCGGTGTGCTGGACGCCGCGCAGGCACGGGAGATCGCCGACCTGTGGGTGGCCGCGCTGACCGCGCTCGTCGCCCACGCCGACACCCAGGGAGCCGGCGGGTTCACCCCGTCCGACCTGCCGCTGGTCGCGCTCGACCAGGCCGGTGTCGACACGCTCGAGGCCCGGCACCCGGATCTCGCGGACGTCTGGTCGCTGTCGCCGCTGCAGGAGGGCCTGCTCTTCCATGCCCAGTTCGCCGGCGAACACCTCGACGCCTACATGGTGCAGACGGTGCTCGACCTCGACGGCACCGTCGACGCCGACCGTCTGCGAGCGGCCGGTCAGGCGCTGCTGCGTCGGCACGCGAACCTGCGCGTCGCATTCGACACGGCGTCCGGTGAGCCGGTGCAGATCGTGCCGTCGGACGTCGAACTGCCTTGGCAGAAGGTCGATCTCGGAGCAGAAGCCGACCCGGAGGCCGCGTTCGACGATCTGCTCCGGCGCGACCGTGCCCGCGGATTCGACATGGCGACGCCGCCGCTGATCCGATTCACCCTCGCCGACCTCGGTGGCGGCCGGTACCGGATGCTCTCGACCAACCACCACGTCCTGCTCGACGGCTGGTCGACGCCGCTGTTGCTCAAGGACCTGCTGTACCTGTACGCCACCGGTGGCGACGCATCCACCTTGCCGCCCGTCGGCGAGTACCGGGACTTCCTGGTGTGGCTGTCCGACCGTGATCGCGACGCCTCGACCACCGCATGGCAGGACGCCTTCGCCGGCGTCGACGAACCGTCCCTGCTGGCCGTCGGTGAGGGTGACGGTTCGGTCGACTCCGCCGACCTGTCCGTGCTCGCCTCGGAGGGCCTGACCGCGGACCTCACTGCCCTCGCCCGCAGGCAGGGCGTCACCCTGAACACCGTCGTGCAGGCGGCGTGGGGTGTCGTGCTGTCGGCGCTGACGTCGCGCACCGACGTCGTCTTCGGATCGACCGTCTCCGGTCGCCCCGCGGACCTGCCCGGTGTCGAGTCGATGATCGGCCTGTTCATCAACACCCTCCCGGTGCGGGTGACGCTCGATCCGGCGGAGACGCTCACCGAACTGCTCACCCGCGTGCAGACCGAGCAGGCCGCGCTCCTCGACCACCACTACCTGGGTCTGTCCGAGATCCAGCAGGCCGTCGGCACGGGCGCCGCCTTCGACACGCTGACCGTGTTCGAGTCCTACCCGGTCGACCAGGAGGCCCTGGCCCAGGCCGCCGACATCGACGGCATGCGGGTCACCGGTCTGCGCGGCATGGACTCCACGCACTACCCGCTGACCCTGGTCGCCAGCGTCGCGGACCGGTTGAACCTGCAGATGAAGTACCTGACCGGTATCTACGACGCCGACCGGGTGCGGGCGCTGCTGGACCGGGTGCTGCGGGTGCTCACCGCGTTCGCCGAGACGCCCGATCTGCGGGTCGCCGCGGCGGACGTGCTCGACGAGTCCGAGCGGGCTCGGGTGCTGACCGGGTGGGTCGATCCCGGCGTCGCGGCGCCGGCGGGCACGCTCGCCGATGCGTTCGCCGCGCAGGCGCTCACGCATGCGGACCGGACCGCGGTCGCGGCGGGCGACGACCGCCTCACCTACGGCGAGCTCGCCGACCGCGTGAACCGCCTCGCGCGGGTGCTGATCGCCGAGGGCGTCGGCCCGGAGTCGATGGTCGCGGTCGCGATGCCGCGCACCACCGACCTCGTCGTCGCGCTCCTCGCGGTGGTCACCGCGGGCGGCGGCTACGTGCCAGTGGACGTCACCTACCCGCAGGACCGCTTGGCGTACATGCTGGGCGACGCGAGGCCGGTGGTGCTGCTGTCGACGGTCGCCGATGTGGAATCGTTGCCGGACAACGACGTTCCGCAGCTGCTGCTCGATTCGCCGAACCTCGCGGATCGGCTGGCCGGGGTGTCGGCCGCGCCGGTCACCGACGCGGACCGCACGGCGCCGCTGTCGCCGCAGCACCCCGCGTACGTGATCTACACGTCCGGCTCCACCGGCCGCCCCAAGGGCGTCGTGGTGCCGCACGTGGACGTGCTGACGCTGATGGCGAACACGCAGACCAAGTTCGGGTTCGACGAGACCGACGTGTGGACGATGTTCCACAGCTACGCGTTCGACTTCTCGGTGTGGGAGCTGTGGGGTCCGCTGCTGTTCGGCGGTGAGCTCGTCATCGTCGACTACCTGACGTCGCGGTCGCCGGAGGAGTTCCTGGAACTGCTGCGGCGCGAGCGGGTGACGGTGCTCAACCAGACGCCGTCGGCGTTCTACCAGCTCGCGGAGGCCGACCGAACCTCCGGCGACGTCGCAGGGGACAGGTCTGTCTCCGATCGGCTCAGCCTGCGGTACGTGATCTTCGGCGGCGAGGCCCTCGACCTCGGGCAGCTGGAGCGATGGTACGAGCGCCATGCCGAGGACGCTCCGCGTCTGGTCAACATGTACGGCATCACCGAGACCACGGTGCACGTGTCGTACCTGGAGCTGGACCGCGCGTTCGCGGCCGAGTCCAAGGCCAGCGTCATCGGCCGCGGCCTGCCCGGCATGGGTGTGTACGTGCTCGATTCACGGCTGCAGCCGGCACCGGTCGGTGTGGTCGGCGAGATGTACGTCCACGGCGGGCAGCTGGCGCGCGGCTACCTGGGCCGCCCCGACCTGACGTCGGACCGGTTCGTCGCGAACCCGTTCGTGGGCGGGGCGAGCGCAGCGACGGGGAATGTTGCCGCCGGGGAGCGGATGTACCGCTCCGGTGACCTGGCGCGCTGGAACGCCGACGGGCAGCTGGAGTATCTGGGCCGCAGCGACTTCCAGGTGCAGCTGCGTGGCTTCCGCATCGAGCTCGGCGAGATCGAGTCGGCGCTGCTGCGGTACGAGGGCGTTGCGGCGTCGGCGGTGCTGGTGCGGTCAGACGAGCACACCGGCGACCGGTTGGTCGGATACCTGGTGCCCGAGGCGGGTGCCACCGTCGACGCCGACGCGGTGCTCGCGTTCATCGGCGAGTTCCTCGCCGCGTACATGGTGCCGTCGGCGCTCGTCGTCCTCGACGAGTTCCCGCTCACCGCGAACGGCAAGCTGGATCGACGGGCGCTGCCCGCACCGGACTTCCTCGCGGCGGTAACCGAATTCGTCGCCCCGCGGGACGCGGTCGAGGAAGCGATCGCGGCGGTTTACGCCGAGGTGCTCGGAGCGGAGCGGGTCGGCATCCACGACAGCTTCTTCGACCTCGGTGGCAACTCGCTGGTCGCGACTCGCGTGATCGCCCGCGTCAACTCGGCGCTCGAGTCCCGCATCGGTGTGCGGGACCTGTTCGAGGCCCCCACCGTCGCCGAACTGGCGCAGCGGTTCGAGCACGCCGGCACCGCCGGTGCGGCCCGGCCCGCGCTCGTTGCGGCGCCGCGCCCGGATCTGGTGCCGCTGTCGCTCGCGCAGCAGCGGATGTGGTTCCTCAGCCGGTTCGATCCCGATTCGGCGGCCTACAACATCCCGATGGCGATCAGGCTGTCCGGCGATCTCGACACCGCGGCGCTGGCCGCGGCCGTCGGGGACATCGTCGCCCGGCACGAGTCGCTGCGGACGGTGTTCCCCGACTCCGTCGACGGACCGCACCAGGTGGTCCTCCCGGCCGCCGACATGGCACTCGACCTGGCGCCGGTGACGGTGCCGGAAGCCGACCTGCCCGCCACGGTGATCGAACTGCTGTCCACCGGATTCGATGTCACGGCGGCGCCGCCGGTGCGGGCCCGTCTGCTCCGCGTCGGTGGCGCAGGAGTGGAGCCTGCGGAACGACCCGAAAGCGCAGGAGTGGAGCCTGCGGAACGACCCGAAGGCACCGAACACGTCCTGGTGATGGTGGTGCACCACATCAGCGCTGACGGCATGTCGATGGCGCCGCTCGCCCGGGACGTCATGATCGCGTACATTTCTCGCGCCAACGGGGATGCGCCGCAGTGGCTTCCGCTGCCGGTGCAGTACGCCGACTTCGCGATCTGGCAGCGGAACCTGCTCGGCTCCGAAGACGATGCACAGTCGCTCGCCGCCCAGCAGATCGACTACTGGACCAGCACGCTCGCCGGGCTGCCGGACGCACTGGACCTGCCGACCGACCGGCCCCGCCCGGCGGAGCAGTCGATGCGCGGCGGCCGCCACATGTTCGCGATCGGCGAGGACATCCGCCTGGCCGTGCACCGACTGGCGGCCGCGCACGGCGCCACCCCTTTCATGGTGCTGCACGCCGCGCTGTCGGTGCTGCTCGCGCGTCTGACCCGTGAATCCGACATCGCGATCGGCACCCCGATCGGCGGCCGCGGTGACGCCGCGCTCGACGACCTCGTCGGCATGTTCGTCAACACCATCGTGCTGCGCGCCCAGGTGGACGGCGACGAGAAGTTCGCGGACCTGCTCGATCGGGTCCGGCACTCCGATCTCGGCGCGTTCGGCCACACGGACATTCCGTTCGAGCGCCTCGTCGACGTGCTCAACCCTGCCCGCTCCACCGCACACCACCCGCTGTTCCAGGTGTCGCTGTCGCTGCAGAACCAGGAGCGGGCCGAGTTCGAGCTGCCGGGCCTGACCATCAGCGCTCTCGACCCGGGCGCCGAGGTCACCCAGTTCGACCTGGACCTGACCCTCGGCGACGCGGTTACCGAGGGCGGGGACGCGGACGGCATGTACGCGTACTTCACCTACGCGACCGACCTGTTCGACGAGTCCACCGTCGCCGGTTTCGCGGACCGTTTCGTGCGGATCCTCACCGCTGTCGCCACCGACCCGGCGCTGCGGGTGGGCGATGTGGAGATCCTCGCCCCGGCCGAGCGTGAGCGGGTGCTCCGGGAGTGGAATCAGACCGCCACCGAACTGGCGCCTGCCACCCTGGTGTCGCTGTTCGACGAGCAGGTCGCCCGCACCCCGGGTGAGGTCGCGGTGTCCTACGAAGGCCGGCAGCTCACCTACGCCGAGTTCGACGCTGCCGCAAACTGTTTGGCGCGCAGGCTGATCGACTCCGGTGTCGGACCCGAGACGCTCGTCGGTCTCGCGATGCGTCGCTCGCTGCACCTGATGGTCGGCATGTACGCGATCGTCAAGGCCGGTGGCGCGTACGTGCCGATCGACCCGGACCACCCCGCGGACCGCACTGCGTACGTGCTCGAGTCCGCCGACCCGCGGCTGGTGCTGACGACCACTATGGACGGCGTGGACCTGCCCGCGGACCGTCCGGTGCTGTACGTCGACACCCTCGACGACGCCGGTCGGGACGGGTCGCCGGTGACCGACGCCGAGCGGATCGTGCCGCTGCGCCCGGAGCACACCGCGTACGTCATCTACACGTCCGGCTCGACCGGTCGGCCGAAGGGCGTCGCGGTCACGCACGCCGCGATCACGAACCAGACCCGGTGGATGCACGCCCACTTCGGCATGAGCGCCGCGGACCGGGTGATGCAGAAAGCGCCGATCACGTTCGACGTGTCGGTGTGGGAATGCTTCGCCGCGCTGCAGGTCGGCGGCCGCGTGATCGTGTTGCGTCCCGACGGGCACCGCGATCCCGATTACCAGGCCGCGGTGATGGCCGCGGAGGGCATCACCATCGCCGAGTTCGTTCCGTCCCTTCTCGAGATGCTGCTCGCCAGCCCCGACATGGGCATGCCGGACTCGATGCGCCACGTCCTCGCCGGCGGCGAGGCGCTGACGCCGCAGACCGCACGCCGTGTCGCGGCCCTCGGTACCGCAGTCGAGAACACCTACGGACCCACCGAGGCCGCGATCACCACAACCGCGTTCGACGCGGCCGCGGCCGGGGACACGATCGTGCCGATCGGCCGGGGCGTATGGAACACCACCGCCTACGTGCTCGACGCGCGGCTGCGCCCGGTGCCCGTCGGCATCGCCGGCGAGCTGTACCACGGTGGTGACCAGCTGGCCCGAGGCTACGTCGGACGCCCCGACCTCACCGCGGATCGGTTCGTCGCGAACCCGTTCGGCGACACCGGATCCCGGATGTACCGCACCGGCGACCTGGTGCGCTGGAACGCCGAGGGCCAGCTGGAGTTCCTGGGCCGCACCGACTTCCAGGTCAAGCTGCGCGGTCTGCGGATCGAGCTCGGCGAGATCGAGTCGGCGTTGTCGGCGAACCCGGCGGTCGAGCAGGCCGTCGTGGTGCTGCACAGCGACCCGCACACCGGCGACCAGTTGGTGGCGTACCTGGTGGGCTCGGCAGCGGCGGCGGAACTGAAGTCGTACCTAGGGGAGCGGCTGCCGGGCTACATGGTCCCGGCTGCGTTCGTCGTGCTCGACGAGATGCCGCTGAACTCGAGCGGCAAGCTGGACCGCCGCGCGTTGCCGACCCCGACCATCGAGGTCGGACAGGCCGAGTACGTCGCGCCGCGTGGACCCGTCGAGGAGATCGTCGCCGCCGTGTTCGCGGAGGTCGTCGGACTCGACCGGGTCGGGGCCACCGACAGCTTCTTCGACCTCGGCGGCAACTCGCTAGTCGCGACGCGGGTGATCGCCCGCGTCAACGCCGCGCTCGGCACCACGCTCGCCGTGCGTGCCCTGTTCGACGCGCCGACCGTCGCCGGTCTCGCGCAGCAGGTCGAACACGCGGGCACCGGCCACACCCGGCCGGTCCTCGAGGCGAAGCCGCGCCCGGAGCGGATCCCGCTCTCCCTCGCGCAGCAGCGGATGTGGTTCCTCAACCGCTTCGACACCGACTCCGCCGCGTACAACATCCCGCTCGCGGTCCGGCTGACCGGCGACCTCGACGTGGTCGCGATGGCCGCCGCGGTCCGTGACGTCGTCGCCCGCCACGAGTCGATCCGCACGGTGTTCCCGGACTCGGCGGACGGCCCGCACCAGGTGATCCTCGGCGTCGACGACGTCGTCACCGACCTCGCGCCCGTCGACGTCACCGCCGACGAGATCGCCACGGTGGTCCGCGAATTCGCGCTCGCCCCGTTCGACGTGACCGCACAGGCTCCGGTCCGGGTCGCCCTGTACCGGGTCGCGGCGGACGAGCACGTCCTCGCCTTCGTCGTGCATCACATCTCCGGCGACGGCTCGTCGACGGCGCCGCTGGCCCGCGACATCATGGTCGCCTACCTGGCCCGCACGGCCGGCGAGGCACCCGCCTGGGCGCCGCTGGAGGTGCAGTACGCGGACTACACGCTGTGGCAGCGGGACCTGCTCGGTGCCGAGGACGATCCGCAGTCCCTCGCCGCCGAGCAGGTGACGTACTGGACCGAGGCCCTCGCAGGGGTCCCCGAAGTGCTGGCCCTGCCGACCGACCGGCCCCGTCCGGCCGACCGCACCCAGCAGGGCGCGACGGTCGAGTTCGCGATCGACGCGCAGACTCACGCGGGGCTGCGGGAGATCGCGACCGCCGGTGGCGCCACGCTGTTCATGGTGATGCACTCCGCGCTGGCCGTGCTGCTCGCCCGGCTGTCCGGCACCACGGACATCGCCGTCGGCACCCCGATCGCCGGCCGCGGCGAACGCGCCCTCGACGACCTCGTCGGCATGTTCGTCAACACCCTGGTGCTGCGCACCGAGGTGGACGCCGCGCGGGACTTCGCGGCACTGCTCGCACAGTCCCGGGAAGTGGACCTGGGTGCGTTCGCGCACGCCGACCTACCGTTCGAGCGGCTCGTCGACCTCCTCGACCCGGCTCGCTCCACGTCGCACTCGCCGCTGTTCCAGGTGGTGCTGTCGACCGACGACGTCGGCGAGGAACGATTCGAGTTGCCCGGCCTGACCGTCAGCGGCGTCGCTGACGACAGCCACGTCGAGAAGTTCGACCTGGAACTGTCGTACGCCGAGCGACTCGACGCGCAGGGCCGCGCCGAAGGCATGACCGTCCGCTTCGGTTACGCCACCGACATCTTCGACGCGGACACCGTCCACCGGTTCGCCGCCCGGATGTCGCGGATCCTCACCGCGATCGTCACCGAACCGTCGGTGCCCGTCGGGGACATCGTGATCCTCGACGCCGCGGAGACGGCGACGCTGGCGCCGGTCCGCGGCCACGCCGACGTGGGCGCCCGCACACTGCCGGACATGCTGTCCGCAGCCGCCCTAGTGGACCCGGCCGCCACCGCGCTCACATTCGGCGACGACGTGGTGAGCTACCGGGAACTCGACGAGCGCTCCACCCGGCTCGCCCGGATCCTGGCAGACCACGGCGTCGGCCCGGAAAGCTTTGTCGCGCTCGGGCTCTCGCGGTCGATCGAATCGGTCACCGCGGTGTGGGCCGTAGCCAAGTCGGGTGCCGCGTTCCTGCCGGTGGACCCGAACTACCCGGCCGACCGGATCGCGCACATGCTCGCCGACTCCGGGGCCTCCCTCGGCCTCACGGTCAGCGAACACCGCGGGTCGTTCGACGACGCCGTCGACTGGCTGGTGCTCGACGACCCGGACTTCGCCACGGAGTGGGCGCGGCAGTCGGCCGAGGCGATCGGCGACGCCGACCGCGTCGGGCCGCTCGACGTCGGCAACGCGGCGTATCTGATCTACACGTCGGGGTCGACGGGTCTGCCCAAGGGCGTCACCGTCACTCACCGGGGCCTGCACAACCTGGCCGCGGATCTGCGCTCCCGCTGTGCGCTGAGCCCGGCATCGCGCGTGCTGCACGTGACCACGCCGAGCTTCGACGCATCGATCCTCGAGTTCCTGATGGCCTTCGGGTCCGGCGCCACACTGGTGATCGCCCCGCCCACCGTGTTCGGCGGCGCGGAACTCACCGCCCTGCTGCGGGACGCGGAGGTCACCCACGCGTTCATCACGCCTGCGGCCCTCGCGTCCGTGGACGAACGCGGCCTCGACCGGCTGGTGATGGTCGGCACCGGCGGCGACGCCTGCCCGCCCGAACTGGCGCAGCGCTGGGCCCGCGGCCGCGCGATGTACAACATGTACGGCCCCACCGAGGCGACGATCGCGGTCGCGATCGACGGCCCGATGGACCCCGACGAGCCGATCGCGATCGGCGGCCCGACGCTCGGCGTCGAGGCGCTGGTGCTCGACTCCAGGCTCCGGCCTGTGCCGGTCGGCGTGGCCGGCGAGCTGTACGTCGCCGGACCCGAACTCGCCCGCGGCTACCACGCACGGGCGGGGCTGACATCGGATCGCTTCGTCGCCGATCCGTTCGGCGCTGCGGGCGCCCGGATGTACCGCACCGGTGACGTGGTTCGCTGGACCGGGGATGGTGTCGCTCCGCGCCTGCAGTACCTCGGCCGCTCCGATTCCCAGGTCAAGGTCCGCGGCTTCCGTATCGAACTCGGCGAGATCAACACCGCGCTTGCGGCGTATCCGGGAATCGACTTCGCGTACACCGCCGGTCACGTCGCCGAGTCCGGCGAGACCCACCTGGTGTCGTACGTGCTCGCGGCTCCCGGTGCCGACGTCCGGATCGCCGAGGTTTCGGCGCACGTCGCCGGGACACTGCCCGCGTACATGGTGCCGTCGGCGATCGTCGTGCTCGACGAACTGCCGACCACCCCTGCGGGCAAGCTCGACACCCGCGCACTGCCCGAACCCGAGATCGTCACGGTCACCGGCGCACACGTGCCGCCGCGGACCGCGACCGAGGAGATCGTGGCCGGTGTGTTCGCCGAGGTCCTCGGCGTTGCCCGGGTCGGGTCGACGGACAGCTTCTTCGACCTCGGTGGCAACTCGCTGTCGGCGACCCGGGTCACCGCCCGTGTCGGCTCGGTCCTCGGCATCGATCTCGGTGTGCGTCAGGTGTTCGACGCGCCGACGGTCGCCGCGCTGGCCGCCCATGTGGACTCGGTTCGCGCGCAGGGCATCACACGTCCCGCGCTGGTCCCGGCCACCCGACCGCAGCAGATTCCGCTGTCGCTCGCGCAGCGTCGCATGTGGTTCCTCAACCAGTTCGACACCGACTCCGCCGCATACAACATCCCGCTCGCAGTGCGACTGTCCGGCAACCTCGACGTCGATGCCCTCGCCGCCGCCGTCGCGGACGTGGTGGAACGGCACGAGACCCTGCGGACCGTGTACCCCGCGACCGGTCGGGAGCCGCACCAGGTGGTGCTGCCTGCCGACGACGTGATGCCGGTGCTCGCGCCGCGCCGCGTCGCGGAGGCGAATCTCCTCGCCGCGGTCACCTCGTTCGCGTCCGGCGGGTTCGACGTCACCGTCGCGCCGCCGTTGCGGATCGCGCTGTTCGAGACGGCACCGACCGAGCGGGTGCTCGTCGTCGTCGTGCACCACATCGCCGGTGACGGCTCGTCGATGGCGCCCCTGGCCCGCGACGTCATGGTCGCCTACGGGTCGCGCACCGCGGGCCTCGACCCGCAGTGGTCGCCGCTGCCGGTGCAGTACGCCGATTTCGCGATCTGGCAGCGGGAGGTGCTTGGCGACGAGAGCGACCCGCAGTCGGTCGCGGCACGGCAGATCGCGTACTGGCAGGAGGCGCTCGCCGACCTGCCGACGCAGCTGGAACTGCCCACCGACCGTCCGCGGCCGCCGGTGCAGTCCCTCGCCGGTGACACGGTCGGGTTCACGATCGACACAGTCACGCACCGCGCGCTGGTCGACGTGGCCCGCGCAGGCGGCGCCAGCGTGTTCATGGTCATGCACGCCGCGCTGTCGGTGCTGCTCGCCGGCTTGTCCGGCACCACGGACATCGCCGTCGGCACCCCGTCCGCCGGTCGCGGCGACGCCGCGCTCGACGACCTGGTCGGCATGTTCGTCGGCACGCTGGTGCTGCGCGCCCAGGTCGATCCGGACCTCACGTTCACCGACCTGCTCGCCGCGGTCCGGGAGAGCGACCTCGGGGCGTTCGGCAACACCGATATCCCGTTCGAGCGGCTCGTCGAGGTGCTCGACCCGCAGCGGTCGACGTCGCACTCGCCGCTGTTCCAGGTGATGCTCACGTTCCAGAACCTGGAGCAGGCGACGTTCGAGCTGCCCGGCCTCGCGGTCGGCGCGGTCGACTCCGGACCGGAGCCGGCGAAGTTCGACCTGACACTCGGGCTGCAGGAGACCTACGCGGAGGACGGGGCGCCCGCGGACATCGCGGCGTCGCTGAGCTACGCGGCGGACCTGTTCGACGCGTCCACCGTCCGCGGTTTCGCGGACCGGTTCCTGCGGGTGCTCGCACAGGTGTCGGCGGATCCGTCGATCCGCCTGGGCGACGTGGACCTGCTCGGGCCCGACGAGCGCGCGCGGATCGCCGAACTCGGCCGCGGCGCCGAGTCGGCGGTCGGCGAGGGCACCTTGCTCGGCCTCGTCGCCACGCAGGTGGCCGGCACGCCGGATGCGGTGGCGGTCGCCGACGGCGGACTCGCGGTGTCCTACCGCGACCTCGATGACCGTGCGAATGCTCTTGCGGCGCAGCTGACCTCGGTCGGCGTCGGCCGCGACGACGTGGTCGCGCTGGCCGTGGGCCGGTCCGTCGACTGGATCGTCGGTATGCTCGCCGCGTGGAAGGTCGGCGCCGCATACGCGCCGGTCGACCCGGCGCACCCGGTGGACCGGATCGCGGCGCTGCTCGCCGACACCCGCGCCCGCGCGCTGGTCTCGACCGCCGAGTGGATCGGAACCACCGGGGTCGGGGCGCGTCTCGAGCGCGCTGCCGTCCTGGCCTTCGCCGCCCCGGCGGCCGGCCAGGCCGGCCCGGCCGACCCGTGGACCGAACCCGACTCGGGCGCGCGACTCGGCTACGTGATCTCCACGTCCGGTTCGACGGGTCGCCCGAAGCCGACGCTGGTGCCGATGGCCGGCATCGCGAACACCGTCGACTGGTACCGGCGCGAGCTGGGCCTGACCGCCGGTGACGGCGTCCTGGTCGCGTCATCGCCGAGCTTCGACCTGACCCAGAAGAACGTGTGGGCCGCCCTGACCTCCGGTGCCACCGTGCACCTGGCGGGGGACGGCTTCGACCCGGAGGCCATCCTCGGGGTCCTCGCCGCGAATCCCGTTGCGGTGATGAACATGTCGCCGACCGCGTTCGAGGCGGTCGCCGACGCCGACACCGACGGCGTGCTGGCACGGCTGCGGATGTTGTTCCTCGGCGGCGAGGCGGTCAAGCTCACGCCGCTGCGTTCGCTGATCGACGGCGGACTGCGGGTGTTCAACAGCTACGGCCCGACCGAGGCGTCGGACGTCGTGTCCTTCCACGAGGTGTCGCGGGAGGAACGCGGCGCCGTGCCGATCGGTGCGCCGATCCCCGGGGTGGAGCTCCACGTCCTGGACGGCCGGCTGCGGCCCGCGCCGATCGGGGTCGCCGGTGAGCTGTACGTCGGCGGTGTCGCGGTCGGTCGAGGCTACGGCGCCATGTTCGGTCAGACCGCGGACCGGTTCGTCGCGAACCCGTTCGGCGACACCGGTTCCCGCATGTATCGGACCGGTGATCTCGCGCGCTGGACCACGTCCGGTGAACTGGACTACCTCGGCCGCGCCGACTTCCAGGTCAAGCTGCGTGGTCTGCGGATCGAACTCGGCGAGATCGAGGCGGTTCTGCACGAGCAGGACTCGGTCGCACAGGCGGCGGCGGTGGTGCGGGAGGACGCCCCCGGCCAGCAGCTGCTCGTCGGCTACGTCGTGGCTGCTCCGGGTGCCGTGGTCGACGAGGCGGCGCTGGCCGCCGCGCTCAGCCGCAGCCTGCCGGAGTACATGGTGCCGGCGGTGTTCGTCACCCTCGACGAGTTCCCGCTCAACCGCAGCGGCAAGCTGGACCGGAAGGCCCTGCCCGCGCCGGACTTCGCGGCCCGGGTCGGGACGTCGCGGGCCCCGAGCACCGACACCGAGAAGGTGCTGTGCGAGCTGTTCGCGCAGCTGCTCGGCCTCGATTCCGTCGGCGTCGACGACTCGTTCTTCGCGCTTGGCGGCGACAGCATTCTGTCGATCCAGCTGGTCGCGAGGGCCAAGTCGGCCGGCGTCGTTCTCACCCCGAAGATGGTGTTCGAGCACCGGACCGTCGCCGCGCTCGCTGCGGCCGCGGCCGGCGTCGAACTCGAGGTCCTCGAGGAACTGCCCGGCGGCGGAATCGGCGAGATGCCGCTGTCGCCGATCGGACAGTGGATGATCAAGCACGGCCGCAGCTACGACAGATTCTCGCAAACCGAGATCCTGACTCTCCCGCGGGACGTCGACGTCGCCGACCTCACCGGTGCGGTGCAGGCCGTTCTCGATCACCACGACATGCTCCGGTCGCGGTTGACCGTCACCGACGGTGTGCCCTTCCTCGAGGTCGTGGAGTTCGGTGCTATCGACGCGGGCGACCTCGTCCACACGGTCGCCTTCTCCGGTGACTTCGTCGATGTCGCGGCCGTCGAACTCGACGCCGCCGCCGATCGCCTCGATCCGGCCGACGCCGTGATGCTGCAGGCCGTCTGGTTCGTGCCCGAGGCCGAGGATGCGCCCGGCCGGTTGATGCTGGTCGTGCACCACCTCGCCGTGGACGGGGTGTCCTGGCCGATCATCAGCGGCGACCTCGTCACTGCGTGGGGCCAGCTCTCGCACGGCCAGTCCGTCGACCTCGCCCCGGTCGGCACCTCGGTGCGCCGTTGGGCGCACGGCCTCGTCGACGAGGCGCGGTCGGAGCGTCGCGTCGCGGAACTGGACCTCTGGCGCGGCATTTTGGGCGGCCCCGACCCGGATCTCGGGTCCCGGCCGCTCGACCCGGCGCGCGACGTCGTCGCGACTGTGGCGGATCTACACGTCGAGGTTCCGGCGGAGATCGCCGAGACGGTCCTCACCGTGCTGCCCCGCAAGTTCCACGGCACCGCCAACGACGGGCTGCTCACCGCGCTCGCGATGGCGCTGGTGGCATGGCGCGCCGAGCGCGGCGTCGACGAGCCGACCGCGCTGGTCAACCTCGAGGGCCACGGCCGCGAGGAGCAGGTGCTGCCCGGCGCGGACCTGTCCCGCACCGTCGGCTGGTTCACCACTCAGGTCCCGGTCCGCCTCGACCTGGCGGGTCTGGACCTGGCCGCAGCGTTCGCGGGCGAGGGTGACCTCGGCGCCACGGTCAAGGCGGTCAAGGAGCAGATGCTCGCGGTCCCGGACCACGGCATCGGTTACGGCCTGCTCAGCCGGCTCAACCCGGACACCGCCGAGGCCCTGGGTGGGTTCGCGGCGCCGCAGATCGGGTTCAACTACCTCGGCCGAAGCGGATCGGCGACCGACGAGCCGCAGGCGCCCCTTTCGGACGACGAGCAGCCGGTCAACCTGGCCGGAACCCGCAACGACGACATGGTCGTGCCCGCGGTCGTCGACGTCAACGCGATCGCAGTGAACAGCACCGCGGGCGCGAAGCTGGTCGCGACCTGGTCCTACGCGACCGGGTTGCTCAGCCGCGACGAGGTGCAGCGGTTCGCCGACCTGTGGGTGGCCGCGCTGACTGCGCTCGCCGAGTACGCCGGGCGCCCCGACGCCGGCGGGCACACCCCGTCCGACTTCGACCTCGTCCGGCTCGACCAGCGGCAGATCGACCGCTGGGAGACGCAGTACCCGGAACTGTCGGACGTGTGGTCGCTGTCGCCGTTGCAGGAGGGTCTGCTGTACCAGTCGCAGCTCGCCGGCGACGACACCGACTACTACCAGGTTCAGATGATGCTGACCCTGACCGGCACGGTGGACGCGGAGCGGATCCGGGCCGCCGGGCAGGCGCTGCTGGACCGATATCCGAACCTGCGGGTCGCGTTCAGCTACGAGGGCGGCACCGGCGCGCAGATCGTGCAGCGGACCGTCACCCTGCCGTGGCGGACCGCGGACCTGACGTCGGTGCCGGTCGTCGAACGGGACGCTGCGCTGACCGCACTGCTGGAGGAGGACCGGGCGGAGGGCTTCGACCTGCTGGCGGCACCGTTGATCCGGTTCACCCTCGTCAAGCTCGCCGACGACGAGTACCGGCTGATGCTGCTCAACCATCACGCCCTGCTCGACGGTTGGTCCACGCCGCTCCTGCTGCGGGAACTGTTCACCCTGTACGCCACCCACGGTGACGTCACGCACCTGCCGCCGGCCCGTCGGTACCGGGACTTCCTGTCCTGGTTGTCCAGCCAGGACCGCGGTCGGTCGCTGGAGGCCTGGCGGACCGCTTTCGAGGGCAGCGACGAACCGACCATCGTCATCGGTGAGGCCGGCGACGACCTCGGCGACTCACACGAGTTGGCAGCCCACCTGGACCGCGACGTGTCCGACGCGCTCGTGGCGTTGGGTCGCGAGCACGGGTTCACCATGAACACCGTCGTGCAGGCCGCGTGGGCGCTGGTCGTCGGGACCCTGACCGGCCGCGACGACGTCACGTTCGGCGCCACGGTCTCCGGCCGCCCGCCGCAGATCGACGGCGTCGAAGAGATGATCGGCCTGTTCATCAACACCTTGCCGGTGCGGGTGCGTCTCGACGCGGCCGAAACCGTCACCGAGCTGCTGTCCCGCGTCCAAGGCGAGCAGGCCGACCTGCTCGACCACCACTACGTCGGGATGCCGGAGATCCAGGCCGTCGCCGGCCAGGGCACGGTGTTCGACACCCTCGCGGTGTTCGAGTCCTACCCGGATTCCGGCACAGGCGGCGGCAGCGACATCGACGGCATGACCGTCGCGGGCATGACGGGCAGTGACTCCGTGCACTACCCGCTTGCCCTCGTCGCTGAGTACGACGGCATGTTGGCGCTGCGCCTGAAGTTCCTCGACGGCGTGGTCTCCGTGGACCGGGCCCGTGAGGTCCTCGGGTTCGTCACCCGCGCGGTAGAGGCGTTCGCGCGCACCCCGCACGGTGCACTCGCGTCGATGAACCTGCTCGATCCGGCGCAGCGCGCCGAGCTGGTGCCGGCCCGCGGACCGCAGGGGCCCGGCTTCCGGAGCCTGCCGGATCTGTTCGCGGCGGCCGTCGCTGTGGATCCGGCTGTGCTCGCCCTCATCGAGGGCGACGACAGCCTGACCTACCGGGACCTCGACGAGCAGTCCAACCGGTTGGCCCGGATGTTGCTGTCCGCCGGTGTCCGCACCGAGAGCGTCGTTGCGATCGCGCTGTCCCGCTCGATCGAGTCGGTCACCGCGATCTGGGCGACGGCGAAGACCGGGGCCACGTTCCTGCCGATCGACCCGAGCTACCCGCCGGACCGCATCGAGCACATGCTCACCGACTCCGGCGCCGTGCTCGGGCTGACGCTCGCCGCGCACGGCGACGGTCCGCGTGCGGGTGTGCCGTGGATCCTCCTCGACGACGCGGCCGTGACCGCGGAGCTCGCCGAGCTGCCGTCGACGCCCGTCACCGATGCCGACCGCACGCACCCGCTGCATCCGGCGTCGGCGGCGTACATGATCTACACCTCCGGATCGACGGGCCTGCCGAAGGGTGTCGTGGTCACCCATCGGGACCTTTTCACCACCGCGGAGGAAGCGCGCACACGCTTCGACATCGCCGCGGGTGACCGGGTGCTGCACGTGATCTCGCCGAGCTTCGACGCCTCCGTGCTCGAATACCTGATGGCGTTCGGGTCGGCCGCGACGATGGTCGTGGCGCCGGCGTCTGTGTTCGGTGGTGCGGAGCTCGCGGACCTGATGCGCAAGCAGCACGTCACGCACACCTTCATGACACCCGGTTCGCTTGCGTCCGTCGACCCCGACGGACTCGACGAACTGCGGGTCGTCGTGGTCGGTGGCGAGGCGTGCCCCGCTGACCTGGTGGCCCGGTGGGCACCGGGCCGCAAATTCGTCAACGCCTACGGCCCGACCGAGACGACGATCTGGGTCACCGCGACCGGTGGCCTGCAGCCCAGCGAACACGTCACGATCGGTGGCCTCCTGGCCGGAGTCGGGGCCGTGATCCTGGACCGCAGGCTGCGGCCGGTGCCCGCCGGTGTCCCGGGTGAGCTGTACGTGTTCGGGACATCATTGGCCCGTGGCTACCACCGCCGCACCGGGCTGACGTCCGAGCGGTTCGTCGCGAACCCGTTCGGCGAGCCCGGCGAGCGTATGTACCGCACCGGCGACGTCGCGCAGTGGATTCGGGGCGCGGACGGCGAGTGGATCGTCGATTACCTCGGCCGGTCCGACTTCCAGGTGAAGGTCCGCGGTTTCCGCATCGAGCTCGGCGAGATCGAGTCGGCGCTGGCCGCGCATCCGAGCGTCGAGTTCGCCCACGTGATCGGCGTGCCCGGACCGGGCGGCGCCACCGCGCTCGCCGCGTACGTGCTACCGGTCGACGGCGCGCTCGTCGATCCGGCGGTCCTCGCCGCGTTCGTCGGCGAGACGCTCCCGGCGTACATGGTCCCGGCGGCGATCGTTCCGATCAGCGAGATCCCGCTGACCGGCGCGGGCAAGATCGACCGGCGGGCGCTGCCCGAGCCGCAGTTCGCGGAACGGGCGCCGTACGTCGCGCCCGTCACACCCAGCGAGCACATCGTGGTCGAGGCGTTCGCGGAGGTCCTGGGTGCCGAGGGTATCGGCGTCGACGACGGCTTCTTCGACCTCGGCGGCCACTCGCTCCTCGCGACCCGACTGGTCGCGATGGTTGGTGACCGGATCGGTGTGCGGGTGCCGCTGCAGTGGATGTTCACCGATCCGACACCCCGCCGGATCGCGGCCCGCGTCGACGCCGCCCGCAGCGGTGTCGTCGAAGGAGAGGCCGCGCTGCAGATGATGCTGCCGCTGCGCAGCGCCGGTTCGCAGCCGCCGCTGTTCTGCGTGCATCCCTTCGTCGGCCTGTCCTGGTCGTACGGTGGACTCGTGCAGCACCTGTCCTCGGACCGCCCGGTGTACGGCATCCAGTCGCCCGCGCTGTCCGGCGGCGAGCTGCCGGACACAATCGAGGAGATTGCGACCCTGTACGTCGAGCAGATCCGCGACGTCCAGCCGGACGGGCCCTACCACCTGCTGGGCTGGTCGTTCGGCGGTGTCGTGGCGCACGCGATGGCCGTGCAGCTGCAGGCGGCGGGGGAGCGGGTCGAGTCCGTGGTCATGCTCGACAGCTTCCGCGACCTGGTCGAGGTCGGGTCCGTCGCGGCCTCCGAGAACATGGGTGAGGTCGTCGCGGGACTCGGGTTCGGCATCGACCTCGGTCCGGACCTGACGTCGTTGACCCCTGAGCGTCTGCTCGATCTGATGCGGGCGGTGCCGGGCTTCCCGGCGACGTTGTCGGCGGAGGACCTCGAGCGGATCCTCGCGAGCGCCGGTCGCACCGGTGACCTCGTCGAGGCGTACCGACCGCAGCGGTACGACGGACGGGTGGACTTCTTCGCGGCCCGTCGCGGCGATCACGGTCACCTCGACGGTGCGGCGCAGTGGTCCGACGCCGTCGGGTCGATCGTTACCCACGATGTCGACTCCGACCACAACGGAATGACGACGCCGACGGCGCTGGCCCAGATCGGTCCGGTACTCGACGGGATCCTGCACGAGGGGAACTGACCCAGACCGAGACGAAGGCCCCCACCGCTATTTGGCGGTGGGGGCCTTCGTCGGTACTGCGGTCGTTCTGAGTACCGGGCTGTTCCGGGTGCTGCGTCGCGGTGGTCGGCTCCCGTGGTCGACATGCCACGGGAGCGACCGGATCAGATCGGGGTGCCGGCAGCCTTGCGGTAGCCGCGAATCGCGGGCCAGGCGAACACCACGATCATGCCGAGTGACCACAGGGTCGTCTTGATCAGTGGCTCGGCGACCGGTCCACCGAGGCTCAGACCCTTCATGGCGTCGATGGCCGTGGACATCGGCTGGTTCTCGACGAAACCCTGCAGCCAGGTGGGATAGGCACCGGTGGGGACGAAGCCGGAGTTGAAGAACATCAGCAGGGAGCAGATGAGCGAGAGGAGCTCGACGAGCGGAGCTTTCGTGGCGCTCACCGACAGTGCCGTCACCATCGTCGCGAAGCCGATACCCATCAACAGCGGCACGAGGATCAGAGCGACCCCGGCGAGCGGGCCCTGGTTGAAGCGGAATCCGAGCATGACGCCGACGATCAGGATCAGCACCGTGGTGAGCAGGATCCGGACCGCTTCGGAGAGCAGCCTGCTGATCAACCCGGACGCTCGGTGGATGGGGAGGATCCAGAAGCGGGAGAGGAGGCCCTTGCGCCACTCCTCTTTCAACTCCATGCCGCTGGCGATGGAGCCGAACATGGAGCCAACGAGCGCGATCATCGGTGCGTAGCCGTAGACGGCGTTGATGCCGGTGGCCTTGGTGACCGAGATGCCCAGCACCGCGTTGAACATGATCAGCATCAGGGCCGGGTAGCCGATCGCCTGCAGCATCGTGAACGGGTCGCGGACCCAGCGGGTCAGTAGCCGCTGGGTCTGCAGAAGGCTGTGCGAGAAGAGCGCCTGCCGTGAGTCCTCGGGATAAGCCTCGGTGGTCTCGTGGAAGGTGATTTCGGTAATCGGCGACTCTTCCCGGCGTTCGTGGGTCGGAGCTGCGGTCATTATTTGCGCCTCACGTTCGCCCACACGGTCAGTGGTGCGATCACCACGAACAGTCCGATACTCCACAGGATCGCAGGTGTCATCAGCTCCATCGTGGCGGTGCCGTCCGCGATGGCTCGCATCGCGATAGCGAATTGGGATACCGGCTGGTTGCGCACGAACGCCTGGGACCACGAGGGGAACTGTTCGACCGGGATGAAGCCCGCGGAGAACATGCCCAGGATCAGCTGCGGGATCGTCAGTGCCTGGCTGGTGATCACCGGGCTCTTGCTCAGCGTGCCGATCAGATCGCCACCCAGTGAGAGAGTCATGGCGAACGCGAGGGACATCGCGATGAACGCCGCGGCGTTGGTGACGCCGCCGACGAAGCGGAAGCCGATGATGTGTCCGTATATCAGCGCGGCGATCAGCGAGATCGTGCAGTGCACGAAGGAGGCCGACATTCGGGACGCGAGCGGCACACCCGCAAAGATCGGCATCGTCTTGAATCTGGCCTCCATGCCGTTGACGGCTTCGAGGGCCGCCTTGCCCGCCGCGGAGATGGCGGTGAATGCCATTGCCTGTAGCACGATGATCGCCATCACGTACTGGGCGTAGTCGATGCCCTGGAACCTCATCACGAGGCGCAGCGGAAGGTAGAAGCCGATGGTGAAGATCGCGGGTGCGAGGACCGCGATGAACAGTTGACCGTTGGTCCACATACCGCGGATGTTGCGCCCGGTGAGGGCGAGCCACTGCCCGACCGGCGACAGTTCGGGTCGGCGGTGACGGCCGACCCGGGCCACGACCTTCGACCGTGGTTCGGGCGGCGTGCCGTCGGACTGTGCTGCGCGCGCAGCTACGGCGGTCATGACGCTTCGCTCTCCTCTTCGGCCGGTTGGCCCGTCAGTGCGAGGAAGACATCGTCGAGTGACGGCCGGCGCAGCGCGATGTCGGCGAGCGGAATCCGGGAGATGTCGAGTCGGCGCAGCACCTCAGCGAGTGTCTGCGCGCCGTACTGGGCCGGGATCGACAGCCGGTCGTGTCCAGTGGCGGTGACGTAAGCCGGCGGGACGAGGCTGGTGAGGACGGCGTGGACGCGCTGCAGATCGGCAAGGCGCAGCGGAACCACCTCGCAGTAGCTGCCGCCGGTGCGTTCCTTGAGTTGGTCGGCGGTGCCCTCGGCGATGACGGTGCCCTTGTCGATGACGACGATGTTGTCGCTGAGGACGTCGGCTTCTTCCAGGTACTGGGTGGTGAGCAGTACCGTGATGCCCTGGTCCTTCAGGGTGGAGACCAGCGACCACACGCCCTGGCGACTACGCGGGTCGAGGCCTGTGGTCGGTTCGTCCAGGAACACGACTTCGGGTCGGGTGACGAGTCCGCAGGCGATGTCGACGCGGCGGCGCATACCGCCGGAGTAGCCCGCGACTTTGCGCTCCGCCGCGTACTCGAGATCGAACTGGCGGAGGAGTTCTTCGGCACGGGTTTTCGCCGATTCCCGGTTGAGGCCCATCAGGCGCCCGAACAGCACGAGATTCTCTCGGGCCGTCAACGACTCGTCCAATGCCGCGTACTGGCCGGTCATCATGATCGACCGGCGGACGGCGGGCGCCTGGGTGACAACGTCGTGCCCGGCGATCATCGCCCGCCCGGAGTCCGGGCGCAGCAGGGTGGACAGCACGTTGACCGTCGTTGTCTTACCGGCGCCGTTGGGTCCGAGGATTCCGAGGACGGTGCCGCGTGGCACCTCGAAGGTGACCCCCCTGAGCGCATGCACGTCGCCGAAGGACTTGCGGATTCCCTCGACCAGGACGGCAGAGTGGGGCGTAGGCATGCCAGCGAGTATGTCATGCACGGACGTCGTCGGAAGCGGTCCGGGCAATTGTGCGGGGCCGGACCTCGGCCGACGATCAGCGGGCAGCGTCGACGACCCCACGGGTGATTTGTGGCGCTGGCGCTTGGGGTATCGACGGTGAGGTGCCCGCTTTACCCCTGGCGTTGCACGAACGCGACCCGTGCAGTTGCCCTCGAGGGGATGGTCCTCGGCGTGAGGGGCCTGTGACCCGAACCACACTTCTGTGAAGAGGGTCACTGCCCGGGTTGAGGGCGGAGGTCACATCAGTACTCCGAACGAACGACGTCCTCACGCAAATCTGCAGAGGCGATCACTGCCCCGCTTGTCGTTCCCACGTCATCTGTCCTGATCCGGGTCTACAGCGAAGCGTCCATGGTCGCCAGTGCACTCGATCGTCTGTCCGGGCCGCGGTGCGGGACTCACTGACGACCCGCACCGCGGCGCTTCTGGTGGGCTTCGCGCATTCGGCCGAAGTCCGTCGAAGCCTAGGTCGGTGGGGCGGGCGTGCCCAACCGAGTTGGTTCGGTGGGCCGTACTGCCATCGACGGCCTGCTGTGAAGGTGACGATGGTTGCGTCATTCGTCGTGTGCGTCGGGTGTTGTAGGGGTGACGGTGGGCGAGTTCGCCAGCTATGTCGGGGTGACCCAGATCGTGATGTCCGCGTGCACCACCTCGGTGCCGGCCTTGTCGCGGATCGCGACGGGGACGACGAGGTCGGTGCCCTCGGTGATCGCCGCGAAGTCGGGAATCTCGGGCAGTTCCGCGACGGCGCGCAGCCCGGTGGTCGCCTTCGTCAGGTACCGCGTGTGCATCGCCTTCGGGATCCAGCGATGGGTGGGAGGGACCGTGGCCTCGGCGAGCATGCCCATCGCAGCTTCGGCGAGGTTGCACGCCGCGATCGCGTGGAACGTGCCGATGTGGTTGTGCACGCCCCACCATTTTGGTGCGCGGATCTCGCAACGACCGGGCTCGAGTTCGGTCACGCGGGGGAGGACGGTGGCGAAGTAGGGGACACGTACGCACATGCCGAGAGAGAACAGTGCGGAGCCCAGGGCGTTGTGCGGGAGGCGCTGCCAGGCGCGATAGGTCGGGGTAACGGTCGACATGGCCAGACCTTACTCGAAAGTAAGATCCCTGCCGAGGTGTGACCCGTTCGGATTTGAAGTCCACGCAGAACTCCGGCATACTGGTCGGGTTGCCTGGACCGGGGACACGCACGCGTGCGGCCTACGTCCGGCTGAAGAGGTCGACGATCAGGCGTCGTCCCACCGAGATGGGGATTCCCACTCGGAGGGAGCAGTAGCCCGGTCCGGCCAAGTAGGACAGCGTCGACAAGTTACGACAGTGTCGACAGGTAGGAAATGCAGTATCCATTCGCGCTCCATCCGGAGCGCGGGCTCGGTACACATTCCGCTGGCCGATTCGTGTGTGAACACGAATCGGGGAATGAGCGGGAGGGCGACACGCCCGACCGCGTGGACCGGGGACAGTTCCATGACAGATGAACAGCGGCAGCGGATCGGATTTCCCGATCGGCATCGGACCAGGTCCTTCGGCCTTTGGCGCCGATCGCCAACGTTCTTCTTCGCCCGGTAGTGGGTGGAACTGTGCACAGGGTGGTCTCCGAGTGGGACCACAGCAGACAAGTGTTCCCCGAGGGGAACGCAAGGCCTAATCACATCGGGCAAGGAAGAGGACACAAGCGTGGCGGGACAGAAGATCCGCATCAGGCTCAAGGCCTACGACCATGAGGCGATCGACGCGTCCGCGCGCAAGATCGTCGAGACGGTGACCCGTACCGGGGCCCGCGTGGTCGGACCGGTGCCGTTGCCGACCGAAAAGAACGTGTACTGCGTCATCCGCTCGCCGCACAAGTACAAGGACTCGCGCGAGCACTTCGAGATGCGTACCCACAAGCGGCTCATTGACATCCTCGACCCGACGCCCAAGACGGTCGACGCGCTCATGCGCATCGACCTGCCGGCGAGCGTCGATGTCAACATCCAGTGAGCGCGGCGGAGACAACAACAATGACTGAGAACAAGATCACGGGAATCCTGGGCACCAAGCTCGGAATGACCCAGGTCTTCGACGAGAACAACCGGGTCGTTCCGGTCACCGTCGTCAAGGCCGGACCGAACGTCGTCACCCAGATCCGCACCGAGGAGCGCGACGGCTACAGCGCCGTTCAGCTCGCGTACGGCGCGATCGACCCCCGCAAGGTGAACAAGCCGACCTCCGGCCAGTTCGCCAAGGCCGGTGTGACCCCCCGTCGCCACATCGTCGAGCTGCGCGTCGCCGACGCCGGCGAGTACGAGGTCGGCCAGGAGCTCACCGCGACTGTGTTCGAGGACGGCGCCTACGTCGACGTCACCGGCACCTCCAAGGGCAAGGGCTTCGCGGGCACCATGAAGCGCCACGGCTTCGCAGGCCAGGGTGCATCGCACGGTGCGCAGGCTGTGCACCGTCGTCCCGGCTCGATCGGTGGCTGCGCCACCCCCGGCCGCGTGTTCAAGGGCATGCGCATGTCGGGCCGCATGGGTAACGACCGTGTGACCACGCAGAACCTCACCGTCCACAAGGTGGACGCCGAGGCCGGTCTGCTTCTGATCAAGGGTGCGATCCCCGGCCGCAAGGGCGGCCTCGTGATCGTCAAGACCGCAGTGAAGGGTGGTGCGTCCGCATGACCGAGACCGCAACCAAGCTCACCCTCGACGTTCGCAACGCTGACGGCGGCACCAACGGCACCGTCGCGCTGCCCGCCGAGATCTTCGACGCACAGGCCAACATCGCGCTGATGCACCAGGTCGTCGTTGCTCAGCTGGCCGCGGCACGTCAGGGCACGCACTCCACCAAGACCCGCGGCGAGGTCCGCGGCGGTGGCAAGAAGCCGTACCGCCAGAAGGGCACCGGCCGGGCTCGTCAGGGCTCGACCCGCGCGCCGCAGTTCGCCGGCGGTGGCACCGTCCACGGCCCGAAGCCGCGTGACTACAGCCAGCGCACCCCGAAGAAGATGAAGGCCGCCGCTCTCCGTGGTGCCCTCTCCGACCGGGCGCGCAACGAGCGCATCCACGTGATCACCGAACTGGTTGCCGGGCAGACCCCGTCCACCAAGAACGCGAAGAAGTTCCTCGGTGAGATCTCGGACCGCAAGAAGCTTCTGCTCGTCGTCGGTCGCGAGGACATCGCGGCATGGAAGAGCGTGCAGAACCTGGAAGG
The DNA here is from genome assembly GCF_005503035.1 of Rhodococcus sp. Q. Classification (NCBI taxonomy): domain Bacteria; kingdom Bacillati; phylum Actinomycetota; class Actinomycetes; order Mycobacteriales; family Nocardiaceae; genus Rhodococcus; species Rhodococcus sp. Q. The sequence goes on from NZ_SCOY01000017.1 coordinate 81,515, forward strand.
CGTGCATCCCATCGCACCCGACCAGCTGAACACCTACGACGTGCTCAACAGCGACGATGTCGTGTTCAGCGTCGAGGCGCTCAACGCGTTCATCCACGGCCCGGCCGAGGCTGCGCAGAAGGAGGAGAGCAAGTGAGCACCATCGCCGATCCCCGCGACATCCTGCTCGCCCCGGTCATCTCCGAGAAGTCCTACGGACTGATCGAGGAAGGCACCTACACCTTCCTGGTGCACCCGGACTCGAACAAGACGCAGATCAAGATTGCCGTCGAGAAGGTCTTCGGCGTGACTGTGACCAGCGTCAACACCGCCAACCGTCAGGGCAAGCGCAAGCGGACCCGGTTCGGCTACGGCAAGCGCAAGGACACCAAGCGCGCGCTCGTGACGATCTCGGCCGACAGCAAGCCCATCGAGATCTTCGGAGGCCCGGTCGCGTAAGCGGGCGGGACTTGACGAGATATAGAGGACGAGAAGACTCATGGCAATCCGTAAGTACAAGCCGACTACCCCGGGCCGTCGCGGCTCGAGCGTCTCGGACTTCGCCGAGATCACTCGGTCGACGCCCGAGAAGTCGCTCATCCGCCCGCTGCACGGGCGTGGTGGTCGTAACGCACACGGTCGCATCACCACCCGGCACAAGGGTGGCGGACACAAGCGCGCCTACCGACTGATCGATTTCCGTCGCAACGACAAGGACGGCGTGCCGGCCAAGGTCGCGCACATCGAGTACGACCCCAACCGCACCGCGAACATCGCGCTGCTGCACTACGCCGACGGTGAGAAGCGCTACATCATTGCGCCGAAGGACCTCAAGCAGGGTGCACGGGTCGAGTCCGGCGTCGGCGCCGACATCAAGCCCGGCAACAACCTGCCGCTGCGCAACATCCCGACGGGTACCACCATCCACGCGGTGGAACTCCGCCCGGGCGGCGGCGCCAAGATGGCTCGCTCCGCAGGCGCCAGCATCCAGCTCCTCGGCAAGGAGGGTCCGTACGCGACCCTGCGTATGCCGTCGGGTGAGATCCGTCGCGTCGACGTGCGTTGCCGCGCGTCGGTCGGCGAGGTCGGCAACGCCGAGCAGTCGAACATCAACTGGGGCAAGGCCGGCCGTATGCGCTGGAAGGGCAAGCGCCCGACCGTCCGTGGTGTCGTGATGAACCCGGTCGACCACCCGCACGGTGGTGGCGAGGGCAAGACCTCCGGTGGTCGCCACCCGGTCAGCCCGTGGGGCAAGCCGGAAGGCCGTACCCGCAAGCCCAACAAGCCGAGCGACAAGCTCATCGTCCGCCGCCGGCGTACCGGCAAGAAGCGCTAGGAGGGAGTGAAGAATGCCCCGCAGTCTTAAGAAGGGTCCGTTCGTCGACGACCACCTCCTCGCGAAGGTGGACGTGCAGAACGAAAAGGGCACCAAGCAGGTCATCAAGACCTGGTCCCGTCGTTCGACCATCATCCCGGACTTCATCGGTCACACGTTCGCCGTCCACGACGGCCGCAAGCACGTGCCGGTGTTCGTGTCCGATTCGATGGTCGGTCACAAGCTCGGCGAGTTCGCACCGACCCGCACGTTCAAGGGTCACATCAAGGACGACCGGAAGAGCAAGCGTCGATGAGCACTGAAACTCAGAACCCCACCGCCAAGGCGGTTGCGCGCCACGTGCGCGTGACGCCCATGAAGGCGCGTCGTGTCGTGGACCTGGTTCGTGGACGTTCCGTCGAGGACGCCCTGAACATCCTGAAGTTCGCGCCGCAGGCAGCCAGCGAGCCGGTTGCGAAGGTCGTTGCCAGCGCAGCGGCCAACGCCGAGAACAACCTCGGCCTCGACCCCAGCACGCTGGTCGTCGCCACCGCGTACGTGGACGAGGGTGCCACCCTCAAGCGTTTCCAGCCGCGTGCCCAGGGCCGTGCGTTCCGCATCCGCAAGCGCACCAGCCACATCACGGTCATCGTGGAGAGCCTGCCCAAGGCCGGCACCTCGAACCGCAATCGCCGGAAGGGAAGTGCTCAGTAGTGGGCCAGAAGATCAACCCGCACGGCTTCCGCCTGGGTATCACCACCGACTGGAAGTCCCGCTGGTACGCAGACAAGCAGTACGCGGAGTACGTCAAGGAAGACGTCGCGATCCGTAAGCTCCTCGCCACGGGCATGGAGCGGGCCGGTATCGCGAAGGTCGAGATCGAGCGCACCCGTGACCGGGTTCGCGTCGACATCCACACCGCGCGTCCGGGCATCGTCATCGGTCGCCGCGGCGCCGAGGCCGATCGCATCCGCGCCGAGCTCGAGAAGCTGACCGGCAAGCAGGTCCAGCTGAACATCCTCGAGGTCAAGAACGCCGAGGCCGAGGCTCAGCTCGTCGCACAGGGTGTGGCCGAGCAGCTCAGCAACCGCGTCGCTTTCCGTCGCGCCATGCGCAAGGCCATCCAGTCGGCCATGCGTCAGCCGAACGTGAAGGGCATCCGGGTGCAGTGCTCCGGTCGTCTCGGCGGCGCCGAGATGTCCCGCTCGGAGTTCTACCGCGAGGGTCGGGTTCCGCTGCACACGCTGCGTGCGGACATCGACTACGGCCTGTACGAGGCGAAGACCACCTTCGGCCGTATCGGCGTGAAGGTCTGGATCTACAAGGGCGACATCGTCGGCGGCAAGCGTGAGCTGACCGCTGCTGCGGCTCCGGCCGATCGCCCGCGCCGTGAGCGTCCGAGCCGCCCGCGTCGTTCCGGTGCCTCGGGCACCACCGCGACCAGCACCGAGGCCGGTCGCGCCGCCACCGCCGAGGCTCCCGCCTCGACCGAATCGAATCAGGAGGGCTGACGCATGTTGATCCCACGTCGGGTCAAGCACCGCAAGCAGCACCACCCGAGCCGTTCGGGTGCGGCCAAGGGTGGCACCCAGGTCACGTTCGGTGACTACGGCATCCAGGCTCTCGAGCCGGCCTACATCACCAACCGTCAGATCGAGTCCGCTCGTATCGCCATGACGCGCCACATCAAGCGTGGCGGCAAGATCTGGATCAACATCTTCCCGGATCGCCCGCTCACCAAGAAGCCTGCCGAGACCCGCATGGGTTCCGGTAAGGGTTCGCCGGAGTGGTGGGTCGCGAACATCAAGCCCGGTCGGGTCATGTTCGAGATGAGCTACCCCAACGAGGAGATCGCTCGTGAGGCCCTGCGCCGCGCGATGCACAAGCTCCCCTGCAAGTGCCGGATCGTCACGAGGGAGGAGCAGTTCTGATGGCTACTGGAACCCCCGCCACCGAACTCCGCGAGCTCACCGAGGAGGAGCTGGTCACCAAGCTCCGCGAGTCGAAGGAAGAGCTGTTCAACCTTCGCTTCCAGATGGCTACCGGTCAGCTGGACAACAACCGTCGGCTGCGCACCGTCCGTCACGAGATCGCGCGCGTCTACACCGTTATGCGCGAGCGTGAGCTCGGCCTCGCCGCCGGCCCGGATGCGGGTGACGCGGCATGAGTGAGAAGGACACCGCAGTGACCGAAGAGCGTGGGACCCGAAAGGTCCGCATCGGCTACGTCGTCTCCGACAAGATGGAGAAGACGATCGTCGTCGAGCTCGAGGACCGTGTGAAGCACCCGCTGTACGGCAAGATCATCCGCCGTACGAGCAAGGTGAAGGCGCACGACGAGAACGGCGTCGCCGGCATCGGCGACCGCGTCCAGCTGATGGAGACCCGACCGCTGTCGGCGACCAAGCGCTGGCGTCTGGTCGAGGTGCTCGAAAAGGCCAAGTAGGCCTTTCGACCCGAGTACGAGATTCGACGAACGGCCCGTCCCGAGCACGTGGGGCGGGCCGTTCGCCGTTGGAGGGCGTTCACCAGGGACGATTTGGTTTCCTTCGGTGACTTCCCTACACTAGAGCGGTTGCCTGTGCCTGAAGCATGTCCGCATTCGGCAGGCCGGCGGCAGACCGCGCGTATCGGGTCGGTATCCGCTACGTACGAAAATCCAGGTCTAGGAGACATCAGTGATTCAGCAGGAGTCGCGACTGCGTGTCGCCGACAACACGGGTGCCAAGGAGATTCTCTGCATCCGCGTTCTCGGTGGTTCGTCTCGTCGCTACGCCGGGATCGGTGACATCATCGTCGCCACCGTCAAGGACGCCATCCCGGGTGGAAACATCAAGAAGGGCGAGGTCGTCAAGGCCGTCGTCGTGCGCACCACCAAGGAGCGCCGCCGTCCGGACGGCTCGTACATCAAGTTCGACGAGAACGCCGCCGTCCTCATCAAGCCGGACCACGATCCCCGTGGCACCCGCATCTTCGGACCCGTCGGCCGCGAGCTGCGCGACAAGAAGTTCATGAAGATCGTTTCGCTCGCCCCGGAGGTGCTGTGATGAAGGTGCACAAGGGTGACACCGTTCTGGTCATCGCAGGCAAGGACAAGGGCGCCAAGGGCAAGGTCATTCAGGCCTACCCGGCGACCGAGAAGGTCCTCGTCGAAGGTGTGAACCGGATCAAGAAGCACACCGCGGTTTCCGCGAACCAGCGTGGCGCCTCCTCGGGCGGCATCGTGACGCAGGAAGCCCCGATTCACGTGTCGAACGTCGCGGTCATCGACTCGGACGGCAACCCCACCCGCGTGGGCTACCGCACCGACGAGAACGGCAAGCGCGTTCGGATCTCCCGTAAGAACGGGAAGGACATCTGAGATGACGAGCACTGAGAACAAGATCCAGCCGCGCCTGAAGCTGCGCTACCGCGCCGAGATCAAGGACGCGCTGAACGCAGAGTTCAAGTACGACAACGTCATGCAGATCCCCGGCGTGGTCAAGGTCGTCGTCAACATGGGTGTCGGTGACGCCGCCCGCGACGCGAAGCTGATCAACGGTGCGGTCGCGGACCTCGAGCTGATCACCGGTCAGAAGCCGGAGATCCGCAAGGCCCGCAAGTCCATCGCGCAGTTCAAGCTCCGTGAAGGCATGCCGATCGGTGCCCGCGTCACGCTGCGTGGCGACCGCATGTGGGAGTTCCTCGACCGTCTCGTGTCGATCGCCCTTCCGCGAATCAGGGACTTCCGTGGCCTGTCCGGCAAGCAGTTCGACGGCAACGGCAACTACACCTTCGGTCTGAACGAGCAGTCGATGTTCCACGAGATCGACGTCGACAAGATCGACCGCCCGCGCGGTATGGACATCACCGTCGTGACCACCGCCACCAACAACGACGAAGGCCGTGCCCTGCTCAAGCACCTCGGCTTCCCGTTCAAGGAGAACTGAGCATGGCGAAGAAGGCACTGGTCAACAAGGCCAACAAGAAGCCCAAGTTCGCGGTTCGCGCGTACACCCGCTGCCAGAAGTGCGGCCGGCCGCACGCGGTCTACCGCAAGTTCGGTCTGTGCCGCGTCTGCCTGCGCGAAATGGCGCACGCGGGCGAGCTTCCGGGTGTTCACAAGAGCTCTTGGTGACACACCGACGCTGACACGACAGGGCGCGCACTCCACTCGGAGTGCGCGCCCTGTCGCTGTCGTGGGGTGATGTTCGTCTCGGATGTGATCCGGACGATTTGTCCTGCGTAGCGGATTTCCCTACACTAGTGGGGTTGCCTGTGCAACGTCGGTGCTCTGCGTGCCTGCGTTGCCGAGTGCACGAACTCATTCCGGTCGGCGACTGTCGCCCGGACCAGCCGAATTGTTGTAGGCCCACGACCGGTCAGCCGGTGTTGCATGGGAACCGCAGCGAGAAAGGTGTCGAGGTCGAACCATGACCATGACCGATCCCATCGCAGACTTCTTGACGCGTCTGCGCAACGCCAACTCGGCGTACCACGACGAGGTGAAGCTGCCGCACTCGAAGATCAAGGCGAACATCGCCGAGATCCTCAAGCGCGAGGGCTACATCTCCGATTTCCGCACCGAGGATGCCGAGGTGGGCAAGACCCTCATCGTCGACCTCAAGTACGGACCCAGCCGTGAGCGCAGCCTCGCCGGCGTCCGTCGTGTCTCCAAGCCCGGTCTCCGGGTGTACGCGAAGTCCACCAACCTGCCCAAGGTTCTCGGCGGCCTCGGCGTGGCGATCATCTCCACGTCTTCCGGCCTGCTCACGGATCGTCAGGCGGCCAAGCAGGGCGTGGGCGGCGAAGTCCTCGCCTACGTCTGGTAAGGGAGGACCACCATGTCGCGTATTGGAAAGATTCCGGTCACCGTGCCTTCGGGTGTCGAGGTGACCATCGACGGCCAGGACGTCGCGGTGAAGGGCCCCAAGGGTCAGTTGTCGCTGACGCTCGCCGAGCCGATCGCCGTTGCCAAGGGTGAGGACGGTGCCCTGCTGGTCACCCGTCCCGACGACGAGCGTCGCAGCCGTGCGCTGCACGGTCTGTCTCGTACCCTCGTCGCGAACCTCATCACCGGTGTGACCCAGGGTTACACCACCAAGATGGAGATTCACGGCGTCGGTTACCGCGTCGCGCTCAAGGGTCAGGACCTCGAGTTCTCGCTCGGCTACAGCCACCCGGTTCCGATCGAGGCGCCCGAGGGCATCTCGTTCGCAGTCGAGTCGCCGACGAAGTTCTCGGTCTCTGGCATCGACAAGCAGAAGGTCGGCCAGATTGCGGCCAACATCCGCCGCCTGCGCAAGTCCGACCCGTACAAGGGCAAGGGCATTCGCTACGAAGGCGAACAGGTCCGCCGCAAGGTCGGAAAGACGGGTAAGTGATATGAGCCAGACTGCAAACCAGAAGGCCAAGCGGATTCCGCTCGGCAAGGACGTGTCCACCACGCGTCGTCTCTCGAAGACGCGTCGTCACTTCCGTCTGCGCAAGAAGATCTCCGGCACCCCCGAGCGTCCTCGCCTCGTCGTGAACCGCTCGTCTCGGCACATCCACGTCCAGCTCGTGGACGACCTCGCAGGCCACACCCTGGCTGCGGCGTCGACCACCGAGGCGGATCTGCGTGCCGCGGAGGGCGACAAGAAGACCCTGAGCGCGAAGGTCGGTCAGCTGATCGCCGAGCGCGCCAAGGCAGCCGGTGTGGAGGCCGTGGTCTTCGATCACGGTGGCCACGGCTACCACGGTCGCATCGCCGCTCTGGCGGATGCCGCTCGCGAAAGCGGGTTGAAGTTCTGATGACGAAGATTTCTAACGGAAGGACAGTCTGATGCCGGGACGTCAGAGGCGTGACGGCGGCAGCGGACCCGCCGGACAGAACGGACCTGCGAACGAGGGTCGGGGCGGTCGCGACCGTCGCGACAACCGTCGGGACAACGCAGCGGAGAAGTCGAACCACATCGAGCGTGTGGTCGCGATCAACCGCGTGTCCAAGGTCGTGAAGGGTGGTCGTCGCTTCAGCTTCACCGCCCTCGTGATCGTGGGCGACGGCAACGGACTCGTTGGCGTCGGCTACGGCAAGGCCAAGGAAGTTCCTGCGGCCATCCAGAAGGGTGTCGAGGAGGCTCGCAAGGGCTTCTTCCGCGTGCCTCTCATCGGCAGCACCATCACCCACCCGGTTCAGGGTGAGGCAGCCGCAGGCGTCGTCATGCTCCGTCCGGCAAGCCCGGGTACCGGTGTCATCGCCGGTGGCGCGGTGCGTGCCGTGCTCGAGTGCGCGGGCGTTCACGACATCCTTGCCAAGTCGCTCGGTAGCGACAATGCGATCAACGTCGTGCACGCGACCGTTGCCGCGCTCAAGGGCCTCCAGCGTCCCGAGGAGGTGGCCGCTCGTCGCGGTCTGCCGATCGAGGACGTCGCCCCGGCAGGCATGCTCCGTGCACGCGCACAGGCTGGGAGCGTGAAGTAATGGCCGATCTGAAGGTCACCCAGGTCAAGAGCACCATCGGGACCAAGCAGAACCAGAAGGACTCGCTGCGCACGCTGGGTCTCAAGGGCATCCGTCAGACCGTTGTCCGTGAGGACAACGCGCAGAACCGCGGTCTGATCAACGTGGTGCGCCACCTCGTCACAGTTGAGGAGGTCTAACCATGACCATCAAGCTGCACCACCTCCGGCCTGCGCCGGGCGCCAAGACCGACAAGACCCGCGTCGGCCGTGGTGAAGGTTCCAAGGGTAAGACCGCTGGTCGCGGTACCAAGGGCACCAAGGCACGTAAGAACGTGCCGGTCGCCTTCGAGGGCGGGCAGATGCCGCTGCACATGCGGCTGCCCAAGCTCAAGGGCTTCACGAACCCGAACCGCGTCGAGTTCCAGGTCGTCAATGTCGCTGATCTCGCTCGGGTTTTCCCCGAGGGCGGTCAGATCGGCATCGAGGAACTCGTCGCCAAGGGCCTGGTTCGCAAGAACCAGCTCGTGAAGATCCTCGGTGACGGAGAACTCACGGTTGCCGTTCAGGTGACCGCGAACAAGTTCACCGGCTCCGCCAAGGAGAAGATCGCCGCTGCCGGTGGGACCACCACCGAGCTGTGATCGCTCGATAGCTGGACCGTGACGGCCGCAGTACCGCTCGAAAGGGCAGTGCTGCGGCCGTTTCCGTCGGTCGTCCCAGTCCGTGACCGCAATTGTGGGATTGCCGGGCGGCCGCCCGGGGGGCCACTGATAGAGTTTCAGAGTTCAACGTGACCATCGGGCTCTTCGGCCCAATGCCCCAGCCCGCCCCCCATCATCGTCGTGCCCAGGAGGATTCTTGCTTTCCGCCTTCGTCTCGGCCTTCAGGACTCCAGACCTGAGGCGGAAGATCCTCATCGCACTCGGATTGATCGCGTTGTACCGGTTCGGTGCGACGCTGCCGTCTCCGGGTGTCGACTACGGCAACGTCAAGGCCTGTATCGACCAGATCTCGGGTAGCGATCAGGCGGGTATCTACTCGCTGATCAACCTGTTCTCCGGTGGTGCACTGCTGCAGCTGTCGGTGTTCGCGATCGGCATCATGCCGTACATCACGGCGAGCATCATCGTGCAGCTGCTGACCGTCGTCATCCCGCGGTTCGAGGAACTCCGCAAGGAGGGCCAGGCCGGCCAGGCGAAGATGACGCAGTACACCCGCTACCTGTCGATCGCCCTCGCGGTCCTGCAGTCGACGGGCATCGTGGCCCTCGCTGCTCGCGGTCAGCTGCTCCAGGGATGTTCGGAACCGATCCTGGCCGACGACTCGGTCTTCGCGATGGTGACCATCGTCCTGGTGATGACCGCGGGCGCCGCCCTCGTCATGTGGATGGGCGAGTTGATCACCGAGCGCGGCGTCGGTAACGGCATGTCGCTGCTGATCTTCTCGGGCATCGCGTCGCGGCTCCCGGCCGAGGGCGGGGCGATCCTCGACTCCCGCGGCGGCCTGATCTTCGCGGCCGTCTGTGTGGCCGCACTGGCGCTGATCGCGGGTGTGGTGTTCGTCGAGCAGGGTCAGCGTCGGATCCCGGTGCAGTACGCCAAGCGGATGGTCGGCCGGAAGATGTACGGCGGATCGTCGACCTACCTGCCGCTGAAGGTGAACCAGGCAGGCGTCATCCCGGTCATCTTCGCGTCGTCGCTGCTGTACCTCCCGAACCTGATCGCGCAGCTCACCGGTGCCGCCTCGGCGACGGATCCCAGCTGGTGGCAGCGGTTCATCAACGAGTACCTGGTGAACCCGTCGAACCCGGTCTACATCCTGATCTACTTCCTGCTCATCGTCTTCTTCACCTACTTCTACGTCGCGATCACCTTCAATCCGGAGGAGCGCGCCGACGAGATGAAGAAGTTCGGTGGCTTCATCCCGGGCATCCGCCCGGGTCGTCCCACCGCGGACTACCTCCAGTACGTGCTCAGCCGCATCACGCTGCCGGGCGCCATCTATCTCGGTTTGATCGCCGTGCTGCCCAACTTCTTCCTGGCGCAGGGGAGTGCGGGAAGCAGCATCTTCGGCGGTGCGGCGGTGCTGATCCTCGTCAGCGTCGGCCTCGACACCGTCAAGCAGATCGAGAGTCAACTCATGCAGCGCAACTACGAAGGGTTCCTCAAGTGAGACTCGTCCTCCTTGGTCCTCCCGGTGCCGGCAAGGGCACCCAGGCCGCGATTCTGTCCGAGAAGCTCGGCATCCCGCACATCTCGACGGGCGACCTGTTCCGCGCGAACATCGGGCAGCAGACCGCGCTCGGACTCGAGGCCAAGAAGTACCTCGACGCCGGCGACCTCGTCCCCAGCGAGATCACGAACAACATGGTGAAGGCCCGTGTCGCCGAGCCGGACGCCGCGAACGGGTTCCTCCTCGACGGATTCCCCCGCACGGTCGACCAGGCCCAGGCGCTCGAGGGCATCCTGGCCGGGCTCGGCGCCAAGCTCGACGGCGTCCTCGCGTTCGACGTGGACGACGAGGTCGTGGTCGAGCGCATGCTCTCCCGTGGCCGCGCGGACGACACCGAGGACGTCATCCGTAACCGGATGCGGGTGTACCGCGAGGAGACCGCACCGCTCCTCGATCACTACAAGGGCAGCATCGTCACCGTCGACGCCGTCGGCGAGATCGACGATGTCAACGCCCGCGCGCTGGCCGCGCTCGGTAAGTAAGAAGGCTGTCATGGGGTTTCGTCGCAAGAAGGTCGTTCCGTTCCGCACCGCCGGTGAGCTCGACGCGATGGCAGCGGCCGGCGCGATCGTCGGCGCGACCCTGGTGGCCGTTCGGGCCGCGGCGAAGCCCGGTGTCAGCACTCTCGATCTGGATCGGATCGCCGAGCAGACCATCCGGGATGCCGGTGCGGTGCCGTCGTTCCTCGGCTACCACGGATTCCCGGGGTCGATCTGCTCGTCCGTGAACGATCGTGTCGTGCACGGGATTCCGTCGGCAGGCGACGTGCTCGCCGAGGGCGACCTCGTCTCCATCGACTGCGGCGCCATTCTCGACGGTTGGCACGGCGACTCGGCGTGGACGTTCGGGGTGGGGGAGATCTCCGCGGCGGACCGGGATCTCAGCGAGGCCACCCGCTTGTCGATGGACGCGGGAATCGCGGCGATGCTGCCGGGCAACCGGCTCACCGATGTCTCGTATGCGATCGAGCAGGGCACGCTCGCTGCCGAGCAGGCGCACGGCCGCGGGTACGGCATCGTCGACGGGTACGGCGGCCACGGCATCGGCCGTGAGATGCACATGGATCCGTTCCTCGCGAACGAGGGTGCACCCGGCAAGGGCCCGCAGCTGGTGGTCGGGTCGGTGCTCGCGATCGAGCCGATGCTGACGCTCGGCACGACGGAGACGAAGATCCTCGCCGACGACTGGACGGTGGTGACCATCGACGGCTCGCGTGCTGCGCACTGGGAGCACACGGTCGCGGTCACGGAGGACGGCCCGAGGATCCTGACGGTACGCCCCGAGTAACTCGAGAACTCGACGAGAACGGCCCCCGCTGTGTGCGGGGGCCGTTCTCGTGTTCCGGGACGCTACGTGGTCTCGAGATCACATCTCCATCAGTACGGTGATCGGCCCGTCGTTGACCGACGACACTCGCATGTGTGCCCCGAAGTGGCCGGTCGCGACCTCGGCGCCGAGGTCGCGCAGTGCATCGGCGAACGCGTCGACCAGGGGTTCGGCAACCGGGCGCGGCGCGGCGGCGGACCAGGACGGACGCCTGCTCTTGCGGGCGTCGCCGAGCAGGGTGAACTGGCTGACCACCAGGACCGGCGCCCCGATGTCGGAGGCGGAGCGTTCGCCGTCGAGGATGCGCATTCGCCAGATCTTCGCGGCCAGGGTGGCGGCGCGCGCGGCGTCGTCCTCGTGACCGACGCCGAGGAGGATCAGCAGCCCCTGCGTGGCGGGGGAGATGCGGGCGACGACCCGGCCGTCCACCTCCACTGCGGCTTCGGTCACTCGCTGCACGACCGCGCGCACGGCCCACGTCCCTTCGTGTCGGAGGAGGAGACACGCCGCGTTTGGCCTGGTGGAGGAACTCCGGTAGCATGGACCAATGGTGCGTCCTGCGTGCCGGTCGTCTGCTGTTTCGGTCCCGCTTCCCGCGTCGTTCTCGGGAGCAATTCGACTCAGTGCACGGGCGGTTCTCGATCGCGTCTGCACCACCGTAACGGAGAACGATGCCCACCAACGGATCGCGGAGGATATGGCTAAGAAAGACGGGGCCATCGAGGTCGAGGGACGAGTTGTCGAGCCGCTGCCCAATGCAATGTTTCGCATTGAGCTGGAAAACGGCCACAAGGTCCTCGCACACATCAGCGGCAAGATGCGGCAGCACTACATCCGCATCCTGCCTGAGGACCGGGTCGTCGTAGAGCTCTCGCCCTACGATCTGTCGCGCGGTCGCATCGTCTACCGGTACAAGTAGAAACTTCCCGGGCCACTCCTGGTCTGGGAAAAGTATGTCCACCGACCGGTGGGCGACACATCAGGAGATTAGACAGACGTGAAGGTTCAGCCGAGCGTCAAGAAGATCTGCGAGAAGTGCAAGGTGATCCGCCGTAACGGGCGGGTCATGGTGATCTGCGAGAACCTGCGCCACAAGCAGCGTCAGGGCTGATCACTCCTCTCGAGGATCTGCTTGGCAACAAGCACAGATGACCTTCCAGCACCAGCCGGTGTCCACGGCCCACCCGACCTTCTGGTCGACGGGCAGACACCGGTGCACCCCCGGCACGGAGGCCGGGGCCCCACTGAGTTAGTTGAAAGACGTATTGCACGTGTCGGGTGACCGACACGCTGCGATGGCACAGGGGACGGACTGGGAGCAGACCTCCGCACACCGAAAAGGAATGCCACATGGCACGACTCATGGGTGTCGATCTTCCCCGCGAAAAGCGGATGGAGATCGCACTGACCTACATCTACGGCGTTGGCCGTACCCGCTCGAAGGAAATCCTCTCCGCAACCGGCGTCAGCCCGGACCTGCGCAGCAAGGACCTGAGCGACGACGACCTGAGCACGCTGCGCGAGTACATCGAGCGTTCGGAACTCAAGGTCGAGGGTGACCTGCGCCGCGAGGTGCAGGCCGACATCCGGCGCAAGATCGAGATCGGCTGCTACCAGGGCCTGCGCCACCGTCGTGGTCTGCCCGTGCGTGGACAGCGCACCAAGACCAACGCGCGCACCCGTAAGGGCCCGAAGCGCACCGTCGCAGGGAAGAAGAAGTAATGCCTCCGAAGTCACGTAGCACCGGTCCGAAGAAGACCCAGAAGGCGCGTCGCAGGGACAAGAAGAATGTCCCGCACGGTGCCGCTCACATCAAGAGCACCTTCAACAACACGATCGTGTCCATCACGGACCCGGCCGGCAACGTCATCTCGTGGGCGTCCTCGGGCCACGTGGGCTTCAAGGGCTCGCGTAAGTCCACCCCGTTCGCCGCGCAGCTAGCTGCCGAGAACGCTGCCCGCAAGGCGCAGGAGCACGGCGTGAAGAAGGTCGACGTCTTCGTCAAGGGCCCCGGCTCCGGACGTGAGACGGCGATCCGTTCGCTGCAGGCTGCAGGCCTCGAGGTCGGCACCATCTCCGATGTCACTCCTCAGCCGCACAACGGCTGCCGGCCGCCCAAGCGGCGTCGGGTCTAGCGGGAAGGAAGGTTTAGAAAATGGCACGTTATACCGGACCCATCACCCGCAAGTCGCGTCGTCTGCGCGTCGACCTCGTTGGAGGCGACCAGGCGTTCGAGCGTCGTCCTTACCCGCCGGGCCAGCACGGCCGCGCGCGGATCAAGGAGAGCGAGTACCTGCTCCAGCTGCAGGAGAAGCAGAAGGCTCGCTTCACCTACGGCGTCATGGAGAAGCAGTTCGTCCGCTACTACAAGGAAGCGGTGCGTCGCCCGGGTAAGACCGGCGAGAACCTGCTCCGCATCCTCGAGACCCGCCTCGACAACGTCGTGTACCGCGCCGGCCTGGCCCGTACCCGTCGTCAGGCTCGTCAGCTCGTGACCCACGGTCACCTTCTCGTGAACAACAAGAAGGTCGACATCCCGAGCTACCGCGTCTCCCAGTACGACATCATCGATGTCAAGGAGAAGTCGCTGAGCACGCTGCCGTTCCAGGTTGCGCGTGAGACGGTCGGCGATCGCCCGGTTCCCGGGTGGCTGCAGGTCGTCCCCGGCCGCCTTCGTGTCCTGGTCCACCAGGAGCCCGAGCGCGCGCAGATCGACGTCCCGCTGCAGGAGCAGCTGATCGTCGAGCTGTACTCGAAGTAAAGCCTTCTCGGCTCGTGCGCGGTTTGCGTGTCGTCAGACTCGCAGGCCGCGCACGAGCGCCGGAGGCGCCATCCAACTGGGCGTCAAATAGCGGACGTCCGCACAGGAGGAAAACCACATGCTCATTTCGCAGCGACCCACACTGACCGAAGAGGTCATCGCTGACAACCGCTCGAAGTTCACCATCGAGCCCCTTGAGCCCGGCTTCGGGTACACCCTCGGCAACTCGCTTCGCCGCACCCTGCTGTCGTCGATCCCCGGCGCTGCTGTCACCAGCATCCGCATCGACGGCGTCCTGCACGAGTTCACCACCGTCCCCGGCGTGAAGGAAGATGTCACCGACATCATCCTGAACCTCAAGGGCCTCGTCGTGAGCTCCGAAGAGGACGAGCCGGTCACCATGTACGTCCGCAAGCAGGGCCCCGGTGCCGTGACTGCAGGCGACATCGTGCCTCCGGCCGGCGTCACGGTGAACAACCCGGATCTGCACATCGCCACCCTGAACGACAAGGGCAAGCTGGAGATCGAGCTCGTCGTCGAGCGCGGTCGCGGCTACGTCCCCGCCGTCCAGAACAAGGCGTCCGGAGCCGAGATCGGCCGTATTCCGGTCGACTCGATCTACTCGCCGGTCCTCAAGGTCACCTACAAGGTGGAGGCGACCCGTGTCGAGCAGCGCACCGACTTCGACAAGCTGATCCTCGACGTGGAGACCAAGAACTCCATCACCGCGCGGGACGCGCTCGCCTCGGCGGGCAAGACCCTGGTTGAGCTCTTCGGCCTGGCCCGTGAGCTGAACGTCGAAGCAGAAGGCATCGAGATCGGACCCTCGCCCGCCGAGGCCGATCACATCGCTTCCTTCGGTCTGCCGATCGAGGACCTGGACCTGACGGTCCGGTCCTACAACTGCCTCAAGCGCGAGGGTGTGCACACCGTCGGCGAGCTGGTTGGTCGCACCGAGTCCGATCTGCTCGACATCCGCAACTTCGGTCAGAAGTCCATCGACGAGGTCAAGGTCAAGCTGCACTCGCTCGGCCTGTCCCTCAAGGACAGCCCGGCGTCGTTCGATCCGTCCACGGTTGCCGGCTACGACGCCGCCACCGGGACCTGGAGCGACACCGACGCCGGTGCCTTCAACGAGGGCGATGGCAACGACCAGGACTACGCCGAGACCGAGCAGCTGTAACCAGCTCACTGGGTCCTTACTAGGAGATTCATCATGCCCAAGCCCAAGAAGGGTGCCCGCTTCGGCGGGTCGGCTTCGCACCAGAAGGCGATCTTCGCCAACCTGGCCACCGCGCTCTTCGAGCACGGTCGCATCACCACCACGGAGGCCAAGGCCAAGGCCCTGCGTCCGTACGCCGAGAAGCTCGTGACCAAGGCAAAGGGTGGCACCCTTTCCGACCGTCGCGAGGTTCTCAAGGTCATCCGCAACAAGGATGTCGTGCACACCCTGTTCGCGGAGATCGGTCCGTTCTACGCGGAGCGTGACGGCGGCTACACCCGCATCACGAAGACCGTCCCCCGCAAGGGTGACAACGCTCCGATGGCGATCATCGAGCTCGTCAAGGAGCAGACGGTCACCTCCGAGGCCGATCGCGCACGTCGCGTGAAGGCATCGAAGGCCGCTCCGGCCGAGGAGAACGTGGTGGAGGCCGTCGAGGCCGAGGCCACCGAGGCCGAGGTCGAGAACGCTGACGCTGTCGTGGAGGCCGTCGAGAACGAGACCGCCACCGCTGCAGACGCTGCCGAGGCCAAGAAGGACTAACGCTGAACGCGTCAGAACCTGCGAACGAACCCGTCGCTCCCGTCAGGGAGGGCGGGTTCGTTCGCTTTCGACTGGACATCACCTACGACGGGACCGACTTCTCCGGATGGGCCCGCCAACCGGGACTGCGCACGGTGTGCGGTGTACTCGAAGAGGCGATCTCGACGATCCTGCGACAGCCGGTGCAGTTGACCGTCGCCGGTCGCACCGACGCCGGGGTGCACGCGAGCGGCCAGGTCGCCCACATGGATCTGTCCGAGACGCTCGAGGAGCCGACCCGTCTGGTGCGCAGGCTCGCCCGGTTCCTGCCGCCGGACGTGCGAGTGAAGGCGGTCACCGAGGTGCCGGCCGAGTTCGACGCCCGGTTCTCGGCGATCCGGCGGCACTACGAGTATCGGATCACGACGGCGAGGTACGGGGCGGAGCCGCTGCGGGCCCGTGACACGGTGTCGGTCCCGAAGCAGCTGGATCTGGATGCGATGCGCGCGGCGTCGCATTCTCTGCTCGGCCTGCACGATTTCGCCGCGTTCTGTCGTCGACGGGAGGGCGCGACGACGGTCCGCGACCTGCAGCGCTTCGACTGGATGCGTTCCGACGAGCGGTCCGCGGGCTCCACGCCGGGCGACGGCGACATCCTCACCGCGTTCGTCAGTGCGGACGCATTCTGCTGGTCGATGGTGCGCAGCCTCGTCGGAGCGATCCTGGCGGTCGGGGAGGGGCGACGCACGGTCGACTGGACTGCCGCGCTGCTACAGGAGCGGGAGCGGTCGAGTTCGGTACTGGTTGCGCCTGCGCACGGGCTGAGTCTGGTTCGCGTCGACTATCCCGCGGACGAGGATCTGGCATCGCGCAACGCCGCTACTCGCGTGGTGCGGTCGCTGCCGGGTGGCTGCTGCTGAGTCGGTCGTGGACCGGTTTCCGGGTCAGTGCCCGGTGCCCGTGATCACCGTCATGAGGACGGTTTCCGCGTTGTGCCGCGCGACGGATTTCTTGACACGTACGCGGACCACGTCGCCGTTCTTGCGGACGAGGTCGTAGTCGGCTGCCAGATCGAGCTTCTCGCCGCCGGCGAGTTGTGCCTGGGCGCGGTGGTAGTCGTCGAGCAGATGGGGATGCACGAACTCCCGGGGCCCGAGTAGTCGGGCCTCCGGGAGCGTGTAGCCGAGGAAATCGGCGAAGGCGCGATTGACGTCGACGACCTGATCTTCGTCGGTGTGCAGAATCACCGGTAGGTCGAGATTGTGGATCAGCGAGCGATAGTGGGCGCCACTGATCCCGCTGGTGTATCTGGGACCGATGTGTCTCGACATGGCGTGACTCGTTTTCATCGCGACCTCCCGACTGGGCCTGCGTGTTCCTGAGTGTGCCTCTATGTGACAGTTTTATAACGCTTCGCGCAATGTGAGACCGGACACATCGAGAATTCCGGGATCAGCCTGCCAGTGACCGCGCGATCACGAGTCGCTGAATCTGGTTGGTGCCCTCGAAGATCTGCGTGATCTTCGCTTCGCGCATGTAGCGCTCGACCGGGAAGTCCTGTGTGTAGCCGTACCCGCCGAAAACCTGGACCGCGTCGGTCGTCACCTTCATCGCGGCATCTGTGGCGACGAGCTTCGCGACCGAGGCGTGCCGGGAGTAGTCGAGGCCGGCGTCGCGGCGTCGGGCGGCATCGAGGTAGGTGGCGCGCGCCGAGTCGACGGCCGCGGCCATGTCGGCGAGGACGAAACCCAGGCCCTGGTGGTCGATGATCCGCTTGCCGAACGCCTTGCGTTCCTTGGCGTAGGCGACGGCGTCGTCGAGGGCGCCCTGGGCCAGGCCGACGGCGACGGCAGCGATACCGAGGCGGCCGGAGTCGAGGGCGCTGAAGGCGATCGGCAGACCCTGTCCCGGCTTTCCGATCATGCGCTCGGTGGGGACGAAGGCGTTGTCGTAGTGCGCGGAGGTGGTCGGCACGGCGCGCAGGCCCATCTTCTCCTCGGGCTTCCCGAAGGACAGCCCCTCGGTCTCGGAGTCGACGAAGAAGCACGAGACGCCCCGCGAACCACTCTCGCCGGTTCGTGCGAAGAGGGTGTAGAAGTCGGCGCGTCCACCGTTGGTGATCCAGGCCTTCGATCCGGTGATCCGGTAGCCGCCCTCGGTCTCGGTTGCCTTGCAGGACAATGCCGCGGCATCGGATCCGGCCTGGGCTTCGGAGAGGCTGTAGGCGCCGATCATGTTGCCTCCCAGCATGTCCGGAAGCCACTTGGCCTTCTGCTCGTCGGTGCCGTGTGTTGCCATCGCGAAGCAGGACAAACTGTGGACGCTCGTCGCGACGGCGACTGCGGCCCACCGTGCTCCGAGCTCCTCGAGTACCTGCAGGTACACCTCGTACGGCTGGTTCCCGCCGCCGAACTCCTCGGGGTAGGGCAGGCTGAGCAGTCCGGCGGCGCCGAGTGCGGGGAACACGCCTTCGGGGAAGGTCTCGGTCTTCTCGCACTCGGCAGCCCGAGGTGCGAGCACCTTGTCGGCGACGTCGCGGGTCAACTCGATCAGGTCGTGCGCTTCCTGGGTCGGGAGCAGGCGTTCGACGGGCACGGGGGTCTCCTTCGCGGTTACTCGGTACTGGCAAGGATACTCCAGTACAGTTTTTGGTATGGCAACCCAGGTTCGTGGCGCCGCGCGGCGCGCCCAACTCCTCGACCAGCTCGTCGACCTCCTGCTGGCCGAGGGTTTCGCGCACCTCACCCTCGACGAGATCGCCGGGCGGCTGCGGTGCTCGAAGTCGACGCTCTACTCACTCGCGGCCAGCAAGGAGCAACTCGTCCGGGCGGCCACCGTGCACTTCTTCCGGGCTGCCACGGAGCGGGTCGAGCAGGCCGTGGTCGAAGCGGCGGGGTCGCATGCGCGGATCCAGTCGTACCTCGAGGCGGTCGGGGAGCAGTTGCGTCCGGCGTCGCTGCAGTTCATGACGGACCTCGCGGCCAGCGACTCCGCACGACCGGTGTACGAGCGGAACACAGCGATCGCAGCGGCGCGCGTCCGGGAACTCATCACCGAGGGCGTCGACGCCGGAGAGTTCCGGGATGTGCACGCCGCCTTCGTCGCCGACGTCACCACGTCGACGATGGTGCGGATCCAGCGCAGGCAGGTGACCGAGGCGACGGGCCTGGGAGACGCCGAGGCCTACCGCGAACTCGCCGCGCTCGTGACCACCGGGCTGGCGACGTGAGAGCGGGACCACTGGTCGTGTCGCCTGCTGCGGCATGATGGGGCGCGTGCCCGCAGATCGGATTCGCCTCGAGGTCGTCGTCGGAAGTGTGCGTGCGGTCCGGTTCGGTCCGGTCGTGGCCGACTGGTTCGTTCGGCGGGCACGGCAGGACACGCGGTTCGAGATATCTGTCCTCGACCTGGCGGACGCCGACCTCCCCGCCGATCACACCGACAGTCCACAGGTGCAACGCTTTCGGGCCAGGGTCGACGCTGCGGACGCGTTCGTGTTCGTGACTCCCGAGTACAACCACGGCTACCCCGCGGCGCTGAAGAACGCCGTCGACACCGCGAAAGAGGAGTGGCGTGGCAAGCCGGTCGGATTCGTGTCCTACGGCGGACTGTCTGGCGGTCTCCGCGCCACCGAGCAGCTCAGACAGGTTGTTGCGGAGGTTCACATGGTGTCCGTGCGGCAGACCGTCAGCTTCCACCAGGCGCGTAAGCGCTTCGACGCGGCAGGTGAGACCGACGACGGTGCGGCGATCGACGGTCACGGCAGACTGCTCGATCAGCTGTCGTGGTGGGCGGACGCGGTGCGTGGTGCGCGCGCGACCCGTCCCTACCCGGGGTAGTACTCGAGCTCTGCTCGGGACTGACGGTCACACGGCGGGAACGGGTACCGGAGCCGTGCGTGGCCGGCCCAGGAACGCCGACTCGGCCGAGGTGCTCACCATCGTGAGGTCGTGGCGGGAACCCGCCGCCCACAGCACGATCCGGTTGCCGTGGCCACCGGGCTGCAGCAGCGCGACGGTCGCACTCCCGGGCATGGGTGTGTCGCCGACGTGGACTGCGGTGACGCCCGCCGGGATCGGGGACGGCGGGGTGCCGTCGAAGACCTGGGCGGTCGTCCCGCCGGGCGCATCGCCCGCACCGACGAGGGACAGGCGCGCGGCGTCGCCGACCGATCCGACGAAGTCGCGCCATACCTGCGGGCGGTTGCTGTGCACGGCGATCCGGGCGCCGGTGGCGAGTGCCCGGAGCAGCACCTGCTGAGCCAGGTACGGTTCGCCGATCAGGTCCACCCGACCGATGTCGGGTCCGACGATGCGAACCGTCACGCCGCGACCGTCGGCGTCGGATCCGACGAGCTGGCCGCAGCCGCCACGCGAGAGCGTCACCGATTCCAGGTCCGAGACCTCGACGTCCGCGAACGTCGTGAGCGAGTCGAGGGCGGAAGCGCACCCCGGTTGGTGGGAGGCCAGTGCGGAGGCGTCCCGCCCGGTCGTGGGCGCAACACCGGAAATCGGCGGACGTTCGGGAAGTGCCGTCGCGGTGAAGCGACACGACGCTGCGAGCCGAGCCGCCGCGG
Source organism: Rhodococcus sp. Q (assembly GCF_005503035.1). Taxonomy (NCBI): domain Bacteria; kingdom Bacillati; phylum Actinomycetota; class Actinomycetes; order Mycobacteriales; family Nocardiaceae; genus Rhodococcus; species Rhodococcus sp. Q. The sequence continues at coordinate 101,870 of NZ_SCOY01000017.1, forward strand.
CCCCGCCGGGACGGATGCGGACGGTGACCGTGGTCGCCTCGGTTCGGACGGCCCAGACATCGGTGAGGACACCGGACGTCAGCAGGCGTGGGTCGAGTGAGTATCCCGTGTTCACGCCCTCCGGCAGGGTGAGGTGCCCCCACGCGCGGGGCGCCGACCACGGGTCGACGCCGGCGGTGATCAGGTTTCGGGCAGAACGGATTTCGGTCGCGGACAGGACGCGGGTCGCGGTGCCGAGATGCGACAGCGTGCGGGTGATGCGCTGGGTCGCCACCGACAGCGCACGCGTGGCGCCTTCGGCGCCTCCGCCGCGCAGCGCGACCGATCGGGCCTGCTCCGCTGCGTCGAATCGCACCACCAGCCAGACGGAACGGGTTGCGATCGCGGGCAGGGGCCCGACGAGTTCGCTGTAGACACGAGCGGACGGTGAACGACGGTCGACCCGGCGTCCGTGCGCGACGACGTCGATGCCTGCCAGTGAGATGTCGTGCTGAGTAAGAGATTCCGCGAGAGCCGACAGAGGAAGCGGATGGTCGTCGACGATCTCGTCGCGGCCCAGCCGTGTCACTCCGCCCTGTGGTGGAAGTACCTCGATCACCGAACTGACGGTCCCGCGGTCCCACACCATGCCGGTCACGGTGCCGTCGGCCGAAGCGGAGTCGGTGATGACGGGCTCGGCGGCGCGTCCGGTGCGATACCGGGCGGCGGTCACCATCCAGTCCAGCACCGATCGGCGGCGCACGGGTATCAGGCACACGACGGCCGGGACGGAGGCGGCGAGGAGGGCCTGCCACCAGATCATCCCGGCGCAGGTCGCGATCACCGCGACCGCGAGCGCAACGAATTGCGCTGTGATCAGTGCAGGTATCGCGGGAACAAGGTGGCTGCGCCAACGCGTCACATTCGTCCCCCTGGTAGACCCGGACGCCCCCACGGCCCGGATTCCGCGGACTGTACTCTGTGCCCCCGTAGTGCGGGCCAAGCGGGGGAGGCAACATGGCAGCACAGCCGACGACACGGTGGCAGGTGAGTGGATATCGCTTCCTGGTGCGCCGGATGGAACACGCACTGGTACGCCGGGACGTGCGTATGCTGCACGATCCCATGCGCAGCCAGTCGCGTGCGCTCGCCGTCGGTGCGCTGCTGTCGCTGCTGGTGGTGGCGGGATGTGGCGCGTTGGCGCTGATTCGGCCGCAGGACAGCATCGGCAGTGCCCGAATCGTGGTGGGCAAGGAGTCCGGCGCGATGTTCGTCGTCGTCGACGAAACCCTGCACCCCGTACTCAATCTCGCATCGGCTCGGCTGATCGTGGGAAGTGCCGACCGGCCCGTGATCGTGAAGGAATCCGAGTTGGGCACCCGTCCGCGCGGTGCCCTGCTCGGCATCCCCGGCGCCCCGTCGGCACTGCCGCACCAGGACCCGGGCGCGTGGACCCTGTGCGATTCGATCGCGCCCGGCGGCGCCCGTGCCGTGAGCACGACGATCGTCGTCGGTGGCCCCCGACTCGGGGACGGCGCCGACGAGCTCGACTCCGGTGAGGCACTCCTCGTTCAGAGCCTGGACGGAACGTGGCTGGTGCACAACGGAACCCGCAGTCGCGTCGACCTCGGCGACCACGCGGTATCCCTCGCATTCGACCTGGAAGGAATCGTGCCCCGGCCGATGAGCGAGGGCCTCCTCTCGGCGATCCCCGAGGCACCGGCACTGGTTCCGCCTGCGATCCGGGACGCGGGCCAGGAACCGGCGTATCCGATGGACGGCAAGCCGATCGGGTCGGTGGTGCAGGTCCAGGACGCGAAGGAGACCCGCTACTACGTGGTCCTCTCCGACGGCCTGCAGCGTGTCGGGCGGGCGACCGCAGACCTGATCAGGTTCGCGGATTCGCACGGTGTCACGGAGATGGACGCCGTGGCGCCGGATGTAGTGGCCCGTCCGCCGCAGTCGTCTGCGCTGCCGGTCGGGACGTTCCCCGAGACCCCGCCGCGAATCGTCGACGCCCACAGCGAGCCGGTCGGCTGCCTGATGTGGCGGCCCGTACCAGGCGACGGAGGCATTCGGGCGACCATTGCCGTCGTCGCGGGAAACACCCTTCCCCTGCCTGCCGGGGCGAAGCCGGTGACACTCGCGCAGAGTGACGGTCCGGGGAGCATGGCCGATCAGTTCTACGCCGGCCCGGGAAGCGGTGCCCTCGTCCACTCGACCGGAATCACTCCGTCCAGCGAACGCCAGGGTGCACTCTTCTTCGTCGCCGACACCGGCGTGCGCTACGGCATCGAGAATCGAGACAGCGCAACGTTGCTCGGCTTCCCAGAGGAGTCGATCCCGGCGCCGTGGCCGATCCTCGGACTGCTGGCGCCGGGGCCGCGCCTCGGACGGGAAGATGCACTCCTCGCACACGACGGTGTGGCCCCCGACGATCAGCCGATGGACGTCCCCGCCCCCTGAGTACTTGTACGACTGGGTCGCTGAGTGCTTGCACCGCTGTGCCGCTGAGTTCCTGTACGGCTGTGCCGCTGAGTACTCGTACGGCTGTGCCGCAGTGGAACCGAGGCGAGCAGGCCGATCATCAGCAGTGCGGCCACCACTGCCGCCCCGACCAGGGCCACCGCCCGGGGTCGATTGTCCGGCGGCGGGGCCTGCTCGGGTACCGGCAGCGCCACCGACTGCGGCTCGGTCGGCACCGCGGGTCCGGTCGCGGTGACCGCAGCGAGTGGGTCGACGACACCGTGCCCGACGAACGGATCCCATCCGCCGGCAGGTGCATGGGCGGTCTCCTCGATCCTTGCGATCACCTGCGCCGCGGACAGTTCCGGGTGACGTGCCCGGATCAGCGCGGCGGTCCCCGACACGTAGGGCGCCGCGAAACTGGTCCCCTCGATCCTGCCGCCGTTGACGGAGTCGGTCAGCCCGGCGTCGTGCAGGCGTCGCGGATCCAGGGAGGTCACGGCGACGCCGGGTGCGGCCACGTCCACCCACGGTCCCGGGACGGTGAAGGCGCTCGGTGCTCCGTCGAGATCGACCGACCCGACCGTGAGCACCTGGTCGTCGTACCACGCGGGGGTCGCGACGGTGACCACGTCGTCCCACGGGTTCGACTGCGGCCGCGCCGGGTCGAGCGGCGGATTCGGTTCCTTGCAGAGTTCTCCGAGATTCCCTGCGGCGGCGACGATCACCGCGTCCTTGACGCGAGCCGCGTAGTCGATCGCGGCGCCGAGCGCACGGTGATCGCCTGCGGACGGCGACACGCATGCGACTTCGGAGATGTTGATGACGCGCGCACCTCGATCGGCGGCGAAGCGGACGGCGGATGCCAGTGTCGTCAGGGTGCCGACGCCGCGTGCGTTCTGTTCGTCGGGGTCGCGGTTGGCGCCGACCCGGCGAAAGACGGCGCTGGACTGCCGGATCGTCAGGATCCGGGCGTCGGGTGCAACGCCCGCGAACCCGCTGGACTCGGATCGGCGAGCGGCGATGATCCCTGCGACGAGCGTGCCGTGTGCGTCGCAGTCGGACGTGCCGTCACCGGCGGAGACGAAGTCGGCGCCGGCTTCGAGGCCGGGCAGGCGCGGGTGCGGTTCGACGCCGGTGTCGATCACGGCAACGAGCTGGCCGGCGCCGGTGGACAGGGGCCAGACGGCATCCAGGTCGAGTGCCCGCTGCGGTGCCGGAGTCGGCCGCGGATCGGCCACTTCCGACGTCTGGTTACACGGGTCGCGAAGTTCGGTGGGCGGTGGGGGAATGTTCGCGGGGGGAAGTGCGCCCGGATCGATCGTGGGCGGCGCGACGGCGACGGCGGTGGCCGGGAACGCCGTCGTCAGCGTGGCCGCCAGGATGCCGGTCGCCAGAACGCGTGCGATCCGCCCGGCTTCCATCACAGTCCACGCATTGCCGCGAACAGTCCCGCGACCCAGCAGGTCAGGGGTAGCACGGCAGCGATCGCGGCGTAGTCGATCAATTCGGAGGCGCGCCGCTGGACCGGCGAGAACTCGTGGCGCGGAGCAACGACACCGAGCGCGAGCGCCACTCCGACTCCAAGGGTCGCGAGTACGAGAATGACAGGCGCCCAACCTGGTTCGGTGACCGCGGCGCTGCCCAGGAGGAGAATGAGGATCAGCGAACCGGATCCGATGAGCGGTGCCGCCTGCGACAGGCTGGCGTACGTCCGGCCGCGGAACGTCAACACCAGGGCCGCGACCGCGGCGAGAGCGAACCCGGGCCAGTCGACCGCGCAGAAGGCATCGGCCGCGATCAGCGCTCCTGCGGCGGTGGTGACTGCCGCGGAACACACCAGTCCTGTCAGGTGGCCGCGGGCTCGCCTGGCCTTCTCCTCGAGACCGGCGAACGACGGCAGCGGCGAGTCGCCCTCCTCGGCTGCCTCCTCGCTGTCCAGGGGTGAGCCCGGAGACGGAACCGGTGGCAGCGGCAGCTTGGCGAGCAGCATCGCGATCCGCGGTGCACACGCGAGCAGCACCAGCGCCGTCGCGGTCACGATCGCGCCGATCGCCTGGTCCGGCAGGTCCGTCAGCACGGAGATTCCTGCTGCGCCCGCGGCCACGACCGCCGTCGTCGAGACCGCAACTGCGACACCGATACCGACGCCACTCATGCGGGCCGCGAGCACCGCGAACGCACCGCAGGTGACGGTGCCGAGCAGTAGTGCAGACGCGCCCGGTTCGCCGGGAACGACCAATGCGCCGGCCGCGAACGCCGGGGCGAGAGCGGCGGCCCACAGCGTCAACGCCGAACCCCGGTCGTGATAGACCCGGGCGACGACGGTGCCCGCGGCGACCAGCAGTACCGCGACCACGAGGGCGGCGATCATGCCGGTGGGCCCGGAGTCCTGGCGCCTCGCGAGCAGCACCGCCAGTGCCCCGACGAGCGTCAGGGCGACCGCCGTCGCCGATCCCGCGATCCGCGCGGAAGCGGGTGTCCAGCGACGGAACGTGTCGGCTTCGACGGCCGCGACGTTGTGCATCAGGTCGTCGAACAGCGGGGCGGGAGCCGAGCGGTCGGCCGTCTGCAGCAGGAGCAACTCACCGTCCCGGACGCGGTGGTCGGAAAGCGACCCCGTCGGATCGAGCGCGGACCTGCCGAGTCTGCCGAGCGTCCACTCGGTCGGTCCCGCTGTACGACTCCGCACGGTGGACGGGTCGCCGTGCGCGTCGAGGACGGACACGACCTCGGGAATCAGCAGCGCCAATGGCGCGCTCGCAGGCAACGCCAGATCGACCTGTACGTGATCGGCGAGAATCGTCACCCTGCACAGGTCGGTGCGCTCTTCCGAATTGACGCCGATCGCCACGAATCCCCCTCGAACTCGACTTCACTTCGGCACTGCCCCAGCCGTGCCGCCCCCACTGCGAAACTGCGCGAACTCTACGGCAGGGCTGGGTCGGGGCGGGTCGCGGGTTGACCGGGACATGCGTTAGTGTCCATCGCTCGTACGCCTGTCGGGGGA
>NZ_SCOY01000018.1:0-104753 GCF_005503035.1 Rhodococcus sp. Q
CCGGTGGGTCCGGGGAATTGGACTTTGTAGGGGAGGTTTCGGGGTGCGAGGACGAGGGCCTCGAAGGTTTCGAGGAAGCGGCGTTTGGCGACGGTGTGCATGTCGAGGCTGTGGGTGATGCCGTCGCTGTCGAGGTAGTCGAGGAGGGCGCGTTTGAGGACGGGGTTGTTGTGTCCGTAGTTGAGTGCGCCTGCGCCTGCGAAGAAGTCGAGGTAGTCGCGTCCGTCTTCGGTGCGGAGCCAGGATCCTTTGGCGGAGGTGAAGACGGTGGGCCAGGACCTGCTGTAGCTGCGAACCTCCGACTCCCGCGTCTCGAAGATCGTGATGTCGGGTGAGTCCGTGGTGACTGCGCTCATCGGTGTCCGTTCTCGTGAATCGGTCCTATGGTGTACAGGTCTTCGGCCGTGTGCCCGTCCGGGAAGTGGTCCGGAGTGAACAGTGGCCGTGCGTAGATGCCGGCGCCACGGCGGTCGGCGAGGGTCGTGAACATCGACTGCGAGGCCGCGTTGTCCCCGGTGACGGTCGTTTCGAGGAACCGGACTCCGAATGATGTTGCCTGACCGAGCACCCGGTCCAGCATCGCGACACCGATCCCGCGGCCGCGTGCCCTCTCGTCTACGGCGACCTGCCAGATGAAAAGTGTGTCCGGGGCTTCGGGTCGCACGAACCCGGTGGCGAAACCGATTATCTCCGAGTCGATCTCGGCGACGATCGACGTTTCGCGGAAGTCGCGGCACCACAACAGGTACGCGTAGCTGGAGTTGACGTCGAGGACGCCGGTGCCCTTCGCGATCCGCCACATGTGACCCGCATCGGAGAGGCGCGGCCGACGGAGGAACGCGGTGTCGTCTCGGTACCGGTTCGTGTCGTGGGCAGGGCGGTCGACGAGCTCGGGCACGGGAAGCTCCTTCGGCTGGTCCGGGCACGGAGCGGTGATCCGTCCCCCCGGCGGCTGGGACACCCACCCTGCCCGAGCGACATTGAGCTGGTCCTGCCGACTACTTTGCGATCGTGTTACGACCGTGACGGTCAGTCGAGAAGCCGCGGAAGGCGCATCGTGAACCGTGCGCCGCCGCCGGGGCGATCGCTGTATCCGATCGTGCCGCCGTGCGCCGCGACCGTTTCCGTGACGAGCGCCAGCCCGAGCCCGGTGCCGGAACCACCCGCGGTTCGGCGACCGAGACGGCCCGTGGTGAAGCGCTCGAAGATTCGTTCCCGATCCGAGGGGGCCACACCGGGGCCCGCGTCGTCGACGTCGATCGCGGTGAACGCGCCGTCCCGGCGGACCGTCACCGCCACGAGCCCACGCCCGTGGCGATCCGCATTGTCCATCAGGTTCACCAGTGCCCGTTCGAGCGACAGCTTCCGCGCGGCGACCCGGTCGTCGGTGCTCACGGTGAGCAGGTCCACCGAACGCTTCGACCGGATCAGGGTGTGGGTGAGGAGGGTGCGAACCGACACCGGTTCGAGGTCGCCGGGATGCAGGCCCGCCTCGGACCGCGCCAGAGCGAGCAGGTCGTCGAGGAGTCTGCGCAGGTGATCGAGTTCCGCGCTGATCAGGTCGAGTGCCCGCCCGGAGCGTTCGGGCAGGTCCAGCCGCTGGCGATCCAGGACGGACACACTCGTCACCAGTGTGGTCAACGGTGTCCGAAGCTCGTGGCTGACGTCGCCGAAGAACCGTCGCTCGTGCTCGATCCGGCGTTGCAGTGAATCGACCATGGCATTGAACGAGGTCGTGATGGTGTCGAGGTCGCGGTCGCGCGAACGCACGAGTCGGGTGTCGAGGTCGCCGCCCGAGATCCGGGCGGCAGCGCCTGCCATGTCACGCAGTGGCCTGAGCACTCGACGGCTGGCCCAGAACCCCATCGCGGCACCCGCCGCGGTCGTGACCAGTGCGGACGAGGCGAGGGTGATGCGCAGGATCTGCAACGTCGACTGCAGCTCGATGACAGGCGACAACTCGTACAGGTTGTCGCCTGCATCGTTGAGAACCATCCGCACTCCGATGTACGACTGCCCCGCGACGGTGACGTACACGGTCGCGTTCCCCGCATCGGGCTCCGAGGGCAGCATCTCGTCCGGCAGCGGCGGCCCGTCGGGGTCCGAGGTGGACCACGCCCCGCCCCGTTCCAGGAAGAGGACCGATCCGGCAGGCAGGTCGACCGACTGCAACACGAGGTCGGGTGACGCGTCGGAGGAGTACAGCACGCTGCGGACGAAGTCGGCGTGGCTCGCCGTCTGGCGCTCCGCCGAACGTTCCCGCTGTCCCGTGAGGTACTCGCTGCTGGTGGCGAACACCGCCACGGACAGGACGAGGGACAGCAGTGCGGCGCCGAGCGCGAACGTCAGGATCACCCGGCCGCGCAACCCCAGGCGGCCGCGCAGCGACAGCAGTGCAGGCACGCTAGCGGGGGGCATCGAATCGGTACCCGAGTCCGCGGACCGTGAGGACGATTCGTGGATCGGACGAGTCCTGCTCGATCTTCGTACGGAGTCGTCGCACGTGCACGTCCACGATCCGCTCGTCGCCGAAGAATCCGCGATCCCACACTCTTTCCAGCAGGACACTGCGGCTGAGGACCATGCCCGGCGACTGTGCGAGTTCGCACAGCAGCCTGAACTCTGTGAGCGTCAGGTGCACCGGGTCGTCGCCGCGTCGGGCCACCCCGCCTGCGGGTGAGAGAACCAGGGGGGTGTCCCGATCGTCGTCCAGGACGATGTCGGCGGGCAGGTTCGGTTCGCCCGCGGCGCCGGCCCGGCGCCGCAGTGCCCGTATGCGCGCGGTGATCTCCTTGACCTCGAACGGCTTCGTCACGTAGTCGTCGGCCCCGGCTTCGAGGGCTGCGACCACATCGTGCGTGTCGTCCCGCGCACTGACCACGATGATCGGCACGTCGTGATGGCGCCGAACCTGGCGGATGCAGGTGAAACCGTCCATGTCGCCGAGCACGAGGTCCACGATCATCACGTCGGGCGGACCGTTGCGTTTGAGCTGATCGAGGGCGGTTTCCGCATCCGGAGCCTCGTCGACGTCGTAGCCCTCGTCCTCCAAAGCCATTCGGAGTGCGGCGCGGACACGGTCGTCGTCCTCGACGATCAGCAGATTGGCACCCATCACCCCATAGTGGCAAACCCGGGTCGGGGGTCGGGGTGCCGGAGGGTCAGTGCCAGCCGAATGCGGTGGTGGCGGCGTCGACCGCGGCGGGAACGGCGTCGCTCTTGTCGGGGGCGAGGTCGTGGCCTCTGCCGTCGACGAGGACGAGTGTGTGGGGTGCCGAGATCAGCGTGAGTGCCGCGCGCATCTCGTCGGGCGTGCCGAACGGGTCGCGGGTGCCGTGGACGAACACACAGGGGCAGCGCAGGTCCGGAAGGTGCGCGGTGCGCGCCTTCTCCGGTCTGCCGGGCGGATGCAGCGGGTACGAGAACGACAGGAGTCCGTCGCAGATGTCGGGGCGTTCCGCCGCGAGCATCGACGCCTGACGTCCGCCGTACGAATGTCCACCGAGAATTACCGGTGCGGAGGACAATTCACGGACCGCGGCCACTGCCGTCGCGATTCCGTCGCGATCCTGCGCTGCGGTTGACGGGCTCGGGGGGCCTTTCGGCCTGCGCTGCCGGAACGGCAGGTCGAACCGCAACACCAGGGCACCTGCAGCCGCGAACTCGGTCGCTGCGCGCCGCAGCAGGGGCGCATCCCGGTTGCCGCCCGCGCCGTGTGTCAGTACGAGTGCGGCGACCGGATCGCCGTCCGGCCGGTACAGGTCCCCGACCACGCCGTCGCGTTCGAACAACTCGCTCATACCGTGAAACCTACGGGACGGGCACGTCCACTTCGACCTCGTCGAGGGGGTACGGGGGCGCGCCGGTACCGCTGATCCGCAGGTGACCCCATGGATCCTGCTCGCCGAGCGTCGCCGGACACGCGTCACCGTCGGCGATCGTCAGTGTCAGTGATGCGCGGTCGCGGCCGGTGAGTGCGCCGAGGTCGGAGCCGTCGATACGCCCGTACCAGTGGAAGTGTCCGTCCAGAGGTTCGAAGTGCCCGTTCAGGTGGACGACGGTGTCCAGTGCGGCCGAACCGGTGGTGAGCACGGCAGGCCCGGCGTACGCGACGTCCGGTTCGAGCATCGCGGGGTCGATCGACGGTTCGGTCGCGCGTCTGCGCCTGCGGCGAATCACAGGAACCCTGCCCGCCGCCACATCGCCCGTGACGGCGCCCGCATCAGTCCGGTCTCCTCGAGAAACGCCGCGAGGTCCCCGAATCCGCGGCGCTGCATCTTCCGGAAATGGGGATTCGACAATGCCTGCCGCCGTGCCTCTTTCGGGTCCAGTCCCACCCGCGCGTACATCGCGGGATTGGTGAACAGGCGTTGCAGCAGTGGGCCGCCGACGCCCTGGACGGTGCCCACCCACCACGTCTCGATCCTGCGGCTGCCTGCGACGCGCCTGCGCACCCCCTCGCGGGCGAACTTGATGTGGCGGGCCTCCTCGGTGACATGGATGCGCATCAACCGCGACATCATCGGTTGGAGCTCCGGATCGTCCATGACGCGACGCTGCGTGGCATCGAAGATCTCCTCGCCGATGAGCGCCGCGACCCACAGCATGGTGCCGCGAAAGGTCTTCGGCAGCAGGTTGACCACCACGGCTTGATGCCATCGCAACTGAAACGGCTTGGCGCCCATGGCCGCCACCGCGCGTCCGAACATCGTCATGTGCCTGCACTCGTCGCCCATCTCGGTGAGGACGTACCGGGTGTGCAGCGAGGTCGGGTCCTGGTGCATCAGGTTCCGAAGGAGTGCCTGCAACAGGATGTTCTCGAACCAGGCCCCGACGCTGAGGATGTTCGCGGCTTCCTGCCGGGACAGCTCGATCCGCTGCGTCTCCGTCATCGACTCCCACATCGGGGTGCCGTACAGGGACAGGACGGCCGGGGGCAGGAAATACCGCCCCTCGACGAGTGGGGCGTCCCAGTCGAGGTCGACGACGGGATTGTAGGAGCGCTTGACCGACCCGGCGAGCAGGCGACCCGCGACCACCTCGCGGTCGGTCGGTGTGGGGGCGGGGCGATCGGTGTGTTCGGTGGTGCGCGGCATGCGGCGGCCCTCCGTGGTGTCGGATGTTTCCGTGACACGAGGAACGTAAGGCCGCCGGCACGCCGGGTCAATAGGTGTGTGTAACCAAAGTTCACATGTTGTTTGGCGTGACCGTCACTTGGCGACGGTCAGCAGGAACGCGACGTCCTCGACGGCCTCGACGCGGTGTCGTGTCGACGGAATGACGAGAAGATCCCCGGCCGATCCCTTCCACGAGTCCTCGCCTGCGATGAGCGTCAACGTGCCGCTGAGGACGACCAGCGTCGCCTCGCCGGGCGAATCGTGCTCCGCGAGTTCCTCGCCCGCGGTCAACGCCACCACCGTCTGACGCAGGCTGCGCTGGTGGCCGCCGTAGATCGTCTGCGAACTGCGACCGCTGGACGCGGTGTTCGCCAGCTTGAGTTGTTGCCGCGCAACTGCGGTCAGCGACTTCTTGTCCATGGGCGTGCCTCTCGCTGGGCCAGACCGAATCTTCACGTCGTGCCTCTGCAGTATGGCCCACTCGGCGCGCCCCGGCGCCGCACTTGCCGAACCCGCGTGCCCGGCGTCGTGTCGAGGTCGCTTACTGCTGCCCGGGTGGCGCGGCGAAGGAGTCGAGCTGCGGAGCGGCATACGCCGTACGCAACCGCTCGTAGCGGTAGCGGTTGTAGGCCAACGGTTCGAGGAGGGCCCATTTCGGCAGATGCTTGCGTGCGGTACGGATCGTCGCGGTGTAGATGCGGAACTCCCACGCGCGCCGCGAGTTCCACTCGACACCGAGGAGTTCGCGCATGCGGGGATGGGCGGCTGCCTCCGCGCAGATCCGTGCGGGCCTGGAGAGCAGCGGCGTCGCCACCCGCCACAGCGGGGTGATGAGGACGTGCAGCCAGTGCGGACCGAACAGCGTCGGGACGGGCATCGCGTCGAAGCTCGCGTTCGCCCACTGGAGGAAGTCGTTGTCGGCGAGTTCGGTCGCGGCGACGGAGTTGTAGTACTCCTCCACCTCGGCGACGGTGGCGGGTACGGCGGCCTGGTCGCTGTTCAGGTCGTAGTCGCTCATCGCCAGGATGGTCCGGTAGACGATCTCGCGCTGCTCGGCGTCGAGCTGTTTCGCGTAGGTGGACACGTAGCCGGTGTAGAGGACGAGCAGGCTGCTCGTTCCGACCCATTTCCACAGCGCGGGGTTGAGTGCGCTGTACCGCTCGCCCTCGAACTCTCCCTTGCCTCGGCCGCGTACCTGACCGTGCATGTTCTTGAGGCGCGTCGCGGTCGCGCGGCGGTCGTCGTCGTCGCCGAACAGCATCAGCGGACCCCACATGTAGCTGCGGATGCCGCGGTTGGTGAAGTTCGCGGCGAAGCGTCCGCTCGCGTCGACGGCCGCGGCGACCTCGCGGTAGGCCACCTGGTCGAGGGCGAGCCTGCCGTACAGGCCGAAGGCGAGCGGCATGCCCATCCACCATCGGACGTCGGCGGCGAGCTCATGGTGGGGTTGGCCGGGATGCCACGGCGGGACGGCCGACGCGGTGGTGTCGCTGCCGGTCTCGGGCGGCGCAGCGGTGGTGCGGCGCATGGTTCCCCCTCGAAACTGATTGTGAAAACGCCTGTTGTCAGATTAGCAGCGGACTGCATCTGAGGACGTGCGTATTCAGATCATTTTCGGAGGTGTCGGCGGTGTGCCGGTGACCTGCTTCAGCGACGCGCGTAGGTGACGAACCGGAAGCGCACGCCGTCACGGCTCGACGTCTGCCAATCGCCGGTGGCCGCGGCAACCCACTCCGGGCCCAGCTCCGGTGCGTAGGCGTCACCGTCGACGTCCAGATCCACCTCGGTGACGATCAGACGATCGGCCCCGCCGAGCGTGGCCGCGTAGATCTCGCCGCCGCCCATCACCCAGGTCTCCCCGTCGCCGGCGAGCGCGAGAGCGTCGTCGATCGAGTGCGCTACCTCGGCGCCGTCCGCAGACCAGTCACGGTCACGGGTGACGACGATGTTCCGGCGATCCGTCAGCGGCCGGAACCGCGGCGGCAGCGAATCCCACGTCCGGCGGCCCATCACCACGGGATGACCCGTCGTGACCTCCACGAAGTGCGCCATGTCCTCCGGGATGCGCCACGGGATCGCGTTGTCGCGGCCGATGACCCCGTTCGAGGCCTGGGCCCAGATCAGGCCGAGCATCAGACGGCGACCGGTGCCTTGATCGGGGGGTGGTGCCGATAGCCTGTGATCTCGACGTCCTCGAAGGTGTAGTCGAAGATCGAGTCCCGCTTGTGCAGCGTCAGCGTCGGATACGGGTACGGCTCCCGCGAGAGCTGTTCGGTGACCTGGTCGACGTGGTTGTCGTAGACGTGGCAGTCGCCGCCCGTCCAGATGAACTCGCCGACCTCGAGGCCCGTCTGCTGCGCCACCATGTGGGTGAGCAGTGCGTAGCTGGCGATGTTGAACGGCACGCCGAGGAACAGGTCGGCGCTGCGCTGGTACAGCTGGCAGCTGAGCCTGCCGTCCGCGACGTAGAACTGGAAGAACGCATGGCACGGCTGCAGCGCCATCGCGTCGAGCTCCGCGACGTTCCACGCCGAGACGATCATCCGACGGGAGTCCGGGTTGGTCTTCAGCGTCTCGATCACCTTCGTGACCTGGTCGATGTGCTCGCCGTCCGGTGTCGGCCACGAGCGCCACTGCACGCCGTACACCGGTCCGAGCTCGCCGTCGGCGTCCGCCCACTCATCCCAGATCGTCACGCCGTGCTCACGCAGCCACTCGACGTTCGAGTCGCCGCGCAGGAACCACAGCAACTCGTACACGATCGACTTGAGGTGCACCTTCTTGGTGGTGATCAGCGGGAAACCCTCGCGCAGGTCGAAGCGCATCTGGTGGCCGAACACGCTGCGGGTGCCGGTTCCGGTGCGGTCCGCCTTCGGGGTCCCGGTCTCCATGACCAGCCGCAGCAGGTCCTCGTACGGGGTGTGCACGGGAGCGGGCGTCGGGGAAGTCACGGCCGCCAGTCTAGGCCGTGTCCCTCGGGCGATAGCCTCGCGGCATGCGTGAACTCCTCGTGATCGGCGTCGGCGCCGGTGACCCCGACCAGGTGACGATCCAGGCAGTCAAGGCCATGAACCGGGCCGAGGTGTTCTTCGTCATCGGCAAGGGCGAGCAGAAACAGGACCTCGTGGACCTGCGCACCGGCCTCCTCGACGAGCACATGCGCGGCGACTACCGGATCGTCGACATCGTCGATCCGCCCCGCGATCGGACCCCGAGCAACTACGAGGGCGTCGTCGACGACTGGCACGACCGCCGAGCCCAGGTGTTCGAGGAGGCGTTCGCGGCCGTCGACGGTGTCGGCGCAATCCTGGTCTGGGGTGACCCGTCGCTGTACGACAGCACCCTGCGCATCGTCGAGCGGGTCCTGCGGCGCGGCGTCGTCGGCTTCGACCACACCGTGATCCCCGGAGTGACCAGTGTGTCGTCGCTGGCCGCGCAGCATCGGATCGTGCTCAACCGGATCGGCGAGCCGGTGCTCACCACGACGGGACGGCGGCTCCGCGACGAGGGCCTGCCCGACGGCGTTCGGGACGCGGTCGTGATGCTCGACGCCGAGAACAGCTTCACCACCCTGGACGGCGACTGGGACATCTGGTGGGGCGCATACCTCGGCACGCCCGACGAGACCCTGATCGCGGGTGACCTGCACTCCGTCTCCGACGAGATCGTTCGCACTCGCGCCGAGCTGCGTGAGCGCAAGGGCTGGATCATGGACACCTACCTGGTCCGGAGGCGCTGACCCACTCGTGCGCGCTCGGGGGTCCCCGGAGGCTTCACCCGCGCACGAGCCGCGGAGCGGCCTACGCTGTGGGCATGCCCGAACTGCCCGAGGTGGAGGCCCTGGCCCAGTTCCTGCGCGACCATGCGGTCGGCGCGGTCATCGGACGGGTGGACGTGGCGGCGTTGAGCGTGCTCAAGACGTTCGACCCTCCGATCGACGTCCTCGCCGGCCGTGACATCACCGGCGCCGCCCGTTTCGGCAAGCACCTCGGACTGCGGTGCGGTCAGGAGGACGGTCTCTGGCTGATCACCCACCTGTCCCGGGCGGGGTGGCTGCGTTGGCAGGACAACCCGAGCCAGACGCCCCCCAAGCCGGGCAAGGGTCCGCTGGCGCTGCGGATGCACCTGTTCGCGCCCGACGGAACCACGCCGGCCATCGACCTGACGGAGGCCGGCACCCAGAAGCGACTCGCGGTGTGGCTGGTGCGGATGCCTGCCGAGGTCCCGGGCATCGCGAAGTTGGGCCCCGACGCCCTCGACGTCACCGAACCGGTGTTCGCGGAGCTGCTCGCGAAGTCGTCGGCCCGCATCAAGAACGCACTCACCGATCAGTCGGTGCTCGCGGGCGTCGGCAACGCGTACTCCGACGAGATCCTGCACACGGCGAAGCTGTCTCCCTTCGCGACCGCGAACAAGCTGACACCCGAACAGGTTTCGGAGCTGCGTGTGGTGATGCGCTCGGTTCTCGCCGACGCCGTCGACAGGTCGACCGGGCAGGACGCCGCCAGGTTGAAGGGGGAGAAGCGATCCGGGATGCGAGTGCACGCGCGGACCGGACTGCCGTGCCCCGTCTGCGGCGACACCGTCCGCGAGGTGTCCTTCGCCGACCGGTCGTTCCAGTACTGCCCGACCTGCCAGACGGGTGGCAAGATCCTCGCCGACCGCCGGATGTCGAAACTGCTCAAATAGCGCGTCCGAGTGGCGTCAGCGGCGGTGCTGGTAGCCCACCCACGCCCGTCGCTTGTCTCCGTCGGGGTCGTTCACCACTCGGGCGACGGTGTCGACGACGAGCGTTTCGCGGCGCTCGAGGCTGTAGGCAGGCCACGTTTCCCTCGGACGACCGTGACGGGCGAAGTGCAGCCAGTGGGACTGGACGAGGTTGGTGGCGGCGCGCAGACCGCTACGGCCACCGAGGGCGGTGGCAGCCTTTCCGAGTGGACTGTCGACCGACCCGAACACCGCGAAGAGCTCGGTGGCGTGCGTGGCGCCGAAACCGGTCCAGCGCAGCAGATTCGGTGCGAAATCGTACCTGTAGGAATAGGTGGGTGCGGAGCGGGTGTGACCCTGTGCGACGAGTACCGACGGTTCCCAGAAGCTGACGTCACCGCCGAGTTGGACGGCGGCATGCCGGTCGGGATAGCGCGGGTACGCGGCGAGGATCCGGGACTTCACCACGGGATCCGTCTCGGCGAACATCTTCTCGATCCGGACCGGATCGGTCGGGATGATGTCCAGGAAGCGCGGAAAGATCGTGCCCTCGCTGGCGTTGGTGCCGATGATGAGCGGGACGGGGTGCGCGAGTCCCGCGGCGAACGTGTCCAGCGGGTGCCGGGGCAGCAGGTCGCCGTCGACGACCGGGGCGAAAGCGCGGGTTCCCGGTGCCTCGTCGGCGCCGCGGGCAACGAGTGCATCGCCGACGCGGACCAACTCGTCCACCGCCGCTCCTCCGAGTGCCCGTACCGGGTCGGGTTCGTCCAGCATCTCGAGGAACTCTTCCGCCCATGCCCGGGCACGGCTGCGGCCGTACGCCGATGCCGCGGGCGGACTTTCGGCGATCGCCTGTCGGAACAGGCCGGCCGCGGCGGGAATGCACAGCAGGGTGGTGACCGCGTTCCCGCCCGCCGACTCGCCGAACAGTGTCACGTTGTCGGGGTCGCCGCCGAATGCCGCGATGTTGCGCTGGACCCACTGCAGGGCGGCGATCTGGTCCCGCGGACCGAGGTTGGAGTCGAACGTGCGGTCGCCGGTGGAGTGGTCCGTGAAGTCGAGATACCCGAGTGCGCCGAGCCGGTAGTTGATCGACACGTACACGATGTCGCCGCGCCGGACCAGGCCGTCGCCGCGGTACAGCGGCGTCGTCGGTGATCCGCCGCTGTACGCGCCGCCGTGGATGAACACCATCACCGGGCGCGGTGTCGCACTGCGCGTGGCCGGGGTGACGACGTTGAGCGTCAGGCAGTCCTCGCCCATCCGCATCCGGCGGGTTTCCAGACCGGACTGCGGTGCGACGCAGCCGAATCGGGTTGCGTCACGCACCCCCGACCACGGTGTGACGGGATGGGGAGCGCGCAGTCGCAGGTCGCCGACGGGTGGCGCCGCGTAGGGGATTCCGCGCCAGGTGCGCAGCCCGTGCAGTTCCCGGCCCAGGACCGCGCCGTCCGCGGTGTGGACCACGAGCGGATCAGCCACGCCTGGCCTCCAGCAGTCGCAGCCACACCTCGGACACCGTCGGGTAGGCGGGGACTGCGTGCCACAGTGTGCTCAGTGGCACCGCACCTGCCACCGCGACGGTGGCGGCGTGCACCAGTTCCGCGACCTCGGTGCCGACGAAGGTGGCTCCGAGCAGGACGTCGTCGCCGCGGTCGATCACGAGTTTTGCTCGGCCGGTGAAGTCGTCGCGCGACAGTGACGACCCGGCGACGGCGATGTCGATCTCGACGGTGTCGACGTCGAATCCTTCAGCACGTGCGGTCTTCTCGGTGCGTCCGACCGACGCGACCTCGGGGGTCGTGAACACCACCTGCGGCACGGCGGACCGGTCGGCGATCGCGATGTCGCGGGCCGCGTCGAGCGCCCGTGACTCGGCTCGGGCCGCGATCACGTCCCCGCACACCCGGCCGTGGTACTTGCCCATGTGCGTCAGCGGGGTGCGGCCGCTGACGTCGCCGACGGCGTAGAGCCAGCCTTCCGGCACTCCGGCGACGGTGAGCTGGTCGTCGGTGCGCACCTCGCTCAGGCCGACGCTGTCCAGGCCCAGTGCACCCGTGGCGGGCCGGCGTCCTGCGGCGACGAGCAGTTCGTCGACCGTCACCTCGCCGCCGTCGAATGACGTGGTGACGGCACCGCCGTCGAGTGACACAGTGACGGCACCGCCGTGGACGCGCCCGATTCCCGTGTCCTGCGGCGAGTCCCGCCGGACGGCGTTCACGGCGGTGTTCGTCAGTACCGTCGCGCCTCGTTCGCGCAGTGCCGCCGCGACGGCGTCGCCCGCGAACGGTTCCGCGGACGCGAGCAGCCCGGACCCGCGAACGAGCAGGGTCACTTCCGCGCCGAGGTCGAGGAGCCAGGTCGCGGCCTCACAGGCGACGACCCCACCACCGACGATCGCGATGCGGCCGGGGACTTCCTGCAGGTTCGTCGCATCGCGGGAGGTCCACGGCAGTGCGTCGCGGAGTCCGGGCGTTGCGGGGATCGTCGCCGTCGACCCGGTCGCCAGCACCACCGCGTGCCGGGCCCGCAGCATCTGGGTTCCGTCGGCACCGGTGACCTCGACGACGCGTTCCCCGGCGAGTCTGCCCGATCCGCGCACCACGTCGATTCCGGCTCCGGACGCCCACTGCACCTGACCGGCGTCGTCGCGGTGGGAGGTGAACGTGTCGCGCCGCTGCAGGACAGCGGCAACATCGAGGGTGCTCTCGCCCACGGCTTCTCGCGCTCCGGGCATCGCACGAGCCGCGCCGAGGACGCTGCCCGGCCGCAACAGCGCCTTGCTGGGCATACACGCCCAGTACGAGCATTCGCCGCCGAGCAGTTCGTGCTCGACGATCACCGCGGTGCGATCGGAGCCGGCGATCGCGTATTGCGCCGCGATCTCTCCCGCCGGGCCGCCGCCGATGACGACGACGTCGTACTCACGATCCGCTGCCGGGTTGCTGTGGGGAGGCATGGGACCACCGTAGAACGGTCGGTGCTCGCGCGCCGTTATTGCAGGTAGCCCTCGACCTGCGAGGCGGGGCTGACCGGTACCTCGTCGGCGGGCAACCCGGCGTCGGTGCGGGCGCGGCGTTGCCGCAGCAGGTCCCAGCACTGGTCGAGGGTCTTCTCGAGTGCATCGAGCTGGGCTTGCTCTGTGGCGGGGTCGAGGTCGCCGGATTCGGTTCTCGCGCGCAGGGCGTGCTCTTTGTCGACGAGTTCGCGGATGCGGGCGAGAATGTCCTGTTCGCTCATCGGTGGGCTCCACTCGTGTCGGGGTCGGACGGCTCCACCCTATGCCGGGTCGTCCCAGTGGTGCGCGGTCAATCCGTGGGCGGCGAGTGCAGCGGCGGTCCGGTCACGCAGGCCGGGGTCCTTGGACACGAGTGACAACGTGTAGGTCTCGCCGAGTCGGCACAGGTACACGGACAGCCGATTCGCGGATGCCGCGAGTTGCCGGGCATCGATACCGGGATGCACGGCCCGTGTCGCGATCGCCTCGGCGCGGGCACCGCCCAGCGAGCTCAGCGCGACGGGGATCGGCCCGATGTTCGAGCAGAGCACGTCGCGCTCGCCGGGGTCGGGGGCGAGTCGGTACGCGACCCGGTCGGGGACGAGTTGGAGAAGTTCGGCCGGAAAGCCGGCCGGACTGGACATCGGGGGCTGCAGGTAGGCGCCTCGGAGCAGTGCCCGCACCGTGGCAGGGGAGTCGGACGGGTGCACCGTCACCTCCGTCATGTCGATCGCGTTCGACGCGGAGTCGGTGTCGGTGCGGCGGCTGACGGGGATGCTGACCTGCAGTGCGGTGTCGTCGATGCCCGCAATCGCGGCGGCCACCGTGACCAGCAGGGAGTTGGGGGTTCCGCCGGTGCGGGCGGCTTCGGCGTCCCACCGTGCGGCATCCACGTCGACGATCAGCGCCTCCGGCGCTTGTGCGCCATCGTGGTGGTCGGAGCTGTCGGGCAGGCGCACGGGTGCGGATCGCAGCTCGGCTCGCCGGGACGGGTGCCGGACGAGGCCCGCGACGGCGCGGAGCGTGCGGGCGCCGACAACGGTGACCATGCGGGCGGCGTCGGCGAGGTCGTCGCGGGCCGGGTGTTCCGGATCGGGCGGGACGCGCGTCGCTTCTCCCACCATCGCCGCAGCGATGGCTGCGGCCAGCCCGCGGGCGTCGGCGACGACGTGCGAGCACACCAGGGACACCACGGTTCCGCCGCCGCTCAGTGGCGCCGCCGCCATCCGCCAGCCTGCACCCGCGGTCGGGTCGACGGGTCGCTGCGCCACCTCGTCCGCCCACAGCACGACCGATTCACGGGCGATCGGCTGCGTTGCCCACTCGATCGGCCAGGGGGCGGTGCCGTGTTGCCTGCGCGGCCGGGCGCCCGGTACCCGAGGACGAACGACGGTGTGGGACAGGGGGCCCAGCGCGAGGGTGTCGTGCACCCGCTGAAGTTCGGACGCGTCGACGTCGCCGCCGCGCCACAGACCCTGCATCACGACGGGCGTCCCGTAGCCGCGGTGCGTGCGCAGGAACATCTCGTCGACCACCCTCAGGCGCTGCGCGCGGGGACGGCGCACGGGAGGCTCCCGGTCAGTCCGGGTCGGCGAAATTGGCGGCGCGTTTCGTCATGCCCGCGGTGACTGCTTCCAACTGGTTCGGCGAGCCCATCAGGGACACCTGCAGTTCGCTTTCGAGCAGCAGTGCCCCCGCGGGGTCGCCGCCACTCCACGTCTCGTCGTAGAGCCGCTTCGCCGCCCGGACCGCGTGCGGCGACTTCCCCGCGATCTCGTGTGCCAGTTCGAGCGCCGCGGTGAGCGGATCGTCGACGGTGCGCGTCACCAGTCCGAGCGAGTGCGCTTCGGTTCCGGACAGGATGCGTCCGGTGAAGGTCAGTTCCTTCGCGACGTCGATGCCGACGAGTCGCGGCAGGCTCTGCGTGATCCCCATGTCGGGGACCAGACCCCACTTGACCTCCATGACCGACAGCTTCGCGTCCGGGGTCGCGTAGCGGATGTCGGCACCGAGTGCGATCTGGAGACCACCGCCGAAACAGTTGCCGGTGATCGCGGCGATCACCGGTGCGGGAACGCGGCTCCAGTCGACGGAGACGCGCTGCGCGAGGTTGGCGAGCGCTCCCTCCTCCCGCGCGAGCAGGTCGCTCGGGCCGCCGTCGCTCTGCATGAGGCTGGTGATGTCGAGGCCCGAGCAGAAGCTCTTTCCCTCGCCGTGCAGGACGACGGCGCGGACGGTCCGGTCGTCTGCGAGCTGCGCCGCGACGTCGACGATCGCGTCGAACATCGCCCGATCGAGTGCGTTGTGCTTCTCGGCCCGGTCCAGCGTGACCGTGGCGACGCCTGCCTCGTCGATGTCGACACGAATCCTGCGCTCGCTCATGCTTTTCGACTCTCCTCGGATGTCTCGGCCGATCGGTCGTCCGCGACGACGCATCCGCCGCGTGGGCGTGATGCTCACGGCGTGTCGTGAGCGACTGTACAAGACGGCGTACGGCGCGATCGTGGGGTCGGGGGGCGTGCCCGGGTCTGTCCATACTCGGACAAATCCCTCAGACGGTCCACAGAAAACGGGCGCATACTGGAGACTCAAGAGCCGCTGACCAGCGAAGTCGGCGTTCGAGTTCGTTGTGGAGAGTCGTCATGACCCCGAGCACGCAGTGGACCACATGGGGGAGCGAGATCGAGGTGCGCGTCACCGAATGGGCCGCACTCGGTGAGGCCGCGGGCATCGTGCGTGCGGCACTGGAACGGGCGCGGGACGTATGCGACCTCGGCCGGGGTGACGCCGAGATTCACGCGGTCAACCAGGCGCAGGGCACCCCGGTCCGGGTCAGTCCCGAACTCGGCGGTCTGATCCGTGCCGCACTGTGGGCCGCGCGGATCACGGGAGGAGCGGTGTCCCCGCTGGCTGTCGAAGACCCCGAACGAACCGATCGGTCTGAGGGTGCGGCCCCGATCGCGGGAGAGTCCATCGCGGAAGTGGTGTCGCACGCCGAACCCGACTTCGGCGACATCCGGATCGACGCCGACACCGTGTTCGCCCCGTTCGGCGCGTACCTCGACCTCACGGCCACCGCCAAGTCCGTGGTAGCGCACCGCGCCGCCCGACGTGCCGCGGACACCCTCGAATGCGGCGTGTGTGTGCGGGTGGACGACATCGTTGCCACCTGGGGTCACTGCCCGATCGGAGGTTGGCAGGTGACTCTCGACGGAATTCCGGCCGCGGGACGAGAGGAGGTGGAGGTCCGCGCGCATGGCGCGCTGGCGACGGTGCGGGCCCCTGCTGGCGGTGCGGAGTCGGGGCTGGACGCCGTCACGGTCGCGGCGGATGACGGACTCTGGGCGTACGCCGCTGCGGCCGCGGCACTCGGGCAGGGAGTCGCGGCGCTGCGGTGGCTCACGGAACGCGACCTCGCGGCCCGCGTCATCTATCGGCGCGGCAACGTCCGGACCACCGACGCCTGGCTGCACCTGCCTCCGCACGACTACGCGGCGTGACGGCAGAACTCAGCGATGAAAAGAGCGAGCCCCCAACGGAGTTCCGTTGGGGGCTCGCTCTTCACGCGTTCGACTAGCTGGATCCGAACAGTCCGGCCAGCGAGCCGTTGCCCTCATTCGGGTTGCCCGGGTCGGTGGCCGCGCTCACGGTGACGGTCTTGGTCACCGTGCTCGCGGTGCCGTCGACGGTGACGTCGGCGGTCAGCGTGTGGGTGCCCTCGGTGGGCGTCCAGGTGCAGGTCGCGGTTCCGCCGGCATTGGCGGTCGCGGTGCACAGGGTGTCGGCGCCGTTCTTGACGACGACCGGGGAGTTGGCGTCGGCTCCGATGACCGAGATGATCACCGAGGTACCTGCGCGCGGGGAGATCGGGGTCAGGGCGATCACCGCGGTACCCGCAGGCGGGGCGGCGACGGTGACGGTGATCGGCGCGGAGGCGGGGGACGCGCCGACGCTGTTGGTGGCGACGGCAGTGACGGTCAGGGTGCCTGCGGCGGTCGTGGAGATGTCGCAGTGGAACGCGCCGGCCTGGTCGGCGGTGGCGGTGCAGGTCTTGTCGCCCGCGGTGACCGTGACGCTGGAGGCGGCTTCGGCGGTGCCGGAGATGGTGACGATGTCGCCTGCGGTGACGGCGGCCGGGTTGGCGGTCAGTCCGGTGGGGGCGTCGGGTGCAGGCCGGGCGGCGACGGTGACGGTGATCGGCGCGGAGGCGGGGGACGCGCCGATGCCGTTGGTGGCGACGGCGGTGACGGTCAGGGTGCCCGCGGCGGTGGTGGTGATGTCACAGCTGAAGACTCGGGCCTGGTCGGCGGTGGCGGTGCAGGTCTTGTCGCCCGCGGTGACCGTGACGCTGGAGGCGGTTTCGGCGGTGCCGGAGATGGTGACGGTGTCGCCTGCGGTGACGGTGGCCGGGGTGGCGGTCAGCCCTGCCGGGGCCGCGGGAGCCGTCGGTGCGGCGGTGACGGTGCCGGTCTGCGCGGCGGAGGTCGATGCCGCGCGGGTGGCGTCACCGAGGTACTTGGCAGTGATCGAGAAGGACTGCCCTGCCGCGCCTGCGGCGGGGGTCCACGAGTAGACAGCGATGCCGTTCGAGACGGTGCCGGTGCCGAGCACGGTCCCGTTGTTGGAGAACTCCACCGTGCCGGTCGCGCCGTTCGTGACGGTCGCCCTCAGTGTCGAGACCTTGGTTGCCTGCGGTGCGGGGCCGATGTCGAGTGTGGTCTGGGTGGCGTCCTTGGTCACCGACACGTTGGGTCCGGTGTTGGTGTTGGTCGAGCCGAGGCCCTGGTTGGAGTTGACGCCTGCGCCGGTGGTCAGGGCGGTGTCGCGGGCACAGTCGGCGCCGACGGTGTACTGGACGGTGTAGCTGATGTTTCGGTCGACGGCGCTGCGGATCCAGGAGCCGTTCATGCTCACGGTGGTCGCGTCGGGGGTGGTGGTTCCGACTCCGTTGCCGTTGACCCGCGAAGAGTTGGGGACGTAGGCCAGGCAGGTGGGGTGGATGTCCTTCAGCGCGCTGATGGTGGGCGCGAGGCCGCCGTTCCAGCGG
Organism: Rhodococcus sp. Q; assembly: GCF_005503035.1. Lineage (NCBI taxonomy): Bacteria > Bacillati > Actinomycetota > Actinomycetes > Mycobacteriales > Nocardiaceae > Rhodococcus > Rhodococcus sp. Q. The sequence goes on from NZ_SCOY01000018.1 coordinate 17,870, forward strand.
ATGTCGTTGGTGACGGTGATGGTTTCGCCCGGGGCCGGGGTGCCGTTGCTGATCGTTCGGTTGAACGTCCACTGGCCGGAGTTCGTGGACTGGCTCACCGGTGCGGCGGCCGCTTCGGTGACGCCGAATGCCGCGGCGAATCCCACGGCCATCACCGCGGTGCCCGCACCGGCCGCGAGCCGTCGCAAGTTGTTGTTTGTCGACACTGCAGAACCCTTCCCAGGATGCCTCGGCCGTGAGCTGAACATGCGTCCAGTCCGGCCATGATTCCGGATCACGGTACGGCATCGGTTCGAATTCGACTCGGGATTCGCTGGGTATTCACACGTCCGGCCGCAGGTCTCGATCGAGCGGGGCGATCGGTTGGGTTCCGTTGCGATAAACGGTGAGCCCCCACCGGAACTCGCCGGTGGGGGCTCACTTCGTCATAGCTGGTTGCTAGCTGGATCCGAAGAGTCCGGCCAGCGAGCCGTTGCCCTCTCCCGGGTTGCCCGGGTCGATGGGCGTACCCACGGTGACGGTCTTGGTCACGGTGGTTGCGGTGCCGCCGGTGGTGACTTCGGCGGTCAGCGTGTGGGTGCCCTCGGTGGGTGTCCAGGTGCAGGTCGCGGTCCCGCCGGCATCAGCGGTAGCGGTGCAGACGGTGTCGGTGCCGTTCTTGACGACGACGTGCGAGTTGGCATCGGCTCCGACGACCGAGATGGTCGCCGGGGTGCCCGACGTCGGTGACGCCGGGTCGACGACGATCACCGCGGCGCCCGCCGGCGGCGCGGTGACGGTGACGGTGACCGGCGCCGAGGCGGGGGACGTACCGACGGAGTTGGTCGCGACGGCGGTGATGTTCAGGCTGCCGGGGGTGGTGGCGACGATGGTGCAGTGGAACGCTCCGGACTGGCTGGCCGTTGCGGTGCAACTCTTGTCGCCCGCGGTGACCCTGACGGTCGAGCCCGGCTCCGCGTCGCCGGCGACGGAAACCGCATTACCCGCGATGACCGACCCCGGGGTGGCGGTGACGTTCGTCGGTGCGGCGGGTGCGGACGGTGCGGCGGTGATCGTGCCGGTCTGCGCGGCGGAGGTCGATGCCGCGCGGGTGGCGTCACCGAGGTACTTGGCGGTGATCGAGAAGGGTTGTCCTGCTTCGCCTGCCGCGGGGGTCCAGGAGTAGACGGCGGTGCTGTTCGCGACGGTGCCGGTGCCGAGCACGGTCCCGTTGTTGGAGAACTCCACGGTGCCGGTCGCGCCGTTCGTGACGGTCGCCGTCAGTGTTGTCGCCTTGGTTGCCTGCGGTGCGGGGGCGGCGGCGAGGGTGGTCTGGGTGGCGTCCTTGGTCACCGACACGTTGGGTCCGGTGTTGGCGTTGGTCGAGCCGAGGCCCTGGTTGGAGTTGACTCCCGCGCCGGTGGTCAGGGCGGTGTCGCGGGCACAGTCGGCGCCGACGGTGTACTGGAGCGTGTAGCTGATGTTGCGGTCGACGGCGCTGCGGATCCAGGAGCCGTTCATGCTCACCGTGGTCGCGTCGGGGGTGGTGGTTCCGACACCGAGGCCGTTGACCCGCGAGGAGTTGGGGACGTAGGCCAGGCAGGTGGGGTGGATGTCCTTGAGGGCGCTGATGGTGGGGGCGAGGCCGCCGTTCCAGCGGATGTCGTTGGTGACGGTGATGGTCTCGCCCGGGGCCGGGGTGCCGTTGCTGATCGTTCGGTTGAACGTCCACTGGCCGGAGTTCGTGGACTGATTCACCGGTGCGGCGGCCGCTTCGGTGACGCCGAATGCTGCGGCGAATCCCACGGCCATCACCGCGGTGCCCGCACCGGCCGCGAGTCGTCGCAGGTTGTTGTTTCTCGACACGGCAGAACCCTTTCCCGGGAAGCCTCGACCGTGACCTGAACATGCGTTCGGTCCGGCCATGATGTCGGATCACCGTACGGCATCGACTGCCGTGTGAGACGGGATTCGCCAGATAATTGCGTGAACGACCGGTCCGGTGCTCAGACCGCGCGGCCCCTGCGGCTGCGGTACCACCGGACCAGGGTGTCGGTCGACGAATCGCCCTGCTGCGCCGGGGCTTCCGGATCGGTGAGGACGGGCTCGAGTTCGAGTGCCTGTACCTTGCCGAGTTCGACACCCCACTGGTCGAACGAGTCGATCCCGAACACCACGCCCTCCACGAACACCTGGTGTTCGTACAGTGCGATCAGTTGGCCGAGCACCGACGGGGTGATCTTCGGTGCGAGGATCGTCGTCGACGGCCGGTTGCCCGGCATCACCTTGTGCGGCACCAACTCCGGAGCGGTCCCCTCGGCGGCGATCTCCTCGGCGGTCTTGCCGAACGCGAGGACCTTCGTCTGCGCGAACAGGTTGCTCATCAGCACGTCGTGCATGGATCCCTCGCCGTCGATCGTCGCGAGATCGTCGGTGGGCTCGGCGAAACCGATGAAGTCGGCGGGTGCCAATCGGGTGCCCTGGTGGAGCAGTTGGTAGAAGGCGTGCTGGCCGTTGGTGCCGGGCTCGCCCCAGAAGATCTCACCCGTCGGAGTGGTGACCGGTGACCCGTCGGCGCGCACCGACTTTCCGTTCGACTCCATCGTCAACTGCTGCAGGTATGCCGCGAAGCGGCCGAGGTCGTTCGAATACGGCAGCACCGCACGGGAATCCGACTCGAAGAAGCTCGAGTACCACAGGCCGATCATGCCGAGGAGTACCGGTGCGTTCGATTCGAGTGGCTGCTCCGCGAAATGGCGGTCGACGGTGTGGAAACCGGAGAGGAACTCGCCGAACCCGTCGCGGCCGATCACGCACATCAGCGACAGCCCGATCGCCGAGTCGACGGAGTAGCGGCCGCCGACCCAGTCCCAGAAGCCGAACATGTTCGCCGTGTCGATGCCGAACGCGGCAACCCGCTCCTCGTTCGTGGACACCGCGACGAAGTGCTTCGCGACGGCGTCCTCACCGAGAGCGTCCACCAGCCATCGGCGGGCAGCGGTGGCGTTGGTGAGTGTTTCCAGCGTGGAGAAGGTCTTCGACGCCACGATGAACAGTGTCGTCGCCGGGTCGAGGCCGGCGAGCTTGCCGACCAGGTCGGCGGGGTCGATGTTCGACACGAACCGGGCGGTCACTGCGCTGTCCACGTAGTGGCGCAACGCGCGGAACGCCATCACCGGGCCGAGGTCGGATCCACCGATCCCGATGTTGAGGACGGTGGTGATGCGTTCGCCGGTCGCGCCTCGCCACTCGCCGGACCGGAGCCGGTCCGTGAAGTCGCCCATCCGGTCCAGCACCTCGTGCACGTCCGCGACGACGTCCTGCCCGTCGACGATCAGACTCGCATCGCGAGGCAACCGAAGCGCGGTGTGCAGCGCCGCCCGGTCCTCGGACGTGTTGACGTGGTCGCCGCGCAGCATCGCGTCGCGGCGCTCCTCGACCCCCGCGACACGCGCCACATCGACCAGGAGTCGCATCGTCTCCCGGTCCACCCGGTGCTTGCTGTAGTCGATGTACAGGTCACCTGCGGTGAGGGTGAGCTCGCGTCCGCGTTCCGGGTCTTCGGAGAACAGGTCTCGCAGGTGCCGCGCGCCCACCACGTCGTGGTGGGCGCGCAGCTTCTGCCAGGCGGAGGTTGCGGTGATGTCGAAGCTCATGCGTCGACCCTAATCCCAGCCGACAACGACCGCTGGGGTGCCGCTGACCTTGTTGATCGATCGTTCAGTTGAGCGCCACCAGCTCGTGCAGGGTCCGGCCACTGCGGACGTCGGTGGTGCCCGAGCGGTGAACGGTCAGCTCGAACGACGACAGGAACCGGAAGTAGCCGGGATGCCCGATGAACCGGTGGGCTAGGGGCCGCACCAGGCGGCTCCCCGCCACCGGGACGTCGTCGAGGAGGTCGTGGGCGTGCACCACCTCCTCGATGTCCAGACGCAGCGACAGCCGGTCGGGCACCTCCAGACCGATCCACTCGGGCCGGGTGCGTCCGGCCCGCTCGTCGAAGACCGGCGGGCCCTCGGTGAGCTCGACCTTGCCGGTGCTGAGGATCACCTCGCCCTGGTGGGCGAGCATCAGCGGCTGGCTGCGGTGCCCGCCCCGCCGTTCCTGGGTGAGGACGGACGCGAACAGCAGCGAGTAGTCGTCGTCGTAGAGGCGGCCCCAGTGCCAGTGGTCGATCACCTTCGTCATGTCACCGAACCCCCAGTTGTGGTCGGCGTAGCCGCGTCCGGTGACCTCGGAGGCGACGCCGTCGATGGTGACGGTCCCCGACACCGACGCGCGCGGCGCTCCGACACACCACCCGAACACCTCCGTGTTGCCGAACCGGGTTTCCCCACCGCCCGGCATCCAGCTCGGGAGTTCGTTGACGAACGTCAGGTCGAGCGTGATGCCGTCCTCGGACACGTACACGTGGTGCACCGGGAGTCCGCCCTCGGGGAACTCCGCGTGGGCGTGGTTGTCGCCGATCCGTACGTCGCACTTGAGGATCGAGGCCGCCGCCCGGGATCGTGGATACCGCTTGCGGACCTGCCTGCGGGTGCCGTCCGGGGCGTACACCAGGATCTCGACGTTCGGCTTCGCGATCGGTGCCGGCTCCTCGGGTCGGCGCAGGTTCAGGAACGCGATCACGGTGTGCCCCGATTCGAGGGTCGCGTCGAAGTACCAGTGCTCGAACGACAGGTTCCGGGGAACGGGGTGCGCAGCGTTGTGTCGGGGCAGGACGGTGGTGAGGACGTCGTCCTCACGGTCGAGTCCGTTCCACGCCTCGGCGATCTCGAGTGTCTCTGTCACACCGCGCCTTTCGGTAGTCGTCATCGCGTCACAGGCCCGTGTACCCGATGTGGACGGTCTTCTCCTCGGTGTCGGCCTCGATGCCGGACCGCCCTAGTTCGCGGCCGATACCGCTGCCGCCTCGTCCACCCCAGGGCAGTGCCGGGTCCGGAACACCCCACCCGTTCACCCACACCATCCCGACGCGCAGCTTCTCGACGACGGAGTGGATGCGGGAGATGTCGGACGAGTAGACCATCGCGTTGAGTCCGAATTCGGTGGCATTCGCGAGCGCCACCGCCTCCTCCGGGGTGCTGAAGGTCATCACCGTCGCGACGGGTCCGAAGATCTCCTCGCGTGCGATGGTCAGGTCGTTGTGGCCGCGGAAGACGGTGGGCTGGACGAACAATCCCGGTCCGTCGAGGCGGGCTCCACCGGTGACGAGGTCGGCGCCCTCGCTACGTCCCTTCTCGATGTAGCCCATGATCCGGTTCATCTGCTTCTCGTTGACGATCGTCCCCATCGTGCTCGACTCGTCGAACGGGTCGCCCATGACGGCTTGCTCGGCGAAGGCGACGAGGCCATCCACGACCTTGTCGGCGATCGACTCGTGCACGATCACCCGCGTGCCCGCGGCGCAGACCTGTCCCTGATGGTAGAAGTTGCCCATCGCGATCCACGGCAGTGCCGAGTCCAGGTCGGCATCCGGGAAGATCAACTGCGGTGACTTGCCGCCCAGTTCGAGCGTCACCTTCCGGAACGTGCTGCCCGCATAGCTGTGGATGCCGCGGCCGACGGCGGCGCTGCCGGTGAACGACACCTTGTCGACGCCGGGGTGCCCGGCGAGCGCTGCGCCCGCGACGGGGCCGAGGCCGGTGACGACGTTGACGACGCCGTCCGGAAGTCCGGCCTCGGTGAGCAGGTCGGCAAGACGCAGGGTGGACAGCGACGCGTCCTCGGCGGGCTTGACGACCGCCGTGCAGCCGGCTGCCAGGGCGGGCGCCAGCTTCCAGGCGGCGATGACGGCCGGGTTGTTCCACGGCGTGATCGCCGCGACGACACCGAGCGGCTGGCGCATCGTGAACCCGAACCGCTTCTGGTCGCCGATGTCGCACAGGGACGCCGACTGTCCCGTCAGCTTGTCCGACCAGCCGGCGAAGTGCCGGAACACCGCTGCGGTCGCCGGAATGTCCCCGGCGACCGAGTCCCGGTACAGCTTGCCCATCTCGAGTGCCTCGAGCGCGGCGAGGGTTTCGGCATCACGCTCGATGAGATCCGCGGCGCGGTACAGGATCTTCCCGCGCTCGGCGGCGGGCATCGTCGACCATTCGCCGTCCTCGAACTGGGCTCGCGCCGCGACGACGGCGTTGTCGACGTCCTGGACGGATCCCGCAGGCAGGTCGGCGACGGACCTGCCGGTGGTGGGGTCGGTGGAAGCGAAGGTCTCGGTGCCCGCGCCTGTGGTCGCGCGACCACCGATCCGGTGCACCGGATCGGGAAGGGTGAACTCGGGAATGTTGCGCACGGTTGTGGTCATCGATCGTCCTCTCGTTCGTGTCGAGCGGGATGGGGGAGACGAACTGTGGTGCCGGGTGATTCAGGAGAAATGCCTGCGCAGGCCGTGCCATGAATCGTCGTATCGGGCTTGACGGTGTTCGGCCGCGTGCGCGAAATCGGTGACGTGCAGCGGCCGTCGCGTCTCGAACATGAACGGCAGTGACCCGTCGAGCTTCTGTGGGGCGAGGTCCGCGGCAACCGCGTTCTCGTACGTCTCGGCGTCGGGTCCGTGCGGCGCCCACATGTTGTGCAGGCTCGCGCCGCCGGGCACGAAGCCCTCGGCCTTCGCGTCGTGCACGCCGGTGACGAGGCCCATGAACTCGGTCATCGTGTTCCGGTGGAAATACGGTGGGCGGAACGAGTGCTCGATCACGTTCCACCGGGGCGGGAACACCACGACGTCCACGTTCGCGACACCGGGTCGTTCGGACGGCGAGGTGAGCAGTGTGAAGATCGACGGGTCCGGGTGATCCCAGGTCACCGAACTCATCACGTGGAATCGGGCGGTGTCGTACTTGTAGGCACCGTGCGTGCCGTGCCACGCGACGACGTCGAGCGGCGAGTGGTCCAGCTCCGCTGCCCACAGTTGGCCACCGAACTTCCGGATCACCTCGACCGTCTCCTCCCGATCCTCGTATGCGGCAACGGGATACTGGAAGTCGCGGGGGTGGGCAAGGCCGTTGGCGCCGATGGGGCCCAGTTCGGGGAGCTCCAGGTGGGCACCGTAGTTCTCGAGGACGTAACCCCGTGCATCGCCGTCGAGCAGTTCCACGCGGAAACCGATCGCGCGGCCGATGACGGCGATCTCGCCCGGGGCGACGTCGACAATCCCCACCTCGGTGTGGATTCGGAGTGCCCCCGACTGCGGGACGATCAGCATTTCGCCGTCGAAGTCGAAGAAGTAGCGCGCGTCCATCGACCGGTTGCAGTGGTAGGTGTGGATCGCGATGCCCGACTGCTCGACGACGGAGCCGTTCGCGGCAAGGGTGTAGAGGCCGTCCACGAAGTCGGTGTCGGCCGCGGGTTCCGGCATCGGATTCCACCGCAGTCGGTTGACGTCGAGGATTCCGTCGGTGAGCGGGGCGGACCGCAGGTGGCCGTTGTCGATGCGGAGGAACGCCCCGTGCCGGGCCGAGGGCAGGATCCGGTACACCCAGGTGCGTCGGTTGTGGACGCGGGACTCGGTGAACGCGGTGGCCGACAGCTGTTCCGCGTACAGGCCGTGCGGTGCGTGTTGTGGACCGTTCTGGCCCCACGGCAGCGTGCCAGGAATCGCCTCGCTGTGGTGCTCGTTCCCGAAGCCGTGCAGGTACGTCAGTGGCGTCGTCGTGGTCATCGGCGCAAACCCCCGTGCGCGTTGAACTCCGCTTCCCTACCTGCCATCTGAGCTCGGTACCAGCTCTCGCGGTGCCGGGTGGTGATGCGCTCCCACAACCGGTTGACCCGGGGTGAGGCGCGGCGGACGTACTCGGCGACCGTGAGGAGCGGCCATCTCAGGACCACCACGAGGATGCCGGGGAACGGGGAGGGCATGTCGTGCTTGGCGCGCGTCGCCGGGCTCATGAACAGCGTGGTGTACGCCGCGTACATGGCGTGGGTGTAGCGGGCACGCAGACGTTCGAGGCCGCGCTGGTCCGGGCGGGGCGCGAACGCGGCAGGGAACGACTCGATGAGTTCGCGCCCGGGGGCGCCCGCGTCGTAGCTGCGTGAGCACACCACCATCGCGTTCAGGCGCATCGAATCGGCGATCGTCTCCGGGAACAGCGAGATGTCGACGCCGAGCAGATACCCCATGTACTTCTGGAAGTGCAGCAGCGCGTTCATGTCCGACCTGCTGGTGTGGATGCCGACGAGGCGGAGCGCCAGCGCGGGCACGGTGCTGCCGCCGAGCAGGGTGAGCATCTGGTAGCCCTGGCTGATCGGGTAACCCCATCGCGCGGTGTCCCATTCGGGGTGCCCGTCGACCTTGCGTCGCACCGCGACGTGCATCACGCGCACCCGCATCGCCGTGGCGCGGCCTGCGGACCCCGGCGTCAACAGTGCGCCCGGTTCGGAGACGTCGATCCAGAACCGGGACGTCTCGAGGTACCGGCGCAGGGCGTTGTCGCCCGCGTACCCGCCCGCGAGTGACAGTGGAGTCGCGACCGCCGCCTCCGTGTACATCTCCAGAGTGATACCCCCGGCGACCGCGAACAGCATCGTGCCCCAGCGCCGCCACACCGCGGCGCCGCGTTCGACGAGTTCGGGGTCCACCCAATCGGGAACCGTCTCGAACTCGTCGAACAGCGCATGCATGCTCGGTGCGGGGTTCTCGATCGATCCGAGGCCCTCGGTCAACGCGCGGTCGAGCAGGGCGCGTCCGGCCTTCGGGTCGTTCTCGTAGACCTCGTCGACGAAGTGTTCGGCGAGTGGGTCTCCGTGGAAGAGGCTCTCGCAGAAGCGCTCTGCCACGGAGCTCGGGGGGAACAATTCGAAGCCGAACGTCGAACCCAGCAGACGCTCCGCCCGCTTCGCACCCGGCTGTTCCTTGGTCTCCCAGTAGCGGAATCCGGTCGGGCAGCGCAGTTCTCCTGTGGGTGCGACGGCGGTGGCGTCCTCGGGTTCGGTGCCGGGGTGGATGGCCATGGTGCTGTTCTCCCAGGATGGTTGGGAACGGACTGTCGATTCGGGTGCTTTCACGCGGCGAGCGCGTGGCCCGCCAACCAGGTGCGGACCTCACCGGTGACGTGCGAGACGCCGTGCGGCTGGTCGACCAGGTAGTGGTTCAGTTCGGGTACCTCGACGAGAGTCGCCGGCGCGTTGGTGAGTGCGGCGTGCATCGCCCGTGATTCGGATGCGAAGGCGGCCTGGTCGCCGAGCAGTGGCATCACCAGCGTCGGGCAGGTGACGCCGGGGAGGTTGCGCAGGGCGTCGGCGTTGGTGTGGTCGATGCTCCACGTGCTGAGCCAGCTGCGGACCGTCACGAACCGGGCGAGACCACCGGCTGCCGTGTTGGCTCGGGCCGGATCGCCGTACATGCTGCCCGGTGCGCGGTCGCTCGGGTCGAGGGTGACGTCGACGAAGCGCGGGTCCGCGACCGTGCGGTGGACGACGAAGCCGCGGTCGGAGTCGCCGGTGCGCTCCAGTTCGGCGAGCCGCTCGAACGCCATGGCGTCGATGCGGCGCATGCGGTCGAGCTGGGCCTGGCGGTACTCGAGAACCCAGTCGCGGTCCAGCGGCGTTGCGCGCACCGGTGCGTAGAGGTCGAGGCGGGGGTCGAGTTCGAGTGGTTCGGATTCGCTCATCGGCGTCGGGTCGATCCAGTGCCGCAGCACGTGCGCGCGACCGGGATGGGCGCCGATGAGCATCAGGCCGTCGGCGGGCGGGAGGTCCGCGTCCGCGAACCCCGTCGGATCGCCCGCGGGAGTGTGTGTGACGCTGCGGTTCTCGGCCTGGTCCTGATAGAAGGCGGCGAGTGAGCCGCCGCCGCTGAAACCGAGCAGGAGGACGCGCTCGAAGCCGAGACGGTCCTTCATCCAGCGCACGGCAGCGCCGACGTCGAGGGCTGCGCGTTCCATGATGAGCGCGGGCTCGTTGGACGTGTAGCGGGTGTTGACGCCGAGCGAGGGGATTCCGGCCTCGGCGAATCCGCGAAGCAGGAAGTGGGACAAGAAGTCCGACGCCGGATGGGCCATCACGATCCCGATGGACCGGTCGTGCTCGCGAGGCGCCACGAGGTTCGCGTGCAGGGTCGGGTAGTGGCGGGACAGGCCGGAATGCATCTCCACGCGGCCGTCGCGGGCCGGCTCGTAGGGGATGCGCTGGAACTGGTCGACGATCACGGTCACGCCTTCCGGATGGATGGTTGTTCACGGTGGGTGGCACGCTGACAAGGGAACCGTACCGTACTCGATGGTATGGAGGAAGGGTTTCGGTGCGACGTGTCCACAGGGCTTCCGGCGCGTGTACACAGGTGCTGCACGCACAAAGGCGGTGTGGACCAAGGAAAAGGGGTGCGAATGCGACCGCGTCAGCGCGGCGCGAACCCGGCGGCCTCCCGGCACATCTGCACGGTCGCCGCCCGCAGGCCCGGATACTCCAGACATGGGAGGTTGCGCGCGCCCCGCACCGCGCTCGGATCATTCGGCGCGACACTGCAATACAGACCCGGTGGTGTCGGGACGGTGTCCTGTTCGGTCGGCGGACGTCGCTCCGATGCAGGCAGGAACCCCGTCGTGCACGGCGGGGGGTCGTTGATCTGCGCGAGGAAGAAGGTGTTCTGTCCCGGATCGTCCGCGTTCACGAGCCCGGCGCTCTGGGTGGACGCGATGATCGGTGGATACAGCACGAGCAGTTGCTCGATCGCGGGGTTGTACACCTGCGCCACCTGGGCGACGCTCGTCAGATTCGCGAGCAGCACAGGCAGTGTCGGACGCAGTCGCTCGACGAGTGCCCTGGTCTCGTCGGCCGCGGGTGCACCCGTGGTCAGCAGCGACCGTACCGACGGGTCGACGGCCGCGACCTCGCCGGTGACGGCGGCCAGCGAGGAGGCCCACGACCGGATCGGGTCGCTGCTCGCGGCAAGCGCGTTCAGTACGGGTGCGGAGTCGGTGACCAGTGCGGCGAGCGGATCGCGGTCCGTCGCCGCGGCCTCCGCCAGCAGGTTCGTCGACGTCACCAGGTCGGCGAGCGCGGGACCGGAACCGTCCACGGCGGTGAAGGATTCGTCCAGGACCCGCCGCAGCGCCTCCGGGTCGACCGAGGACAGTGCCGCGTACAGCCGGTCGAGGGTCGGGCCGATGCGCTGCGGCACCGACGCCCGATCCCGCGGGATCACCGACCCCTCCTCCAGGAAGGGTTCGTCCGACGACGCGGGGATCAGGTCGACGAACTGCTCGCCGATCGCCGACATGCTGTGCGCCTCGGCGTCGACATCCGCGGGTACCGGGACATCGGAGTCCAGCGACAGCACGGCGCGCGCACCCTCGGGGGTGGCGTCGAGGTCGACGACCCGCCCGATCTCGGTGCCGCGATAGGAGACGTTCGCCTGCGGGTACAGCCCAGCGCCGTCCGGAAGCAGCAACGTCACCTCGTACCGTCCGACGCCCGCCTGCTGAGGGAGTTGCGCGTAGCGCACCGCCACGAACGCGACCGCGAGCAGTCCGACGAGTCCGAATGCGGTCAGGCGCCATCGAAGTGACCGGGTCACGGCGTGCCTCCCGGGGTTGGGGCGGGAAAGAACAGCCGACCGAGTTCGGGGAGGGTGACGGCCGTGGCCGTCTCCGGTGCGAGCGCGCCGATGACACCCTCCGGTCCAGCCAGCCGGCCCTGCAGCGGTGTGCCGAGAAGCAGCGCCTTGTCGAGGGTGGCGCTCCGCAGGTCGAGGGTCACCTCGCCGTTGGCGTAGTCGCCGCGCACCGCGTTCCGGTAGGTGTCGATGGGGAACGGATACGTGAGCAGATACCGCAGCGACTCGGTGAGTGACGGACCGGAATCGGCCAGTGCCCGCAGGACCGGTTGCAGCGACTGCAGATTCGCGGTCAGATCGGCGCCGGTACTCGTCACGACGGAACTCGCGGCGTCGCCGAGACGGCCGAGCGAGTCGAGGGCGCGAACCAGGTCCTGGCGCCTCGTCGCGATGGTGTCGAGTGCAGGCGCGGCGCTGTTGACCGCGCGGGTGACGTCGTTTCGGTGTGCGGCGACGTCGGCGGCGAGTGCGTCCAGCCCGTCGATGGTTCTGGTGATGTCGGACTTCTGGTCATCGAGGGTGGCGAGCATCGTGTCGAGCCGGGCGAGCAGGCGCCGCACGGTGTCCTCGCGTCCGCCGAGTGCCGCGTCGAGCTCGGTCATGATCTCCTGCACCTGCGCGAGGCCGCTGCCGCCGAGCACCATGGCCAGCGACGACAGGGTTTCCTCGGTGGTCGGATAGGCGCTCGCTCGGTCGAGCGTGATGCGGTCCCCGTCGGCGAGCCGACCGGTCGGCGGTTCGTCTGCGGGCGCGGACAGTTCCACGTGCATCGCGCCGAGCAGGCTCGTCTGCCCGATCCGCGCGGTGGCGTTGGCGGGCAGGACCACGTCGGCGTTCAGGCCTACGGTGAGGAGCGCGTATCCGGGGCCGAGTCGGATGTCGGTGACCGAGCCGACGGTCACGTCGTCGACCATCACCCGCGAGTTCGGGGTGATCGTCGAGACGTCCGGGAGTTCGATCGAGACCGTCACCGCGTCGTCTCCGCGGCCCTCCGTCGCGGGCAGCGGCAACGACTCGACGCCGCGCCACCCGCACCCGGTCGTCGCGACGGCCACCGCGAGCAGCACGCCCGCTGCGCCCACTCTCATCGGGGTGCCCCGCTCTGGACGACCTGGCCCGGCAGGGCGGTGACACCACGCATCGGATTCGATTGCAGTGGGAGATAGTCCACGGCCAGCGTCGTCAACACGGGGCCGAGGTACTGGACGCACAGTTCCGCACCCCGCTCCGCGCCCACCTGCTCGGCGGCGGCGAGCGCCGAGCAGATGAAGTCGACCGGGTTGGCGAAGTTGTTCGGCGCCAACGCCGAGACGACGGCGTTCTGCGCCGGCTGATAGATGTTGCTCATGTTCGCGAGCGCGGTCGGCGCGACGTGCAGGATCTGTGTGATGCCGTCCCGCTGCGCGGCCAGGTTCGCGAGCACGTCCGACAACTGCTCGGCCGTCGTACCGACCGCGTCGCGATTGTCCCGGACGAACCGGGTCACGTCCCCGACCGCGGTGTCGAGTGTGGTGATCGCCGACCCGATGGTGTCGGTGTTGGAACCGAGGACCTCCGACACGGTGGCCATCCTGGTGTTGAACTCCACGATCTGCCGGTCGCTCCGTGCGAGGGCCGCGACGAAGACCTGCAGGTTGCGGACCGTCGCGAACAGGTCGGTGCGGCCGTCGGAGAGGATCCGCATGGCATCGGAAAGCTGGATCAGGGTGGAGTGCAGGTCGTCCCCCTGCCCGTCGAGGGTGGCGTCGAGCGCATCGACGAGTTCGCCTGCAGGTCCGGCGTTCTCGCCGTCCGTACCCGTGTCCGCCGGCCCCAGCGCCGCGGCGAGCCGGTCCAACTGCTCGGTCATCTGGTCCCACTCGACCGGTACCGCGGTGTGCGAGAGCGGGATCAGTGCCCCGTCGGCGAGGGTGTCGCCTCCGGTGTAGGCGGGGGCGAGCTGCACGAAGCGGGCCGCGACGAGGCTCTGCGAGACGATGATCGCGTCCGCGTCGGCGGGGATCGGTTGCGAGCGTTCGACCCGCATCCGCACCCGATTGGCCTCCGGTCCGGGCTCGATTGACTCCACTCGGCCGACGGTGACGCCCATGACCCGGACGTCGTCGCCGGGATACAGGCCGGTCGTGCTGGTGAACTCGGCCTCCACGACGATCGACGTCACGCGTGGCACGACGGCGTAGGAGATCGCGAGCAGCGCCGCGAGGCCTACACCGATCACGAGCCACGTTCGGCGGACGCGGCGACCGGGGTCGTCGGTGCTGGACTTGCGCACAGGCACTCCGTTCACGGGGGTGTTCCGTTCAGGGCGGAGAGGGGATTGACGGTGCTGTTGTCTCCGGGGGCGGGCCCCATGCCGAGCGCCGCGCGGACGAACGGGGCGATGATCTGACCGGGGATCAGGTTCTGGATGTACGAGTTGAAGAACGGGCCGCTCGACACCGCCTCGCCGAGCTCGGTGATGTACGGACCGAGCCGGTCGATGGCGGACGTGATCGAATCCCGATTGGACTGCACCACCGTCAGGACCGACTGCAGGGAGGCCAACGTCGGCGCGAGCTGGGCCTCGTTGTCGGTGACCACCCCGTCCAGGTGCCGCGACAGAACGGTGACGTTGTCGAACAGGGCATCGAGGACCGCCCGTCGATCCTGCAACTCACCGAGCACCGAGTTCGCGTCGGTCAGCAGGCCGTCGATCTGCCCGCTGCGTTCGGCGAGCAGAGCCGTGACGGTCTCCGCCGAGCCGAGGAGATCGCGCAGGGAGTCGTCCCGCTCCGCGACAGCCGCCGACAGCCGTCCCACGCCGTCCACCGCGGCGGCCACGTCGTCGGGGACGCGGCGCAGCGTGGACGTGAGCACCCGCATCGACTCGGCGAGCTGCTCGGAGTCGATGCGTTCGGATCGGTCCGTCAGATCGCCGAGTGCCTCGGTCAGCTGGTACGGCGAGGTGGTCGAGTCCGTTCCGATCGTGGTGCCGGGGCGCAGCTGCCCGTCACCGGCCGGGGTGACGCGAAGATTCCGCGCGCCGAGAACCGTTGCGGTGGCGATGTCGACACGGGTGAGTTCGCCGAGCCGAACCGGAGCGTCGACGGTGAACGACACGGCCACGGCGGCGCCGTCGATGTCGATCCCCGTGACGTGTCCGGCATCGACCCCGGCGACGCGGACCGGCGCCCCCACCTGGAGGCCGCCCGCGTCGAGGAACAGGGCGCGGTAGCCCGCGGCCGAGGAGACGAACGGCAACGACCGTACCTGCAGCGCCGCGAGGACGATCGCGAGAACCACCACGGTGCCGACGATGCCGAGCCGGAACACGTTTCGGCGTGAGTAGCGTTCCATCATCTGGGGGCGCACCTTCCCGTCGGCTGCCCGAACAGGGGAGTGGTGACGTCCGCGCCGTCAGGGCCCGTGAACTTCACCTTCAACGCGCACAGGTAGTAGTTGAAGAAGTTTCCGTACACACCGAGCCTGCTCAGCGCCGCATACGTTTCCGGCAGTCGGCTCAGGACGCTGTCGAGCGTGTCGCGGCCGTCGTCGAGTTGCGCTGCCGTGCGGCCGAGCTCGGTGACGGTCCCCTGTAGCGGGGGCCGGGCCTCCTCGAACAGGGCGGCGACGTCCGCGGCGGCCGTGTCGATGTGATCGAGCGCGTTGCCCCACGTCTGCCGTTCCTCGGCGAGACCGCGGGACAGGTCCGCGGCGCGGTCGAGCGCGACGGCGAGGGTGTCGCGACGATCGGCGAGGGTCGCGACGGTGGCGTCGAGGTTGTCGATCACCCGGCCGATCACCACGTCCCGGTCCGCGAGCGTCGTGGCGATCGACGCGGTGCGCGCGAGCACGGATTCGACGGTGGCGTCCTGACCCTGCAGAAGCGCGATCAGCTCCGCGGACAGGGCATTGACCTCCTCGGGTGCCAGCACCCCGAACAGCGGCTTGAATCCGCCGAGCAGTTCGTCGAGGTCGAGGGCCGGGGACGTCCGGTCGAGGGGGAGGGTCGCGTCGCCGCTCAGCAGCAGTCCGCTCGTTCCGGGGTCGATGTCGAGATACCGGTCCCCGACGAGGTTCTGGTAGCGGACGGCGGCGGTCGCGTCGTCGGTGAGCGGTGCGGAACTGTCCACCGTGAACTCCACGAGGGCGGTTCCGTCCGGGGTGATCGAGACGTCTCCGACACGCCCTGACTCGACGCCGGAGATGCGGACGGCATCACCCGAGTGCAGCCCCGACGCATCGGTGAACAGTGCCCGGTACCCCGTCGTCGGCTGGAACCGGAACTCGCCGAACACGATCACCAGCCCCGCCGTCACCGTGAGCATCACCGCGGTGAACAGGGCGACACCCACGGTGCGGCCCCTCATCGCGCACCCGCAGGCGGCTGTGATGTCGATGCCGGCGGCTGTGGCACGAGAACGGCGAACAGGGTGTCCGGGTCGACCGTCGGCGAGGTCCGGTTGTGGGCGAAGACGTCCGCGCCGGTGTCCGCCGCGACGTACGGCGCGGGTACGTCGGCCGGCGTCAATTCGGGCAGCGCGCCGCAGCGCGGTCCGCCGGTGGCGCGGACCTCGGGGAGGTCCTCCGGATACGTGTAGGCGTCGACGCCCCACACGATGGTGCTGTTGAGGAGCATCGTTCGTCCGTTGCCGCCGGAGATCTTCTCGGCCGCGATCCGGGCGACGTCGGCGCCCTGGATGAAGCAGGTCAGTCCCGGTGAATACTCCTCGAGCAGTTCCGTTGTGGGACGGAGCCGCGACAGGGACTCGGTGAGCGCAGCGGTGTTGTCCGACAGGACGGGAGTCCCGACATCGGCGAGACCGGTCGCCGCGACCAGCAGGGTGTCCAGTGAATCCCGCTGCGCGACCACAGTGTCGGCGGTGGTGGTCAGTGACCGGGCCGCGGCGAGGAGATCGGGTGTCGCGGCGCCGAGGGTCTCGGCGACCGTCGCACCCGAGTTCAGGTCGGCGGAGAGCGCACCCAGTGTCGGTTCGAGCGCGCCGAGCACCGCGTCGAGATCGTCGAGGGCGTTTCCGATCGACGCGCCCTGCCCTCGCAGCGCGGTCGCCGTCGCGGTGAGCGTTGCCTGGAGCTGATCCGGCTGCACGACCGTCAGGATGCGGTTGAGTCGGTCGAGGATCGAATTCGTCTCGGTGGAAACCGAAGTCGCGGGGATGACCGCCCCGTCTGCGATCGGCGTCATGGTTGCCGCGGGCGCCTCCGGGTCGGTGAGCGTCACCTGTTTGGAGCCGAACACGGTGGTGGCGGCGATGGCGGCGCCCACATCGGAGGGCACGCCGCCCGCGGCGTCCTCGGACAGTTCCACGTGAATCACCGCCAGATCGTTGTCGCTCGCGACGTCGGCCACCCGGCCGACCTCGACGCCGTGGTACTTCACCAGCGACCCGGTCTGCAGCAGCAGGCCGGCGCGGTCGGCCTCGACCCTGACCCGAATGACGTTCCCGCTCAACTGTCCCGAGTACGCCAGGTACGTCACTGTGGCCAGCCCGGCCAGCAGCGCGGCCATCACGAGCGCGGCGACCCGTGCGGCGATCATGCGGCGAGGTGGACGGCTCGGGCGCTGCCGTACAGGGCCAGCGCGACGGCGAGCGTCACCGTCACCACGGCGATCAGCGACAGACGGACTGCGCGCCCGGTTGCGATGCCGACGCCCGCCGGACCTCCAGTCGCGTTGTAGCCGTAGTACGTGTGGATCAGCATGACCACGAACGCCATCACGATCACCTGCACGAACGACCAGAGAATGTCCGACGGGACGAGGAACGTCGAGAAGTAGTGGTCGTACACCCCGCCGGACTGCCCGAGGACCAGGACCGTGGTCAACCTGCTGGACACGAAGGAGGTGATCAGCGCGACCGCGTACAGCGGAATGACGGTGGCCATGCCGGCAAGGAGTCGGGTACCGACGAGGTAGGGGACGGACCGGATCGCCATCACCTCCAGCGCGTCGATCTCCTCGCTGATCCGCATGGCACCGAGCTGCGCGGTGGTGCCCGCGCCGATCGTCGCGGCCAAGCCGATCCCGGCGGTCACGGGGCACACGACCCGAACGTTCAGATAGGCGGACAGAAATCCGGTGAGGGACTCGATCCCGATGTCGCCGAGTGAGCTGTGGCCCTGCACAGCGACCGTCGCGCCCGCGAACAGCGTGATGAAGCCGATGATGACGACGCTGCCGCCGACCGCGGCGAGCAGTCCGGTCCCCAGCCCGACCTCGGCGATCGAACGCAGCGTCTCCGCGCGATACCTGCGCAGTGCCTTCCCGGTCGACGCGATCGCGGAGCCGAAGAAGAGGGCGCTTCGTCCGAACTCGTCGACCGCGCGCAGGGCCGATCGGTAGCCGTGCGTGATGCGGCGCGCTGCGCGTCCGGTCGAGATATTCGCCATCCAACCCTCCTCCAGATCTCCTGCATCGCTACCGCGCCGGGACTCGATCGGACGTCGTCAGGTAGCAGCGAGAGCAAGTCCGATCGACGTCAGCAGCATGTTCACCAGGAACAGTGCGATGAACGCGAAGACGACCGTCTCGTTGACGGCCTGACCGACGCTCTTCGGCCCGCCGGTCACAGACAGTCCCCGGTAGCACGCGATCAACCCCGCGACGGCACCGAAGACCGCGGCCTTCGCCTGCGAGAGAAGAAGTTCCGGTAGTCCGACCAACAGGGTCAGACCCTGGACGTAGGCGCCCGGGTTCACGTCCTGCAGATACACCGAGAAATAGAATCCGCCGACGAGTCCGATCGCGCAGACCGCACCGTTGAGCAGCGTCGCGACCACCGTCGCGGCGAGCACTCGCGGCACCACCAGTCGGTGCACCGGATCGATGCCGAGCACCTCCATCGCGTCGATCTCCTCACGGATGGAACGTGATCCGAGATCCGCGGTGATCGCCGTTGCCGCGGCACCCGCGACGACGAGAACCGTCACCAGCGGGCCGATCTGGGTGATCGTTCCCAGACCGGCGCCTGCCCCCGACAGGTCGCTCGCGCCGATCTCGCCGAGCAGTGAGTTCAGCGTGAACACGACGAGAACGGTGAAGGGAATCGACATCACGATCGTCGGCAGCAGGGCGACACGGATCGTGGCCCAGCACTGGTCGAGGAACTCCGACCACTGGAACGGTCTGCGCCGCAACGCCGCAGCGGTGTCCAGGGTCAGCGCGTAGAACTCACCGAGGGTGCCGACGGCACCGCGAAAGGCGCCGGACGCGACGGGCGCGCTCACGAGACCACCCGGTACCGCAGCATCATCTCGTGGTCCTCGTGGTCGAGGATGTGACAGTGCCACATGTAGCCCTGCAGAGCGGTCTCGGCTCCGGTGGCGTGACCGTGGGAGGTCCTGGTGGCCACCGACGGTGGGGTCGCGGGGCGCTGGAACGGGGCGTCGGGATCGAAACCGAGTTCGTCGGCGGTGGGGAAGCGGACGAGGATCCTGGTGACGGTGCCGCGGTCCGCGCGCACGGTGTCCTTCCAGCCTGCCTCCCACGGCGCGGGCGGCATCAGGGGACCGGCGAGGAAGGGCTCCGGATCGGGTGTCCATTTCACGCCGAGCGGCGGCTGAATGTGTGTGGCCTGCAGTTCCACCGTTCGCAGCGGCTGCCTGCCGAGGATGCGGAACATCACCAGGTGCAGGTGGATCGGGTGCGGATCGTCGGTGACGTTGACGATGTCCCACCGCTCCACTGTCCCGGCCTTCGGCATCTCGATGTCCGGGTCCGTGTAGCGGAGATTGTTCAACGCCATGTATGCGGGCGGAACCCGGAGGGCGTAGGGCTGACTCACCGACACGGTGCGTGTCCTGGTCGGGGTCGGCAGCGGAGGCAGGGGGTCGGGGGTGCGCCCACCCGCCCGCAGCGTCGCCGGGACGGGGCCGTTGAATCCGCGGGCGGAGCCGACCGTGAATCGGCAGAACAGCGGCATGGCGACCGCGCCGAGCATGGCCGCCTGGAACGGCGGTGCCTCGTCGTTGCACAGTAGGACCGAACCGTCGACGCCGGAGAAGTCGACGAGCAGGTCGTAACGCTCACCCGGTGACATCCGGATGGCGTTCGTCGGGACGGGGGCGTCGAGCAGTCCGCCGTCGTTGCCGACGACCCAGAACTGCATGTGGTTGCTGAAATGCAGGTTCCAGACGCTGTAGGAGGTGGCGTTGATCGCGCGGAACCGGTACAGGCCCCGCGCGACCGGGATGTCCGGCCAGACGGCGCCGTTGACGAGACCGACGTCCCCGACCGCGCCCCCCTCCCACGATCCTTCCGACACGACCGGGGTCGATCGCAGGCTCATCGCACCGTCCTCGCGGAAGATCTTCTCCTGCAGGATCAGTGGCATCTCGAACTCGCCCGCGGGTAGACCGAGGGGGTTGTCGGGTGTGCCGGTGTCGAAGCGGTCACGCAACAGGTAGGTGCCCGCCAGCCCGGCGTACACGTTCGCTCGGGTGATCCCCATCGCATGATCGTGGTACCAGAAGTGCCCCGCCTGCTGCCGATTCGGAAATCGGTATGTAATCGATTCGTTCCGATGGACGAGTTGTTCCGCGTGGCCGTCGCTGTCGGGTGGCGTCTCGCCGCCGTGCAGGTGCACCACGATCGGGGGCGTGGTCCGGTAGGCCTCGTCCGCGCCGTGCAGGGACGTGTCGATGTCGCGGGCGAACGGATGCGAGGTGAGGCGGTTGGTCACGGTCAGCGTGGTGGTCTCGTCGGCCTGCGCCTCGATCGTCGGTCCCAGGTAGGTCGGTGCCGCGTTGTCGACGTGGTAAGCGAAGGTGTCCGCGGGCGCGTGGTCGGGGTGGAAGCGATGACGTGCCGTGACCGCCGACATGGTCAGCCGGGTGCCCGAGACGGTCGGTGGGCGCTCGACGGTGGACCGGAACGGTGACATCGGAGGCGAGTGGAACAGGAGTGGGTTGTCGATGGCCGTGACCCGCGCCGGCTCCCGCGCGAATCCCTGCCCGGCCCCGAATCCCACGGTGGCCGACCAGCCCATGCCCGCGGTCGCCGCGCCGCCGACACCGAGTGCACGCAGCAGCGTCCGCCTGTCCATGGATCGCTCGGTCACGGTGCATCTCCAGTCCTTGGCAACGGCGGTGACCGTACCACACCGTATGGTACGGTCAAGTGTCTGGAATGATGCTGGAACAGGTCACTTTTGCGAAGGCGAGGAGAGCGTCATGACGGCGAGGAGAGACGCGTCCCAGAGCGCTCGCGCTGCCCGTGGTTCGGGTGCCGGAACGCGGCAGCGGGCTCCGAGGCTGTCCGTGGACGACTGGATCGAAGCCGCCTTCGACCTCCTCGTCCGCGAGGGTGTGACGGGCGTGAAGATCACCCGCCTGTGCGAGGAGCTGGGCGTCACCAAGGGCAGCTTCTACTGGCATTTCCCCGACATCGACCATCTGATGAAGGCCGTCGCGGATCGCTGGTGCGCCATCCAGAACGAGACCCTCCTGGCGCTCAAGGAGACGACTTCGATTCCCGGCGACCAACGACTCGAGGCGATGGCGGCGCAGCTCATGTCGCAGCGCGGCTGGGCGGTCGAGGTCGCGGTCCGCGACTGGGCGCGTTCCGACAGTCAGGTCGCGGATTCCGTTGCACGACTGGACAACCAGGTGTTCGACGTCGTGCAGAGCACTCTGCTCGACCTCGGCTTCGACGCCGAGGAGGCGCGCCTGCGCAGTGGTGTCCTCGTCTATGCGGGTGTCGGCTTCCTGCACGCCCGAGACCACCTGCCCGATCCGACCATCGACGAGGTGCGGCGCGTGTTCGCGCTCCTGACCACCCGCGACTGAGGCGGCTCCGCCGCTCGTGCGCGCTTCGGGGTGAGGACACCCGCGAACCATGCACGAGCACGAAGTGCCCTGTTCGCGTCGGTGCAGTCGAGGTTCTCGACGACCTGAACGCGGCAGGATTCGACGTCGGCGTCGGCCCAGGTGTCTACGACATTCACTCCCCGCGAGTTCCTGGTGTCGAGAAGATCACCGCATCGCTTCGTGAGGCGCTGGCGGCCGTTCCCGCGGAGCGGCTGTGGGTCAACCCCGGCCTGAAAACCCGGCGGCCCGGTCGAGGTCGAGGCGTCGCTGAAGAACATGGTCGACGCCACCCTGGCGGTGCGCGCCTCCCTCCCGCTTGCGGGGGAGGAGTGCCTAGGACGGATAAGGCTGGCGGGTACTGAGATTCACGTCCACCCGAACGGGCTGACCGATCTGGGGGAAGGCCCGCTGCGCACAGTCGGTGCGCTCGCAGATCTTGCAGCCTGCGCCGATCGGATCCGGCGACATCTGTTCGTCGAGCCGCAGGCCCCGGGAGTACACGAGTCGGCTGGCGTGGGTGATGTCGCAGCCCAACCCGATCGCGAAGCTGCGTTGCGCGGTTCCGTAGGGGCGGGGGTCGTCGTCGGTGGTCCGGGCGATCCACAGGTATGTCCGGCCGTCGGGCATCTGCGCGACCTGGGTGAGAATCCGCCCGGGCATTCCGAACGCGTCGTGCACCACCCACAGCGGGCAGCTGCCACCGATCCGCGAGAAGTGGAACGCGGTGGCGGACTGCCGTTTCGAGATGTTCCCGGCTCGATCGGTGCGGACGAAGAAGAACGGGATGCCGCGCCGGGTCGGGCGTTGCATCGTCGAGAGCCGGTGGCAGACCGTCTCGAATCCGACCTCGAACTGCAGCGCCAGCATCTCGATGTCGTAGTGCAGGCGTTCCGCCGCGTCGAGGAACGGGTTGTACGGCAACAGCAGTGCCCCGGCGAAGTAGTTCGCGAGTCCGATCTTCGCCAGGTCGCGGGAGCCCTCTCCGAGACCGGTGGCGGACTCGACGAGCGCGTCGATCGTGGCCAACTGGGTGAGAAAGGCGAGCTGGGTCGCGATCTGGAACGCCCGCTGTCCGGGTGTCAGGTGCCGGGACAGGGTAAGGATGCGGTTCGCCTCGTCGAACGAGCGTTTCGGTCCCGGTCGGTCGGGCGGATCGGTGCGCAACCGGACGACGATGTCGTGTTCCGACTCGAGGAGTGCCGTCAGCTGGTTGTCCAGAGAGCCGGGCCGGAGGCCGCTCTCCGTGAACAATCGTTCGGCGGCGTCGTCGAGTTCGGCGATGTGATTGTGCCTGTCGTAGAAAAAGTCTCGAACTTCCTCGAACGGCATCGGCATCGAAGTCTTCGAGGTCGCCTCCGACGGCGCGGACAGATGGACGCTGTACTGCTCCAGCCGTTCGGTCGCTGCCAGCAGTCGGCGGTGGACTCCGACGAGCGCTGTTCCGATCTCCGGCATCCTGGCGACCAGTTCGTCCACCATCGCCGGGCTGGGCGCCCCCGTGCCGATCGCGCGGAGGACGTCATGGAGATCTGCCGCGAGCCTCGCGTCCTGGTCGGCCGCGAAGAACTGCGGATCGAGATCGAAGGTCGCGTTCAGCTTCAGCAGGACCGGCACAGTCAGCGGACGCTGGTCGTTCTCCAACTGGTTGACGTAACTCGCCGAGAGGTCGAGTGTCCGGGCCAAATCCAGCTGCGTCAGGCCGCGTTCCTCCCGCAGCCGGCGTAGCCGCGGTCCGCCGTAGATCTTCTGCATGGCTGCCGCCTTCGTGATCGAGTCCAGAGGCCGCCCACGAATGCATGCCCGAACGAGCCCCCGTCACCGCCCGGAGAGCGGGCACGGCGCCACCTCGATCGGGTACGCACACCCAGTCCACGAGGCGGCACACCGCCAGGTACGGCGTACCCGGCGCAGCGGGCAGGTCTTCGGACTCGCAGGCGCTCGCGTGTGAGGCGAACCTACTGGCCGTCGCTTCCCGGACTCGCGTCCAGTGCTGGTGACGGCGGTCGTTCCTGCATACCGCTGCGGGACAGTTCCGGACTCACACCGGATTCCCTCTCGTGCCCTCGGGCACTTCGACGCCACCGCGACCTTCGGGGCTCCTCACGGTCGAGGCGGCGAACCAACTGCACCGTCGATTCTAGAGGTCTCGGATCGTCGGAGGAGACCCCGGACCTGCGAACTCGCCTCGACTCGTGCCGACGAGGTCGTCGTGTACACGCGGATGATGTCCCACTGCAGCTGCTCCTTCGACGTGACGTGCGCGAAGAGCTCCGCCGGTCGCACCGCTACCCGGCTTCCGATCCCGGACATACGTGCGTCTCGAAAGCCCTACGCCGCGAACAGATCCGACGTGATCTCGCGGATGGCATTCGTGGTCTCGTCTATGGCGACCCGGGCGCATCGACTGGGACCTCCGGGCCGGCTCGATCCGGAGATCGAAACCTGGTCGTGTCGGTCGTGTCGGCAGCGTACGGTCCGCGGCCGGGCCGTGACACGGTTCGATCCTGCGGACTTCAGTGCCGTGAATTCTTCTGTTCTGCAAAGTGTGTGGGGTCGGAGCGGTCGGATTCGCAGCATTCGCAGAATTCGCCGACACACACCACCGAATTACGCAGGTTCAGTCTCTTCCCGTCGCGTCGGGTCCTCCATACGCTGCGAACATCGCCGGGTCGATCGGTCGCTTCCCGGCCGAGTTCCAGTACCAGGCGCCGACACAATCGGAGGACATCATCTTGAAGACGCATCCCGTCCGCACCTACCGCTCCGCCGAGGACTTCCCGCGCAGCGAGCACCTCGCGTGGAAGATCGCCGAGGTCGCGACCGACTCCGTCGAGGTGCCCGCGGACACCGCCGAGATGATCGTCAACCGGATCATCGACAACGCTGCCGTCGCCGCAGCGTCCGTTACCCGCCGCCCGGTCGCCAACGCGCGGGCGCAGGCGCAGTCGCATCCGTACAGCCGGTCATCGTCGGAGTCGCACGGATCGACTGTGTTCGGCGTCGGTGGCACGTTCTCGCCCGAGTGGGCGGCGTGGGCCAACGGCGTCGCGGTGCGTGAGCTCGACTTCCACGACACCTTCCTGGCCGCCGAATACTCGCACCCGGGCGACAACATCCCGTCGATTCTCGCGGTCGCGCAGCACGCCGGGCGCACCGGCCAGGACCTGATCCGCGGCCTCGCCACCGGCTACGAGATCCAGGTCGACCTGGTTCGTGCCATCTGCCTGCACGAGCACAAGATCGACCACGTCGCCCACCTCGGCCCCTCCGCGGCCGCGGGCATCGGCACCCTGCTGGGCCTCGACACCGAGACCGTTTACCAGGCGATCGGTCAGGCGCTGCACACCACCACTGCCACCCGTCAGTCGCGCAAGGGCGAGATCTCCAGCTGGAAGGCCTACGCCCCGGCCTTCGCCGGCAAGATGGCCGTCGAGGCCGTGGACCGCGCGATGCGCGGCGAGGGCGCCCCGTCCCCGATCTGGGAGGGCGAGGACGGTGTCATCGCCTGGCTGCTCGGTGGCCCGAAGGCGGAGTACAACGTGCCGCTGCCCGGCCCAGGCGAGGCCAAGCGCGGCATCCTCGACACCTACACCAAGGAGCACTCGGCCGAGTACCAGAGCCAGGCACCGATCGACCTGGCATTCCGCCTGCGCGAGCGGGTCGGCGACCTGAGCCAGATCGCGTCGATCGTCCTGCACACCAGCCACCACACCCATTACGTGATCGGCACCGGCTCGAACGATCCGCAGAAGTTCGACCCCAAGGCGTCGCGCGAGACCCTCGACCACTCGATCATGTACATCTTCGCGGTCGCGCTGCAGAACGGCACCTGGCACCACGAGCGGTCCTACGCTCCGGAGCGGGCGCAGCGTCCCGACACCACCCTGCTGTGGCAGAAGATCTCCACCGCCGAGGACCCGGAGTGGACCCGTCGCTACCACTCCACCGACCCGAACGAGAAGGCCTTCGGTGCCCGCGCCGAGGTCACCCTCAAGAGCGGTGAGGTCATCGTCGACGAGCTCGCCGTCGCCGATGCGCACCCGCTCGGCGCTCGCCCGTTCGCCCGCGACCAGTACATCGCGAAGTTCCGCACCCTCGCCGAGGGCGTCATCGCACCGGCCGAGCAGGACCGCTTCCTCGCCGCAGCGCAGCGCACGCCGGAGCTGAAGGCCGGTGAGCTGAACCAGCTCACCTTCACCGTGTCGGATGAGGTGCTCGACCGCTCGCCGAAGTCGCCGCAGGGCCTGTTCTGATGACCGGACTCATCGCCGCCGCAACCTCCGCGGCCGAGAAGCGCGACGCCTTCCGTGCGAGCCTGACGTCGGAGGGCATCACCCGGCTGCCGGGCGCGATCAACCCGCTGACGGCCAAGCTGATCCAGGAGATCGGCTTCGAGGGCGTCTACGTCTCCGGCGGCGCCCTCTCCGCCGGCCTCGGTCTGCCCGACATCGGACTCACCACCCTCACCGAGGTCACGGCGCACAGCGCCCAGATCGCCGGCGTCACCGACCTTCCCGTCCTGGTCGACGCCGACACCGGATTCGGTGAGCCGATGTCCGCGGCCCGCACCGTCCTCGCCTTCGAGGACGCGGGCATCGCGGGTCTGCACCTCGAGGATCAGGTCAACCCGAAGCGGTGCGGCCATCTCGACGGCAAGGCGATCGTGCCGACCGACGAGATGGTGCGTCGGCTGCGGGCCGCCGTGACGGCACGTCGCGACCCGAACTTCGTGATCTGCGCTCGCACCGACGCCGCTGGTATCAGCGACACGACCGCTTCCGGCACGAGGGGCATCGACGCGGCCATCGAGCGAGCGAAGGCGTACGCCGACGCCGGGGCCGACATGATCTTCACGGAGGCCTTGCACACCGAGGCCGACTTCGAGAAGTTCCGCGCTGCCGTGGACATCCCGCTGCTCGCGAACATGACGGAATTCGGCAAGTCGCAGCTCATTCCGGCACAGACCCTGCAGAACATCGGCTACAACGCCGTGATCTACCCGGTCACCACCCTCCGTCTCGCGATGGGGGCGATCGAAGCCGGGCTGCGCGAGATCCACGCGAAGGGCACGCAGGAAGGTCTCGTCGATCAGATGCAGACCCGATCGCGGCTGTACGAACTGCTCGAGTACGAGCGCTACAACGAATTCGATTCCGGAGTCTTCAACTTCACCCTCGGAGGGAACCATTAGCGCTTCTCCTACCTGCCAGCAGGAGATTTCACGCTCGGACCGCAACCCGACCGACCCCAGGGAAGGGGCGATCAGACTGACTGACATCGTCAACACGTGTGTGGCCGCGCTCTGCCACAGCCAGGATCACCCCGGCAGCATTCCGATCCCGACCCTCGGCATGACCGCAGGACCAGCATCGGAAAACCCGTTCACCGAGTCCGAGACGCTGCTTGGCTCTCGCAAAACACCTCGAACACGTCATGGACGTGTACGCGGGTCGCACCACCACCACCCTCCGGCCGGCCCGCATGCCCCGTTCGAGAAGTTCCCGTTTCGCCGCACCGATCGCAGCATCCGCCGCCTTGCGCGCCATCGTCGACTTGCTGAGGAACGTCGGGTTGAAGTCCTCCACCGCAATCAACTCGTGGCTGTCGACCACTCGTTTCGCCCATACCCGCGAATCGTATTCGGTTTGCCGGGCCGCCTTCTTCTGCAGTTTGGCGGCTTGCCGCTTCGCCCGCTCGTAGCCCTTCGACTGCGGACCCTTCTTCCCGGTGTGGCGGCGGGCCATCTTCCGCTGCGCCTTCGCCAACTCCGCCGCACACCGTCTTCGGTGCCCGAGGTACGGCAGATCGAAGACCGCGTCGGTGGTGGTGGCCGTGGTCGTGACACCCCAGTCGACGCCGATCCCGGCTCCAGCCTCCGGAACCGGTATGGCGACCACGTCCCGTTCGACCACAAAGGAGGCGTACCAGTGCCCCAGCGAATCTCGGAAAACCCGGACACTCGACGGCTCCGACGGCAACTCTCGCGACCACACCACCGGAATCGTGACACCCTTGGCCAGTATCAGCCGACCGTCGCGGATTCGGAATCCACGCCGCGTGAACTCCAACGACGGCAAGGTCGTCTTGCGGGGCTTGACCGTCGGCCTGCCCCGGCCCTTCACCGTGAACGACTGATCCAGCGCCTGACCATAGGTGCGGAGCACCTGCTGCTGCGCTACTTGTGAACCCTCCCGCAACCAGCCACATCGTCTGCGGGCCTCCGTCAGCAGCGCCGACAGCTGCCCGAACGTCATTCTGGCACCGGACCTCTGCAGGTGGACGGCCTCGTTCCACAGGAACCGGCACCGGCTCCACTCCGCCATCAAGGCAGCCTCCGCCTGCGCTCCGGGCCGCAACCGGAACGAGTACCGAACCACCTCAACTCCCATGTGCAGCAACGTAACCGACACCACCGACAGAAAAGGAGATGGCGCTTCCTCTCCCCCGGCAAGAGGGAGCATCCGCGCCAACTATCAGATGACGACCTCCCTTCCGACGATCTACAAGGGCCTCGCCGGTGTCGTCGTTGACACCACCGCCATCTCGAAGGTGGTACCCGAGACCAACTCGCTGACCTACCGCGGCTACGCGGTGCAGGACCTCGCGGAGCACTGCAGCTTCGAGCAGGTCGCCTATCTGCTCTGGAACGGGGAGCTCCCCACCGACGCCCAGCTCGAGCAATTCGTCCAGCGTGAGCGGGCCAACCGCCGCGCCGACCGGTCGCTGCTGCAGCTCGTGGCGAAGCTGCCGGAGAACTGCCATCCGATGGACGTGGTCCGGACGGCCATCAGCTACCTCGGTGCCGAGGACCCGGAGGAATGGGACAACGACCCGAAGGCATTGCGGGGCAAGTCGCTTCGCATGATGGCGGTGCTGCCGACCATCGTCGCGGCCGACCATCGCCGCCGCCACGACCTCGAGCCCATCGCGCCGCACAGCCACCTCGGCTTCGCCGAGAACTTCCTCAACATGTGCTTCGGGAAGGTGCCGGACAAGGAGATCGTCAAGGCCTTCGAGGTCTCGCTGATCCTGTACGCGGAGCACAGCTTCAACGCGTCCACGTTCGCGGCGCGCGTCGTCACCTCCACCCTCTCGGACATCTACAGCGCCGTCACCGCCGCCATCGGCACCCTCAAGGGTCCGCTGCACGGTGGTGCCAACGAGGCGGTCATGCACGACATGATCGAGATCGGCGAGCCCGAGAACGCCGAGGAGTGGATGCGCGGCAAGCTTGCCCGCAAGGAGAAGGTGATGGGCTTCGGTCACCGCGTCTACCGCAGCGGTGACTCACGCGTTCCGACGATGCGCAAGGCGTTCGTCGACGTCGCGCAGCACACCGGCGGAGACAAGTGGGTCGAGATGTACGAGATCCTCGAGCGCACCATGAACGCCGCCACCGGAATCAAGCCGAACCTCGACTTCCCCACGGGCCCGGCCTACTACCTGATGGGCTTCGACATCGAGGTGTTCACCCCGATCTTCGTGATGAGCCGCATCACCGGATGGACGGCGCACATCATCGAACAGGGTGAGTCGAACGCGCTCATCCGGCCGCTCAGCGAGTACACCGGCGTGCCTCAGCGCGCGGTGGGCGCCTGAGCGCCGGGCGGCGCGTCGATGCAGGGTCGAGCGACCCTCTGGTCGAGGTGATCACTGCTGCCGCGAGATACATCGACGACCACCTGTGGACCAGGTCGGCGCTCACCGTGAGGGACCGTAGGAAACTGATCGCGCACGCCGTTGTGCGCTCGGCCCCGTCGCATGGAGTTGCGGCGTTGATCCTGCGTCTGTTCCAGCACACCGACGTCTGTCCCGCCTGGCACAGGGAGGTCGGTGTCACTACCGACGAACTCGCTGCGGTCCTGCGTGAGACGCGGTTTCGTGATGCGCACACAGCGACGGATGTCGGTCATGTCGTTGTAGAACCCATCTGCCGCTCTGTCGGCGCCAGTTCGGGAGGATCCCCGGAACTGGGGGCCCGCGGACCGAGTGGTCGATGAAACATATTGGGAAGCAGAGCTGTTCGACTGTGATTCTCGCACTCGGTCTGGATGCGAGGCACGGCTGGTCTGAGCCTCGTCTCAGCGGCCTCGTCGTAGGTTCGAGGGGACCACACCACTCGGCGAAGCCGTGGTCGGTTGGCCAACGCCCGGCCCCTCTCCGACATGTCATTTGGCGGCGTACCCGGGATCGATAGGCACCTCACGGGTCGCCCGCGCGAAGTTCAGGGTGATGAAGCGCAGGCAGTGTCGGAGTCGCTAGGACAACTCACTGCGCAGAAGTTCGGCCCCAGCGGCGAGCGCGACCATCTTGTCTCGTGCGACGCGTCGGCCCAGTGGCGCCATACCGCAATTGGTACTCGGGTAGAGCTTGTCCGCGTCAACGAACGGGAGGGCGCGACGAAGGGTTGCGGCGACCTCTTCGGACGTCTCGATGCCGTCGCTCGCCACATCGATCGCTCCCAGCATGACCTTCTTGCCTCGAAGCAGTTCGATCAGGTCGACAGGTACCCGCGAATTGTGACTCTCCAGCGACACGAAGTCGATCGATGACTGTTGCAGCAGTGGGAACGACTCTTCGTACTGGCGCCACTCGGCCCCGAGCGTTGCCTTCCAGTCGGTGTTGGCCTTGATGCCGTAGCCGTAACAGATGTGAACGGCAGTTTCGCAGCTCAGCCCGTCGGTCGCCCGCTCGAGTGCCGCGACGCCCCAGTCCTTCAGTTCGTCGAAGAACACGTTGAACGCGGGCTCATCGATCTGGATGATGTCGACGCCGGCCGCTTCCAAGTCCTTTGCTTCTTGGTTCAGGATGGCCGCGAACTCCCATGCGAGCTTTTCGCGATTCTTGTAGTGGTCGTCGTAGAGCGTGTCGATCATTGTCATGGGGCCGGGCAGGGCCCATTTGATCGGCTGGTCGGTCGCTGCTCGAAGACGAGCCGCATCGGCTGCGAACACCGATTTTTCGCGGCTCACCGCGCCGACAACCGTCGGGACGCTCGCGTCGTAGCGGTCGCGAATTCGCACGGTCTCGCGCCGGTCGAAGTCGACGCCACCGAGGTGCTCGATGAACGTGGTCACGAAGTGCTGGCGCGTCTGTTCACCGTCACTGATGATGTCGAGCCCGGCACGACGCTGATCGTGTGCCGCGAGCGTCTGGGCGTCGAGTTTCCCTTCGCGCAGTTCGTCGTCTCGCAACTTCCACGGCGACCAGAGCTTCTCTGGCTCCGAGAGCCACGAGGGCTTGGGCAGGCTACCGACGATGGAGGTGGGGAGGAGTGTGTTCATCTCTGGAGCCTTTCGGTCTCGTACGGTCAGGCGGATTGCTTGGTAGCCCACTGCTCGAGAACAGCGCCATACGGTTTCATGAGGTTCACCTCGGTGAACTTTCCCTGTGTGGTCGCGAGTTGTGTGCGTTCGACACGGTCGTAGCTCACTTGCGGAAGTGAATAGTTGCCGTTGTCGAGACTCGGCTGGTACACCTCCGACGCGGCAGTGTTCGCGTTGTAGATCTCGGGACGATAGATCTTCTGAAACGTCTCCATCGTCGCGATCGTTCCCGCGAGTGCGAGGAACGAATAGTCGTTGAGCAGGTCACCGCGGTGATAGAAGGCCAACGGAGCGACGGACCCCTGAGGCATGAAGTAGCGAACCCGCAGGCCCATCTTCCCGAAGTACTGATCGGTGAGCGACTTCTCATCTGCCACGTACTCCACCCCGAGAATCGGGTGGAAATTCGTGAGGCGGCGGTACGTCCTGGACGTCGAAACGCTGATGCAGATGACCGGTGGCTGCGAGAACCGTTCGCGATACTCGTCCGATTCGACGAAACGCTGAAAGACCTGCCCGTGCAGATCACCGAAGTCGCTGGGGATTCCCGTCGCTTGGTGCCCAGGAAGGCGAACGCTGAAATCGTAGTCGCGAATGTACGAGGAGAAGTTGTTACCGACGATGCCCTCCGTGCGGGCGCCCGTGGTGGTGTCGACGATGCCGACGTCGAGCACCTCGATCACAGGAAACGCCGCGTCATCCCCGGCCGACGCGAGATGCAGGTCCACCGAGACGATGTCGAGTTCGAGTGCATAGCGGTCGCCACGCGGATTGTCCCAGTGCACCAACTCGTTGACACGGGTGTTCATCATCGTCACCGCGTTGCGCAGATTCCGCCGACGATTCTCGCCGCGTGCGAGATTCGCGAAGTTCGTCGTGCTGCGCGAGTTGGTCGACGGGGTGTAGTCCTCGTTGAAGCGCGTAGTGCCGATGCTGAAAACGCATTCGTTCGTCATATTGACCCGTTGCCCCAATCATGTGCGGTGAGTGCAGCGACGAGCGCGTCATTGCACGGTTCACTGCCTGAGATTTCGCAGCACTTCAACCGAATACCCGATGGTCCAGGGCCGAACTTTCAGGCCGAGAACACTGGGAGGCGATTATCCGAAGTGGCGTGGAAGTCAGTGTAAGTAGACCCGCAGACATAGGCTAATTGCCGAATGCGATGGCTGGGCATAGCCACCGCCTATGTCAGCAGGTCGACTCCGAACCCCGAAACGACGTCGCGCATCTCCGCCACGAATCGCTGAGCCTGAGCGGTCAAGGACACCGAGGCATGGCCGATCCAACCGATCTCGATGTGCTCGTCCACGTCGAGCGGTACAGCGACGATGGACGGATCGAGATCGTCCGAGATGATGCCGGTGGAGATGGTGTACCCGCCCAGGCCGATCATGAGGTTGAAGATTGTCGCTCGATCGCTCACCCGAATGTCCTGCTTCGACGACCGGGTGGAGAGGATCTCTTCGGCGAGGTAGAAGGAGTTGTTCACGCCCTGGTCGAACGTGAGCCGGGGCAAGTCTTCGAGATCGTTCAGCGTCACACTCTTGCGCCCTGCGAGAGGGTTCGTGCGGGCGATGAAGATATGTGGCGACGCCAGAAAGAGCGGCGTGAAGACCAACCCTGCTTCGCGAATCAGTTTGTTGATCACGTTTGCGTTGAACTCGTTGCGATAGAGCACACCGAGTTCGCTTCGCAGCGTGCGAACGTCCTCGATGATCTCCCACGTGCGTGTCTCTCGAAGACTGAACGAATACTCCGCGGCTTCTGACGCTTTCACCATGCGGGCGAACGCGTCGACGACGAACGAGTAGTGCTGAGTTGACACGGCCAGGAGTCGGCGTGAGGGCCCGCGGCCGAGATACCGCTGTTCCAGGAGTTCCGCTTGCTCGACCACCTGGCGCGCGTAGCCGAGGAATTCCGCCCCGTCCTCGGTGAGGGTCACCCCGCGGGTCGAGCGAACGAAGAGTGTATGTCCCACGCGACTTTCGAGGTCTTTCAGCGCGGACGACATGGTCGGTTGCGCGACGTAGAGCAGGTCCGCCGCGGCACTGATGGATCCTTCGGCGGCCACCTCCACGAAGTACCGCAACTGCTGAAGGGTGATTCCCCGCACCGATCCGGCGAAGTCCCGTGCCATGGCAAGAACCTATCGCACCTCTACACCTCGCCGACGCTGCGGATGACTGGTGTGCCGTCCACGGGCGCGTCATCGACAACCGGCTCAAGGTTGCCCCGACGACGACAAAACCCGCTCGTGCAGCGGACAAACAGCGCAACGCAGCCTGGGATGGGGATCGCCCACCGCGCGACGACGAGGTGATCGGTGGAGAATGCCGAACGCAGATTCTGGCCGACGGCGGCGTCAGCGTTCACGCCGCTGTTCGTCGAGGGCCCGCCGCGCCTCCTCGTGGAGCACCGAGACCAGTTCTGCTTCCAGAGCGACGAATTCGGGAGACGTCATCATGGACAGTTCCCTCGGCCGGGGCAGGTCGACGCGCACCTCGTGCCGCACCGTCGCGGGTCGAGCCGACAGCACGACCACCCGGTCGGACAGGTAGACGGCTTCGCGGATGTCGTGGGTGATCATCAGCACCATCCAGCGGTACCGCTGCCACACCTCCTGCAGCCACGCCTGCATCTCGGTGCGGGTCAGCGCGTCGAGGGCACCGAACGGCTCGTCCAGGAGCAGTAGCTCGCGATCCTGCACGACGGTGCGCAGCAGGGCCGCGCGTTGGCGCATGCCGCCCGACAACTCGGCCGGGCGCGCGTCCTCGAAACCGGACAGTCCGAACACCGGGAACAGTGCGCGAGCACGCTCGCGGGCCTGCGCCTTCGGCACGCCCTGCACCTGAAGTCCCAGAACCGTGTTGTCGAGCACGGTGCGCCAGGGGAACAACAGATCCTTCTGCGGCATGTAGGCGCAGTGCCCGGCGGTGGCGGTGTCGGCGCCGACCCGGACGCTGCCGGAGTCGGGGTGGTCGAGCCCGGCGAGCATTGCGAAGACGGTGCTCTTGCCGCAGCCGCTGGGGCCGATGACGGAGACGAACTCGCCGGGCTCCGCGGTGAACGACACACCGCCGAGCACCGGTAGGTCGGGGCGATTGCGTCCGGGCTGCGGGAACGACTTGGTGAGCGCGTCGACGACGAGGCGGTTGTCGTGGGTGCCGGTCACGTCGACCCCTGGCCGCTCGTGCGTGCCCACGGCGCGACCACACGCTCGATCGCGAAGGTCAGCAGGTACAGCGTGATGCTGACGAGCGCGGTCACGAGGACCGCCGCGAGGACGAGGTCGGTGCGGAACGAGTTCTTCTGCAGGCTCATGTAGATGCCGAGTCCCTTGCTGGCTCCGACGTATTCGGCGAACACGGCGCCGACGACGGCGTAGGTGATGCCGATCCGGAGTGCGGTGAAGAAGCGCGGGAGAGCGGAGGGCAGTCGCGCGTAGCGGAACACCTGCCCGCGAGAGGCGCCCATGCTCCGCAGCAGAGCGCCCGCGTCCCGGTCGGTGGCGGCGAACCCCTCGATCAGACCGATCGCCATGGGGAAGAAGGTGACGAGTGCGATGACGAGGACCTTCGGCAGCAGCCCGAATCCGAACCAGATGATCATCAGCGGTGCGATCGCGATGATCGGCAGTGTCTGGGACACGACGAACAGCGGCACGAAGGCGCGCCGCAGCCAGGGGGAGAAGTCGACCACGATCGCGAGCGCCCATGCCAGCGTCAGCGATACCGCGAAACCGATCAGCGTCACCTGAAGGGTGGCCGCGGCGTGAACGCCGATCTCGTCCCGGTGCGACCACCCCTGCTGGAGGACTCGCAGTGGAGACGGCAGCAGTTGTGGGCGGATCCCGCTGACGTCCACGTAGATCTGCCACACCGCGACGAGTACCGCGACCATGACGACGGACGGCACCGCCCAGCGGAGCGGGGAACCGCGCAGGGAACCGCTACGGGCCGGTGAGGTAGTCATTGGTGAAGTACGTCGACCAGTCGGGTTCCTCGGTCAACGCAGCGCCGTCGGGGCCGGTGAGAAGCCCGCTTCGGTAGAGGAAGCCGGAGTTCGCGGCCCACTGCTCCGCGGTCTGGGTGCCCACCTTGCCATCGGCGTCCTTCATGAACTCGGCGGCGAGCATCCGCTGGCTCTCGACCACCAGCGTCTCGTCGTTGAAGGCGCCGGGGTTGGCGTCGATGAGGTCCTGCGCCGCCTGGTCCGGATTGTCCGCGGCGAACTGGTAGCCGCGCTGCAGTGCCTGCACGAACTTCGCCGCCCGCTCCGGGTTGGCGCCCAGCCAGTCCTCGTTGGCATCGACGACGATGGCGTAGGCGTCCGGGAAACCGTAGTCGGTGTAGCGGAAGTACGTCATCGGTGTGCCGTGATGCTCGGCCTCGATGCCCTCCCACGCGAGGTAGGAGACGGTGAAGTCCGCCTTGCCGGAATAGACGGCCTCGTACGCCGACGTTCCGAGCGTGACGGACGTGAACTGGCCTGTGCCACCATCGTTCCGGATCACCTGCTGGAGAGCTTCCTCCTCGCCGGGATCACCGAAGCCGGCGTAGGTCTTGCCGTCCAGATCCTTCGGGCGGGTGATGTCGGTACGGTCCGCCTTGACGCCGATCCCCGTCGCCCAGTGCTGCAAGGGTGCGAGCACGGACAGCGTGTGCGCACCGGACGCGCGGGAGAACGTCGACGAATTGTGGGTGCTGATACCGAATTCGGCGTTGCCTGCGTCGACCACCGTGTCGACGGACGTGTTGTTGTACGGCAGCACCTCGACGTCGAGACCCGCGTCGGCGAAGTAGCCGCGCTGCTGCGCCACGAAGAAGCCGGTGTGGTTGGTGTTCGGCGTCCAGTCCAGCGCAAACCGGATGGTCTCGTCGGACCCGCCGTCCTGACCGCAGGCACTCAGCGTCGTCAAAGCCAGTGCGGCGGCGGCAATCCCGGTGAGGGCGCGCCTCATGCGACCGCTCACGACGCCGGCCAGGGCTGGGTGTTCAGGGCGGTGTCCCAGAACAGGAGCTCGTACCGGGTCGCGACGGTGAACGCGGTGACCATCGCGTCGCGCTCCGCCTCGCCGGCGACCTCGGCCGCAGCGTCGACCAGCGACCGCGCGGTCGCCGCGGACTGCTGGAACTCCTCGGCGTCATAGGTCGTGACCCACTGCGCGTACGGGTGCCCCGGATCTGCCGCGAGCACCTCCGCGGCGCTCGCGGCCAGACCACGTCCCACGTCGGCGTAGATCCAGAAGCACGGCAGCGCCGCCGCCGCGCCGACCGCGTACGGCTGCGTGGCCGCGGTCGCGATCAGGTACGACACGTAGCCGAGGCACGCCTGCGACGGTTCCGGCTCACCGGCGCGCGGCGGCAGCAGGCCACCCTCGAGCAGATCCGCGTGCAGGGCCGTTTCCACGGTGGCCGCGGCCGCGGACGAGTTCGCCCAGAACGCCGCGGTCTGCGGGTCAGGCGACTTCGACGCGAGGATGGCCAAGGCCTTCGAGTATCCGGCGAGGTACAGCGAGTCCTGCTCGACGTAGGTGCGGAACGCCTCGAGCGGCAGCGTGCCGTCGCCGAGACGGCGCAGGAACTCGAGGTCGTCGATCGCGACCCGCAGGGTCTTCGTCCGATCCCAGAGGTACTCGGTGAATCCTCCGGACTCGGTGCCCCCGGTGAATCCGCCGGATTCCGTGCCATCGGTGAATCCTTCGGATTCCGTGACATCGGTGAATCCTTCGGATTCCGTGACAGGCGCGCGCAAAACCATGACATCCCTTCGTCAGCATTACCTGGACAGGTTCTCGGGTCTCATCTCAGCCCCGCGTTCGCGGAGCACCCCGTGTCAGAACACCGACGACGGTATCAGCACGGGATCGGGCGGCCGGAGGGGCTGGGCCAGGGAATGCGGCCACCGAGGGCTCCTCGGACGCCGATCACCCGAACGAAGTCACGACGACACGCCGTCGGTGCAGCCGTTGTCGGTGGGGGAAAGGGTAGGTCAGGACGCCGAGGCCGCACGAGCGGCCGCGGCGAGTGGATCCACCGGGCGCCGCCCGGATTGTCCGAGTCTGCCGGTCCCGGCTCAGCGACCCAGCGGTCCGCGGCCGAGTCGCAGCAGCAGCATCGCGAGGGTGTGACCCTCCTGGCCGAGCTCGCCGAAACGCTCGAGGACCTTCATCTCCCGGCTGTGCACGAGGCGGGGGCCGCCGGACGCCATGCGGGTGCGGCCGATGATCTGCGACACCTCGCTGCGGCGCTTGATCGCGGCGAGGATCTCGGCGTCGAGCCGGTCGATCTCCTTGCGGAGTGCGTCGATCTCGGCCTCGGTGGTCGGGATCTCGGTGGTGGGGACGTCGCCGTTCGAACCTGCGTCGTTCGCCGCGTTCATGTCTTCTCCTCGTGTCACACACTGGATCGTCGTCGGCCCCGCCGGTCGTTACCCGATCCAGGCGTTTCACGAAAAAGCCCCGGATCGCTGTTGCGGACCGCGGGGCTCGTGGGGGGTGTTCAGGCCACGGGCACCGGAGTCCGGTACCCGTAGAAAAATCGCCAGTGGTGGCGATCGAAGGCGCTGAGCATGGCCCCATTTTGCCATGCTCGAGGGGGTGCGCCCGGTTGGGGTGCGGGCGGCGGACCCCGATGTCGGCGCCCGGCGGTAGCGTGGACGGGCAATGAACACATTCTCCGCTGCAGCCCAGGCCGGCCACCGCACATCCACCGCGGATCTCCTCGACGGACTGAACCCGCAACAGCGGGAGGCTGTCGTCCACACGGGGTCGCCGCTGCTCATCGTGGCGGGCGCCGGGTCGGGCAAGACCGCCGTCCTGACCCGCCGCATCGCCTACCTGCTCGCCGAACGAGATGCCACGCCGAGTCAGATCCTGGCGATCACGTTCACGAACAAGGCGGCCGCGGAGATGCGCGAACGCGTCTCCCAGTTGGTCGGTCCGCGCGGCGGGAACATGTGGGTGGCGACGTTCCACTCGACGTGTGTGCGAATCCTGCGTATGCAGGCGGCGTTGCTGCCCGGCCTGAACTCGAACTTCACCATCTACGACGCGGACGACTCGCGCCGGCTGCTGACGATGATCTCGAAGGACCTCGAGATCGACCAGAAGAAGTACTCGGCTCGGCTGCTGGCCACGCACATCTCGAACCTGAAGAACGAGCTGATCGGACCGGAGCAGGCGGCCGAGGACGCCGACCGTGACACCAACGAGGTGGTTCGGCTGGTCGCGCGGGTGTACGGGCACTACCAGGCCCGACTGCGGGCCGCGAACGCCCTCGACTTCGACGACCTGATCGGCGAGACCGTCTCGGTCCTGCAGCGGCACCCGCAGGTCGCCGAGTACTACCGGCGCCGCTTCCGGCACGTCCTCGTCGACGAGTACCAGGACACCAACCACGCCCAGTACGTGCTCGTGCGCACCCTCGTCGGCGAGGAGGGAGCAGGCACGGCGGCGGTGCCGACCTCAGGCCAGGTTCCGCCATCGGAACTGTGTGTCGTCGGTGACGCGGACCAGTCGATCTACGCGTTCCGCGGCGCGACCATCCGCAACATCGAGGAGTTCGAGCGCGACTACCCGCAGGCGCGGACGATCCTCCTCGAACAGAACTACCGCTCCACCCAGAACATCCTGACGGCCGCCAACGCCGTCATCTCCCGCAACACCGGACGCCGGGACAAGAAACTGTGGACGGACTCCGGCGAGGGCGAACTGATCATCGGGTACGTCGCCGACAACGAGCACGACGAGGCATCGTTCGTGGCGTCCGAGATCGACCGGCTCGTCGACGCCGGGGACGCGAAGTTCGGCGACGTCGCCGTCTTCTACCGGACGAACAACTCCTCCCGCGCGCTGGAAGAGGTGTTCATCCGGCTCGGGCTGCCGTACAAGGTGGTCGGCGGGGTCCGGTTCTACGAGCGCAAGGAGGTGCGTGACGCCGTCGCGTACCTGCGGGTGCTGGAGAACCCCGACGACACGGTCAGTCTGCGCCGCATCCTCAACACCCCCCGCCGCGGCATCGGCGACCGCGCGGAGGCGTGCGTCTCCGTGCACGCCGAGCGGCGGGGCATCGGTTTCGCCGCGGCCCTGCGTGACGCCGCCGCGGGCACCGTTCCGCTGCTGAACACCCGCTCGCAGAAGGCGATCGTCGCGTTCGTCGAGATGATGGACGAGATCCGGGACGGCATGCAGCCCGACGACGCCGGACTGATCGATATCGGCGACGTGGTCGAGTCGGTACTCGACAAGACCCGCTACCGGGCGGAGCTCGAGGCCAGCAGCGACCCGCAGGACGGTGCCCGGCTCGACAACCTCAACGAACTGGTCAGCGTCGCACGTGAATTCAGCTCCGACGCCCGGAACGCCGCAGGTATCGAGTCCGAGATCGACGAGGCCCTCGAAGGTGCGCTCGCGGCCGCGGGCGAGGACGATCCCGCGCTCGGTGACGGCGAACCCGATCCGGGTTCGCTGGCCGCGTTCCTCGAACGGGTGTCGCTGGTCGCGGACTCCGATCAACTTCCCGACAACGGCGACGGCGTGGTCACGATGATGACGCTGCACACCGCGAAGGGCCTCGAGTTTCCCGTCGTCTTCGTCACCGGATGGGAGGACGGCCAGTTCCCGCACATGCGGGCTCTCGGCGATCCCGCGGAGTTGTCCGAGGAGCGACGCCTCGCGTACGTGGGCATCACCCGGGCACGGCAGCGGCTGTACGTCTCGCGTGCCGTGCTGCGCTCCGCGTGGGGGCAGCCGATCACCAATCCGGAATCACGGTTCCTGCAGGAGATTCCGCAGCACCTCATCGACTGGCGTCGGGAGGACCCCGGGCCGGGTATGGGCGGTGCGATCGGCGGCGGCCGGTTCCGCGGCGGACAGGGCTACGGTGGCGGCTACGGCGGCGGTGGTGGTTTCGGTGGCGGCGGCTACGGGGGTCGTGAGAAGGCGGAGGCGGCACCGAGTTTCGGCGCCGCACGGCCTCGCAACAACCACCTCGTGCTCGCGGTCGGCGACCGGGTCAGCCACGACAAGTACGGCCTCGGCACCGTCCTGGAGACGAAGGGCGCAGGCCCGACGGCAACGGTGACCGTGGACTTCGGCTCCGCGGGCAAGGTGCGCCTGATGCTCATCGGCGGCGTGCCGATGATCAAGCTCTGACGGCTCGCCGTCAGGTCAAGCTCTGACGGCCCACCCTCAGGGGGTGGGAGCGCCGGGGGTCACGATGCCGTGGTCGAACGCGTACACGATGGCGGCGGCGCGGTCGCGCAGGTCGAGTTTGACGAAGATGTGGCCGACGTGCGACTTCACCGTCACCTCGGAAATCCCCAGGTCGAGTGCGATCTCGCGGTTCGTGAGACCGCGGGCGATGCGGACCAGCACGTCGGCCTCCCGCGCGGTCAACTCGCCCGGTGCCTCGCGCCGGGGGGTCGCCGCGGACCGGTAGGCGGTGAGCACGCGTCCCGTCACCGCCGGGTCGAGGCACGATCCTCCGACCGCCACGGTGCGGACCGCGCGAATCAGGTCCTCGGCAGCCGAGTCCTTCAGGACGAAACCCGCCGCCCCGGCACGCAACGACCCCGAGAGCAGTTCGTCGTCGTCGAAGGTCGTCAGCACCAACACGGGCGGATGGTCGCCCCGGGACGCCAGGTTGCGCGTTGCGGTGATCCCGTCGACCCGCTTCATCCGCAGATCCATCAGCACCACGTCGGGGCGGTGCTCGTCGACGGCTGTGGGCACCTCGTCGCCGTCGGAACACTCGGCGACGATCGAGAAGCCATCCTTGCGGCGCAAGATCCGGCGCAGCCCCGACCGCACCAGCTCCTGGTCGTCGACGAGCAGTACCCGCACGTCGGGCGCCGTCACGACATACCCGGGAGGATGCGCAGGAACGCCGGCCGACACGATCCGCCCGGCAACGGAACCCGGGCGCGCACCGACCAGCCGTCACGGTCGGGGCCCGCCCGGAGGTCGCCGCCGAGCAACGCGGCGCGCTCGCGCATGCCCCGCAGCCCCGTCCCCGGTGGCCCCTTCGTGCGTCCGGGAGCCGTGGCCAGGCGGTTGCGGACCTCGACGGTGACGGCATCCGGCGCGATCGCCACCCGGACCGCCGCTGCCGTTCCCGGCGAATGCTTGACGACATTCGCCAGCGACTCCTGCGAGATCCGGTAGACGCCGAGACCGGTCGCCGGGCTCACGGAAGCGAGGTCACCGGTCATCTCGAAGTCGACGGGCAGGCCGACCCGGCGGAAGTCGTCGATCAGCTCCGGGACGTCGGCGATGCCGGGTTCGGGTCGGTGCGCGGACGGTCCGGAACCGAGCAGTCCCACCGTCCGGCGGATGTCCGCCATCGCCTGCCTGCCGAGCCGTTCGGCGTCGGTGAGCGCGTCGACGGCCTCGTCGACGTCGCGGTCCTGTTCGAGCGCCCTCCGCGCGGCCGTCGTGTGGAGCAGGGTGATGCTCAGCGAGTGCGCGATCACGTCGTGGACTTCGCGCGCGATCCGCTGCCTCTCCTCCGTCGCGGACTGCTCCGCCGCGGTGGCCCGGGCCGCCCGCTCCTGGTGCAGGAGCCGCAGCTGGACCTGCATGAGCCTGCCGATGATCCAGCCGAGCGCGATGATCAGGGCGTACAGCCAGGCGGCGCCACCGAGCGGCCCCAGTGCGGCGAAGGCCAGCGGCACCGCCAGGGACGCGGCCAGGGTCGTCAGGCTCACCGCGAGGCCGGACGTCGCCGCGACCTCGCCCACCATCATCACCAGCAGGAGCGGGGCGAAGTCGAACTGGGTGGCAGGAGGATCCAGCATCAGCAGCGACGTCGCCGCGATGACGACCGCGGCCAGCACCGGCCGCGGGACCAGTGCGCCGGTGCGGACCATGTCGGCGATCATCGGGGCGACCGAGGCGATCACCCCGAGCAGAAGCGGCCAGCCAGGCGGGACGAACGCGTCCCGCTGCGCGACCGCGACGACGGCGATGACGCACGTCGCGACGTGCTCGAAGACGGGCACCCCGACGGGATAGTCGTATCCGCTTGCCGCCAGCCGTGGGCGGAAGAACTCCGTTACCGGCACAGGGTCAGCGTAAACGGGGGTCGGCGCCGGCGCATCCACCCGTGACCGGACCTGCATCTCCTACTGCGGTAGGAGGCGAGATCCCGACTCCGGCACGGCGACGGGACGCGTCCGCTTTCCTAGGGTTGGTTCCACGATGCAGTCACGTCACCACGGCTAGGGGGCCGAGAGATGTCCTGGACCGAATTCCGAGAACGTCG
This sequence comes from Rhodococcus sp. Q, assembly GCF_005503035.1. Taxonomy (NCBI): domain Bacteria; kingdom Bacillati; phylum Actinomycetota; class Actinomycetes; order Mycobacteriales; family Nocardiaceae; genus Rhodococcus; species Rhodococcus sp. Q. Next base: position 59,803 of record NZ_SCOY01000018.1, read on the forward strand.
CCGAGTGCTGGAGGACGTCATGACCCGGGCGGCGGCGGACCCGACGATCGTGCGCCGGCTCGGTGAGATACCGAGCGCCCGTGAGCATTTCCGGTCACCCGACGAAATTCTGCTGGCGCTGCAGCACCGCTGGAGCGGCCATCTGGCGGCCCTCCTCGACCAGGCGCTGGAGGACGGGACGACGCCCCAGCAGGCGTGGTTGCGGCTGGCGTCCGAGCAGCCGGTGCTTCGCGCCGTGCTGGACGAGGGCGCGACCATGTCCGCCGCGCTGCGCCGAGAACAGCGTGGCGAGCAGGGTATGGCCGACGCCATGGCGACCGGTGTCTCGGCAGCGTCGGTGTGACCGGCCCGCGAGAGGTGACGGTCGAACTGTCCGATGTGGTCCGCGAATACCGCATCGGCGGCGGCCTCGTCCGGGCACTGGACGGCGTGTCCCTGACGCTCGGCGCAGGGGAATTCGTCTCCGTCGTCGGACCGTCGGGTGCGGGCAAGAGCACCCTGCTGCATCTGCTCGGAGCGCTCGACAGTCCGGACTCCGGCTCGATCAGGTTCCAGGGCAAGGAGATCGGGACCCTCGACGACGGTCAGCAGTCGGATTTCCGGCTTCGCCGCGTCGGCTTCGTCTTCCAGTTCTTCAACCTGATCCCGACGATGTCGGCGTGGGAGAACGTCGCCGTGCCGAGACTGCTCGCCGGTGTCCGGCTCGGCCGGGCGAAGGCCGACGCGATCGCGCTCCTCGACCGGGTCGGGTTGGGGGACCGCGCCGACCACCGGCCGTCGGAGATGTCGGGCGGCCAGATGCAGCGCGTCGCCCTCGCCCGCGCACTGATCATGGATCCCACCCTGATCCTCGCCGACGAACCGACCGGCAACCTCGACTCCGTCACCGGTGCTGCCGTCATGGAACTGCTCGCCGACGTCGCACACGAGTCCGGACGCGACCGCACCGTGGTGATGGTGACCCACAACCTGGACGCGGCGGAGTCGACCGACCGCGTCGTCACCATTCGAGACGGTCGGGTCGGATCGGACCGGCCGGCCACGGTCCGTGTCGGGAGCGGTGGATGATCGGCTCCGGACTGTCCCGAATCCGCGCCCTGAACCTGCGTGAACTGCGGGTCCATCCCGGACGCACCGTCACCTCGGCAGGGGTCGTCGCGGTCGCCGCGTGCCTGCTGGTCGCAGTCTTCGGCATCTCCGGGTCGGTCACCGGATCTGCCGAGCGGCTCGTCGACGGGGTCGGTGGCACGGCGGACCTGGAGGTCTCCGGCGTCACGGACAGTGGTTTCGACGAGGGCCTGGCCGGGTTGGTCGCCGCTGTTCCGTCCGTCGCGGTGGCGGCGCCGATGCTCCGGATGCAGGCCGGCCCCGACCGTCTGCTGGTTCTCGGGGCCGACCCGCGTGGCGCCTCGCTCGGCAGCGATCTGGGTCGGCTGGTTGCGCCGGTAGCCGTGGCGTTGGCGACGACTCCGAACGGTGTCGCGGTCGGCCCGGACACCGGACTGGCAGTAGGGGATTCGGTTGATCTGGGTGCGGGAACGGCGACGGTCGCCGCGGTACTCGGCGGCGACGCCCGCGACCTGTCCGGTGGGCGGTTCGTCGTCGCGCCGCTGACCACTGCCCAGAATCTCACCGGCAGACCCGGGCGGATCGACTCCGTCCTCGTCGCCACCGACCCCGGCGCCAACACCGTGCGGGTGCGCGACGACATCGACGCCGCGATCGGCGGCCGAGCCCTCGTCGCGACGCCGAACCTGCGGGCGCTCCAGTCCAGCGGCGGCATCTCACTGATGCAGGCGCTGACGCTGTCCGCCGCGTCCGGTGCGCTGGTGGTCGCGGCCTTCCTCGTCTACAACGTGACCAGCATGGCCGTCGCCTCACGCCGCCCGACGATCTCGCTGCTGCGCGCGATCGGCGGGCGTCGCCGGGTGATCGTGGCCGACCTCCTCGGCGAGGCGGCGGTCCTGGGGATCGTCGGCGGTGTGGTCGGCGCCGCCGCGGGGGTGCTCGTCGGCCGTGCCGTCATCGGACGGATTCCGCCCGCACTGTTGCAGGGGGTCGAAGCCGACATCGAGTACATACTGCCGCCGTACGCGATCCCGGCCGCGGTCGCGGCCTGTCTGTTGGCGGCGGTCGCCGCTGCCGCGCTGGCGGCACGGCAGGTGTACGCCGTCGCCCCCGTGGAGGCGCTGGTCCCGGTCGGGGCGTCCAGCATCGACACCGCCACGCGGAGTACGCGTGTCCTCGCACTCGTCGCCGGGGTGTTCGTGGCGGCCTGCGCGGTCGGTGTCGCGACCCAGGCGACGGGACGCGTCGCGGTCACCGCCATCGCGTTGACCTCCGCAGCGCAGGTCCTGCTGTGCTTCGCGGCGGGCCCCTATCTGGTGCGCGCGACGGCCTCGGTCGCCCGGACGCTGGGTACGCCCGGCGTCCTGGCTGCTACCACGCTCGAACGTGCACCCCTTCGCGTCTGGACGACCCTGATGACCGTCGTCGTCGGAGTGTCGATGACCGTGTCGACGACGGGCTCCAACACCAACGTGATCGACTCGGCGACAGCGAGTTTCGCGTCCCTCGGAGAGGTCGACGCGTACGTCGGCAGCGCCGATCCCGGCGTGTTCCCCACCGCGCCGATCCTCCCGGCATCCGTGGAGGCCGCGGTCGGGGCGACCCCGGGCGTCGCGGGGGTCGGTGAGGGGCAGATGGCGTACACGACCGTCGGGGACAGCAGGGTCATGCTCACCGGGCTTGCACCGGGCAGTACCGCACCGCCCGCGGATGCGCTGACGGACGAGACGCGCGAGCGCCTGATCGACGGCGAGGGGGTCGCCGTGTCCCGCGATGTCGCCGCGGCCCTCGACGTCGGCGCGGGCGACGTCGTCGACCTCCCCACCCCGACCGGCGTGCACCCTGTCGAGGTGCTGCAGGTCGTCCCGTTCTTCGCAGCGTCAGGAGGTGTCGTGGCGCTGAGCATGACGCAGCTGCGAGCGTGGTTCGAGCGGCCGGGAGCGACGATCCTCGGTGTCCTGTTCGAGCCGGGCGCCAACCCCGAGACCGTCATGGGCGCGCTGCGCGCCGCGCTGCCGGAGGGCATCAACGTGTACTCGGGCGCCGAGAGTGTCCGGGCCGTTGGCGAGTCGGTGCGCGGAGGGACGGTGCTGGTCGCCGCGATGGCCTGGATCGTCGTCGGCGTCGCCGCCGTGGCACTGCTGAACACCCTCACGCTGTCGGTGCTCGAGCGCCGTCGGGAACTCGGTGTGCTGCGCGCGATGGGGGCGTCACGTCGTTTCGTCTCCCGGTCGGTACTCGCGGAGGCGGCGGCGATAGGCGTCGTCGGCGGGGTGCTCGGAGCGGCGTTCGGGGCTGCGAGTCAATACGTGACGTCGTTCGCGATGAGCAGGGTGCTGGGAGTCGACGTCGCCTTCGCCACCGGACCGATGCTGCTCGTGTCCACCTGCGTCGCAACAGCTCTCGCGATGGTGGGCGCGGTGGCGCCGGCCGTGCGGGCGTCGCGGCGCACCATCGTCGGGGCGGTCGCCGTGGAATGAGACACGAACGACTGTGCCGTGGAGTGAGGAACGAACGACTGTGCCGTGGGGTGGGGCGGTGTCAGTCGCGTTCGACGCCGAGGCTGATGCCGCGGGTGGCGAGCCACGGGAGGGGGTCGATCTTGTTGTAGCCACCGAGATGTACCTCGAAATGCAGGTGCGGGCCGGTGGAGAAGCCGCGGTTGCCGGTGAGGCATGGGGGCGTCCGCCGGAATCAGGGCAGGCCAGGGACCCGGAACAGGCCCAGTTTCAGTGCCGCCGCGACCTGGCCGACGGCCGCCTGAGCGCGCACGCTGTTGCCTGCGGAATCGAGCGGCGGCGAAAATCCTGCTATGGCGAGCTTTCCTGGCGCGACCGCGACCAGTCCGCCGCCGACGCCGCTCTTTCCGGGAAGGCCGACGGTGTAGGCCCAGTCGCCCGAGCGGGTGTACAGGCCCTCCATGGTCATCTCCGCGAGCATGTGCGGCACGTTCACGGCGCTGACCACTCGGTCGCCGGTGACCGGGTTGACTCCGCCCGCGGCCAGTGTCGCCCCCATCGCCGCCAGGTCGACGGTGTTGACCAGGGTGGAGCACTGCCGCGTGTAGATCTCGCATGCCTCCATCGGATCCGAGTACATCGCGCCGCCGCACTGCAGCAGCCAGGCGATCGCCCGATTGTGCGTGTTGGTGGTCTGCTCGGAGGTATTGATCGCGTCGCTCAGGGTGATCTGCCGACCGGCGAACCTGGACTGCGCGCCGAGGATCCGTCGCCAACGGTGCTCCTTGTCGTCGGCCTGCACCGCGCTGGTCGCCGACATCGCGCCCGCGTTCACCAGCGGTGTCAGGGGCATGTCGTCGTTGAGTTCGAGCGCCATCACCGAGTTGAACGGCAACCCGGTCGGATCCGCGCCGATCCTGCGGTGGAACTCTTCCGCGCCGAGATCCTCGAGCGCGACCGCCATGGTGACCACCTTGGAAATCGACTCCAACGCGAATTCGACCCTGCTGTCGCCGGCCTCGAACACCTGACCGTCCACGGTGACCACGGCGACGCCGAACAGTGACGGGTCCACGGAGGCGAGGTACGGGATGTAGCTCGCGTTCTTGCCGCCGTTCACCCCGGTGCAGTCCCGGTGGGCGTCGGCGACGGCGGTCTCGACGGCCGCGGGCGCGATGGCGGGGCTCACGCGGACTCCCCCTTGACGGCCGTGCTGGTGTCGGTGGCCGAGGGGCTGACCACCCCCGGATGGGTTCCTTCCGCCTGCCACGTGAACGGGGCGAAGTCGTTGCCTGGGTCCACCCAGTGTGGCTTACGCGCGTGGTAGATGAAGAACGGCAGGGACACGAAGAAGACGGTGAGCGCCAGCAGGATCACCACGTACACGACCGGGCTTCCGACGGCGATCTGGTCGGGCGGGATGAAGCTGAAGATGAAGGCAAGCAGTGCGCCGGTGAACCCGGCGCCGGCCACGATCCACATGCCGGCGACTCCGCCGGGGATCCGGTACGGGCGAGGCCGGTTCGGCTGACTGAACCGGAGGTAGATCGCTGCCGCGAACATCAGCAGGTACATCACCAGGTAGAGGATCACGGTGAGCTGGCTGAGGATCTGGTAGGCCGCCTGTACGGAGGGCAGCACCACGAACAGGATCGAGAGCATCGTGACTGCGAGAGCCTGGATGAGCATGATGTGTGTCGCCATGCCGTGCCTGTTGGTCGTCTGGAAGAACCGGGGCAGGTATCCGGCCTTCGCGACCTGTAGCAGGCCGGAGGACGGTCCTGCCACCCAGGTGACGACGCCCGCGAGCACACCGACTGCGAGGGCTGCGGCCATGATCGGTGCCGCCCATGAGATCCCGGCCCACCTGAACATGTCGACGTACGCGGTGAGCAGGGACTGGGTCAGGTTGATGTCGGACCGGGGGACGACGAAAGCGATGGCGAGCGTGCCCAGGACGAAGATGATCACGGTGCCGAGCGCCGCGATGCCCACCGCGATCGGATAGTTTCTCGTCGGGTTCTCGACGTCCTTGACGTGAATCGCGTTCATTTCCATACCCGCGTAGAAGAGGAAGATGCTCGCGGCCAGGACCACGTTGCTGAAATTGTTGAAGTTGGGGATCAGCTCTCCCCACTCCAGGTCGATCTGCGACTTGTTGCCCGCGAGGACGTACGAGAATCCGAGCACGATCAGGATCGCGGCAGGGATGATGGTGCCGAAAATGCCGCCCCATTTGGCAACGCGGGCAAAGGCGTTCACGCCGCGGAAAGAGATGAATGTCGCCAGCCAGTACACCGCGAGCACGATGACGAGGACGAAGACCTTGTTCGACGACAGCTGCTCGGCGAAGCTGAGATCTCGGTCGGTGTAGGCCAGTGAGACGGCCGCGAATGTGAGGGCGGTGGGGAACCAGACGCTGACCTCCACGAACAGCATGAACATCGCGAGAAACGCCCATTTGGCTCCGAAAGCCTCACCTACCCAACGGAATACGCCACCTTTTTCCGGCCAGCCGGTGGCCAGCTCTGCCGCGACGAGGGAGACGGGGACGAGGAAGAAGAGCGCCGCGAACAAGTAGTAGAAGATCGACGAGAGACCGTACTCGGCCTCCGCGGGCAGACCGCGGAGACTCACCACAGCAACGATGTTCATGATCGCGAGCGCGAAGATGCTGATCTTGCCTACTGGTGCTCGGGTGGCTGTGGTCTTCGAGTGGTCTGCGGGCGCCATGATGCCTCCACATGTCATCGATCGCCGGTGATCTGTACATCGCGACGACTCGGACGGCGGCGCAGGGTTGGACGAACGAGACGGCCACATCCGTCGCGGACGCAGCACCGTGGTCGCAAGTCGTTCGGTCGTCGATCAGTCACCGTCGTTGTGCGCTTCGTCGTCGCCGACGCTAGTCGCGTCGGCCCGGAACCGCTCGGTGAACGGGCGCGGTCGCCAAATCGTTAGTAGTTGTCAGAGTGGGCGTCGACGACTCGGGCCGCCTCCCCGAGCGGGGAAGACGGCCCTCGATGATGTGTGGGTGTGGTGGTCGGAGCTCAGTCGCGTTCGACGCCGAGGCTGATGCCGCGGGTCGCGAGCCAGGGGAGCGGGTCGATCTTGTTGTAGCCACCGAGATGTACCTCGAAGTGCAGGTGCGGACCGGTGGAGAAGCCGCGGTTGCCCATACGCGCAATCTGGTCGCCCGCCATGACCTGCTGGCCGACCGACACCAGGGACGAGTCGATGTGTCCGTACACGGTGACGGTGCCGTCGGCGTGCTGCAGGCGTACCCACATGCCGAAGCCGGAGGCCGGGCCGGAGTCGATGACGACGCCGTCGGCGACGGCGTAGATCGGGGTTCCGATGGCGTTGGCGATGTCGACACCTGCGTGCAGCTCGCCCCATCGTGCGCCATAGCCGGAGGTGTAGGCGCCGAGCGCGGGGAGTGCGAACAGGGGGCGACGGGCGGCGAGGTCGCGGGCGGCGCGCTCGGCGCCGAGTCGCTCGCCCTTCGCGAGGAGGTTGGAGAACTGGCTCAGGTCGGCGGGATCGGCGACGTTGAGCACCTGCGGCGCCTGCGACGAGCTCGCGGTGTCGGCGGCGAACTGTGCGGCCTGCGGCTCGGCGGTCGACGCGATGGTGGAGGCGTCGTCGGCGGCGGCGAGCGTGAAGTCGGGAGAGGCTTCCGGTCCGTCGCCCGCGGCCTGCCCTGCGGCGACGACTGCGCCTGCGGCGACGGCCACGACTGCGGCGCGGCCCTTGAGGGCGGTGGGCGGAGTGGGGATGCGGTGCGCTCCACCGCGGCGAGCGGGAGCTGCGACATTCGCATGATCGGACGCGGGTCGGTCCGTGTTGTTCGGGAGCGGGGGGAACTCGTGCAGAGCGGGGACGATCGCGGTGGGTCCGTCGTCGACCTCGTCATGCTCGGTACTGGGGTGAGGCGTCGTGGTGCGGTAGTTCATGGAGCCGTGGGTCTCGAGACGTGATGACCCGGTGTAACGCGGAGCCGAGTACTGCGGATGTGAATACGTGCTCGCGTCGTCTCCCGCCATCCAGTCCCTGCGTCTACTCGGGTCCGGCGTCGGGGCCTGCTGCGGCATGACGGTCTGAGCTGCGATGTTGTCGGCATAGGGCGAGTCCGGTACTGGGACGGTGCCGTAACTGTGGGTCGTGGAGGGCGCGCGGTGTCTGGACAACCTGCCGTCCTCCATTCGTGACCCGTCTGTGACTTTGCCTCAGCGACGGTAACGAAACGGCCGCAACAGCCGCAACCTCTGCGCACAGGTGACCCAACAATGTGAGATGCATCACAAATGCATCACGGACGAATCCCGAGGTCGTCTCGTCGTCCGCCACTCGAGGAGTTCCCGGCTAGCGTCGGGCGCCGTGTCCACCACATCGCGTCCGGTCCTCGCGCCTACCTCCGGCAGCGACCCGGCACCGAATCCGACCCGGCCTGCCGTCGCCGCCACCGCCGCAGCTCTCCTCGGCGCGGTGCTGCTGGTCGCGGCACCCGTTCTCGGTGTGGTCGGTCCGAACGCAGGGCCTGCAGTGGGCGCCGCCGCCGCGGTGGCGCTCGCCTGTGCCTTCCTCCCGCCGCTCCTCTCCGTTGTCGCGCTCGCCCGCCGCGCAGTCGCCGTGGCCGGTGCCCTGCTCGCGGGCTCGGGCGGCGTCGCCCTCGGAATCGTCGTGCTCGACGCCGCCCTGTGGAGCGACCCGATCGACGCCAACCGCCTCGACCTGTTCCGGCCGCTGACGGCAGCGCACCTGCATGCGGGCCCGGGCGCCGTCGCCCTCCTGGTCGGCCACGTCCTCGCGGTCGTCGCGGGGATCCTCGGACTCGTCGCCGTCACCCGCGCCGCACAGGCCGACGGATACGGGCTCGGCGCGGATCCCGCGCTCGACGGTGCGCCCGTCGCCCGCCGCATCGGGCCCCTGTCCGGCGCCGTCGCGGTCGGTGCCGCGCTGCTGCTCGGCGCAGGAGCGTTCGGTGTGCCCTGGGCGACCACCGACCCCGTGCTGGTCGTGCACCCGCTGCTCGGCTCGAACGCTCCGACGGCAATCGGTGTCGCCCTCGTGGTTCTTGCCGTACTGGTCGTGGTGGCGGCCGCCCTCGCCTCGGAGTCGACCGACGTCGCGGCGGCCGCGGTCGTCGGTGCCGGAGTCGGCGCACTCGGACTGTTCGGTTCTCGGGTCGCGGCGGGTGTCGCGGCCGGCGGTGGAGTGTCCGTCGCAGCCGGATCGGTGGTGTCCGCGCTCGCCGCGCTCGTACTGATCGCGGTGGGGGCGACGATGCCTGCGGCGGCTCGGGCACGCGCCCGGTCCGTCACTCCGGTCCGGGCGTCGGGCGCCTCCCGTGCAGTGGCCCACCGCGCTCGTCAGGCACGCCAGCACGCTGTCGCAGGAGCGGCAGGCGTCGTGTCGGGCGCGCTCGCCGTGGTCGGGTCCTTGCTTCCCGTGTTGGCGGTGCCCGACGGCGTCGACCGTCCCCACGTCCTCGTCGCCCGAGTTGCACTCGTCGCAGGCGCGATCCTGTTCGTCTCCTCGACGGCACTGCTGCTTCCCGGACTCGCGTCGGTCGTCCGGCCCGCCGTCGCTGTCGTGTGGGCCGCTCAGTTCGCGGCCGTAGCTGCGGTGTTGCAGGCGGTCGTCGTCGCCATCGACGTCCCCGGTGTCGGAATCGGCGCCGGAACAGTCCTGCTCGGGGCGTCCGCGCTCGGCGCCGTCGCGACGGGAGCACTGTGCTGGCATGCGGGTTCCGTCGAACGTGACGTGGTCGATCGCTCCGTCGGAACCCCGTGGCGTCGCGCGGTCCTTCTGGTCGGGGTTCCCGCGGTCGTCGTCTCGACGATCGCGCTGGCCCTTCCTCTCTACACCGGGCCCGGCTACGCGCCCGACTCGGTGACCGACTGGCCGTGGGGGTGGGACACATGGGGCAAGGGAGTACTGGTGGTGACTCTCGTGGTCACCGTCCTGACCGCGGCACGGGCCCGCCCGGCGCGCGCAGGGGTGGGGGCGGTTGGGGCCGCATTGTCGATGGGCGTATACCTGACTGGGTGGCCCTTGACCAACAGTCGGATCGCCGAGGCGGCTATCGGACCGGGAACCTGGGCTGCGATCATGGGTGTGGTGCTGTTCGTGGCGACCGCCGTCGTGGCGGTTCGGCCCAGACGGCCGTGACCTGCAGCGCGCCACATCGGACTCCGTGACATATGCCACATAGCACCAAGGCGAGGGCTGCGTCACGGAATCAACTAGATATTGTCCCGGACGGACCCGCTCCTACCCCTCGAGCGGGCGTCAACGCAGACGAGACGGTGAGCAGATGGATCTCTTCGAATACCAGGCGAAGGAACTCTTCGCCAAGCACGATGTGCCGACGTCGGCCGGCCGTGTTACCGACACTGTCGCCGGAGCCCGCGAGATCGCCGAGGAAATCGGCAAGCCCGTGATGGTCAAGGCGCAGGTCAAGGTCGGCGGCCGCGGCAAGGCCGGTGGCGTCAAGTACTCGCCCGACGCGGACGCCGCGCAGGCGAACGCCGAGGCGATTCTCGGCCTCGACATCAAGGGCCACGTCGTCAAGAAGCTGCTGGTCGCAGAGGCGAGTGACATCGCCGAGGAGTACTACATCTCCTTCCTGCTCGACCGCACCAACCGCACCTACCTGGCCATGTGCTCGGTCGAGGGTGGCGTCGAGATCGAGGTCACCGCCGAGGAGAACCCCGACGCCCTCGCGAAGATCCCCGTTGACGCCGTCAAGGGTGTCGACCTCGCGTTCGCGCGCAGCATCGCCGAGGCAGGAAAGCTGCCCGCAGAGGTGCTCGACGCCGCGGCCAACACGATCCAGAAGCTGTGGGAGGTCTTCATCAAGGAAGACGCTCTCCTCGTCGAGGTCAACCCGCTCGTCCGTACGCCCGACGACCAGATCCTCGCCCTCGACGGCAAGGTCACCCTGGACGCCAACGCCGACTTCCGTCAGCCCGGCCACGCCGAGTTCGAGGACAAGGACGCGACCGATCCGCTCGAGCTCAAGGCCAAGGAGAACGACCTCAACTACGTCAAGCTCGACGGCGAGGTCGGCATCATCGGCAACGGCGCGGGCCTGGTCATGTCGACCCTCGACGTCGTCGCCTACGCAGGTGAGAAGCACGGCGGCGTCAAGCCCGCCAACTTCCTCGACATCGGTGGCGGCGCCTCCGCAGCCGTCATGGCCGCCGGTCTCGACGTCATCCTGAACGACGTCCAGGTCAAGAGCGTGTTCGTCAACGTCTTCGGCGGCATCACCGCCTGTGACGCGGTCGCCAACGGCATCGTCGGCGCCCTGGAGACCCTGGGTGACGAGGCCAACAAGCCGCTCGTCGTCCGTCTCGACGGCAACAACGTCGAGGAGGGCCGCCGCATTCTCGCCGAGGCCAACCACCCGCTGGTCACGGTCGTCGCCACCATGGACGAGGCCGCCGACAAGGCCGCCGAACTCGCGTTCGCAGCGAAGTAAGGGACACAGAACAATGGCTATCTTCCTGACCAAGGACTCCAAGGTCATCGTCCAGGGCATCACCGGCGGCGAGGGCACCAAGCACACCGCCCTGATGCTCAAGGCCGGCACCCAGGTCGTCGGCGGCGTCAACGCCCGCAAGGCCGGCACCACCGTTTCGCACACGGACAAGGACGGCAACCCCGTCGAGCTGCCCGTCTTCGCTTCCGTCGCCGAGGCGATGGAGAAGACCGGCGCGGACGTGTCGATCGCGTTCGTTCCCCCGGCGTTCTCCAAGGACGCCATCGTCGAGGCCATCGACGCCGAGATCCCGCTCCTCGTGGTCATCACCGAGGGCATCCCGGTGCAGGACTCCGCGTACGCGTGGGCCTACAACGTCGAGAAGGGCAACAAGACCCGGATCATCGGCCCCAACTGCCCCGGCATCATCACCCCCGGCGAGGCGCTGGTCGGCATCACCCCGGCCAACATCGCGGGCAAGGGCCCCGTCGGCCTGGTCTCGAAGTCCGGCACCCTGACCTACCAGATGATGTTCGAGCTGCGTGAGTACGGCTTCTCGACCGCCATCGGCATCGGCGGCGACCCGGTCATCGGCACCACCCACATCGACGCCATCGAGGCGTTCGAGAACGACCCGGAGACCAAGCTCATCGTCATGATCGGCGAGATCGGCGGCGACGCCGAGGAGCGTGCGGCCGATTACATCAAGGCCAACGTCACCAAGCCGGTCGTCGGCTACGTCGCGGGCTTCACCGCCCCCGAGGGCAAGACCATGGGCCACGCGGGCGCCATCGTCTCCGGTTCCTCGGGCACCGCGCAGGCGAAGAAGGATGCGCTCGAGGCAGCCGGCGTCAAGGTCGGCAAGACGCCGTCCGAGACCGCGGCTCTCGCGCGTGAGATCCTCCAGACCCTCACCGTGGGCGCGTAACACACCCACTCGACGCCGACGGGCACCTGCAATTGCAGGTGCCCGTCGGCGTTTGCGCGTCCGACACGGTGGCGCCACTCCAGCACCACGCGCCACCGGCTCGGCGCGGCGGCGTGCGCTAGCGTTGTGAGGCACCGCCCGTGTGACGAACAGCCCTGCGGCGGCGCAGACGCCGAATTCAGCGCCCACATATCGAGGAGCCGAGATGACGTACCCGCCCACCGGACCCGGTTACCCGTCTTCGGGCCAAGCGGGCCCGGGTCAGCCGCCGTCCGCTTCGGCCCCCGGCGGCGGGAGCCTGACCTCCAAGCCGTTGCCGTACCTGTTCTCGATCGCCGTCCTCGTTCTCGGCATCGCGGGCTTCCTCTTCGGATTCGCGCCGTACATGAAGGTCACCGCCTTCAGCGCCGCCGCCGTCTCCCAGAACTCCTTCGAGGGTGGCTACCCCGTCATCGGGCTGGCACTGCTGCTGATCGGCGGACTGCTCGCCGGCGTCTCCCTGCTGCCGGGGCAGTCCCAGCCGGCGGCTGCGGCGGTGACCTCGCTCGTCGGATTCGTCGTCGGACTCTTCTTCGTGTTCAACCTGTCCGACGGCGTCAGCCTGGCGTGGGGCGGCATCCTCGGCCTCGTCATCGCCTTCGTGCAGGCGGCTCTCGCCGTCGCGTTGCTGCTGTTCACGGTCGGTATCGTCCAGCCGCCCACCCCGCGCAGCGCCGGTTATCAGACGCAGCCGTTCGGGGCACCGGGATACGGCGCGCAGCCCGGATACGCGCCCGGTTACGGTCAGGCACCGCCGCCGGCAGGCCAGCCCGGCTACGGTCAGCCGCAGGGCGGATATGCCGCTCCCAACCCCTACTCGGCCCCGCAGCAGCCGTACGCGCCTCCGCAGCAGTTCGGGCAGGCCCCTCAGTTCGGACAGGCTCCGCAGCCGGGACAGGCGCCGCAGTACGGCCAGCCCCAGCAGTACGGTCAGGCTCCGCAGTACGGCGAGTCCCAGCAGTACGGCGAGCCCCAGCAGTACGGTCAGTCGCAGCATGCTCAGGGCGCGACGCCGCCCTCGGCCACGCCGGATTCGCCCACCGGATCCACGCCCGCCGCACCGACGCAGGCATTCGGCGTCGACAAGCCCGAGAAGACCGACGACTGATGCCGCGGCGATGAACTCCGTGCTCAGCCGCGGCGGCGCGCGCTCGGACGGAGGGCGGCGCACCACGCGCACGCCGGAAGGCCGGATGCCCAGCCGAAGCCGGCCGAGCCCCACCCCGGAGCAGGTGCGGGCGCTGCTCGGTGTCGCGCTGCGGCCCGCGCTGCTCGCCCTGGTCGTCATCGCGACGTGCATGGTTCTCACTCTCGTCGCAGCCAACAGTGACCTCACCGGAACCAGCGGCGCCATCGCTGCGGGATGGCTTGCGCTGCATCAGGTTCCGCTCACCATCGGTGGAGCCTCCCTCGGTGTGCTGCCGTTGCTGCCGACTTTGGTGATGATCGCGGCGGTCGCCCGCGGCTGCTCCCGTGTCGTCACCGCGTCGACGCCCCGCCACGAGTGCTGGTGGGTGCTCGGTGCCGCGGTCGCGGGCCCGGTCGTCGTGACCGCGATCGCGCTCGCCGTCGTGGCCGACGCGTCGTCCGTCATCCCGCTGTCCTCACCGAACACCCTCGCTGCGCTGGTCTGGGTGATCGCCGTTCACCTGATCGGTGCGGGTATCGGAATCGGCGTGCGCCTGTGGCGTCCCATCGTCACCCTGCTCGGCGTGCCGGACTGGGTCCTCGCGGCCGCCCGGCCCGCAACGCGCTCGGGTATGGCCCTGCTCGCCACGGGCGCCGCGATCACCGTGGCGTCGCTGCTCGCCTCGTGGTCGACAGTGGGAATGCTCGTCGAGGCAGGCGACGGGTTCATGGGCGGACTCGGATTGACCGTCCTGTCGATCCTGTACCTACCGAATGTCGTGGTCGGGGCCACGGCGGTGCTGGTCGGATCCGCGATCCACGTCGGATCGGCGTCCGTCAGCCTCTTCGACGTCATCGGCGGACCGGTGCCCGCGCTGCCCGTCCTCGGTGCGCTGCCCGAACAGGCAGGCGGCGACGGCTGGCTCGTCGGACTGGTGGTACCCGCCGCGATCGGCATCATGTTCGGCCGCGAATGCGCACGCCGCGCCCCCTCGCCGCTGTCCGCCGTGCAGACGGCGCTCGTGGGGTCGGCCGGGGTCGCTCTCGTCTTCGCGCTGCTCGGTTTCGTGTCCGGCGGCGCGATCGGCTCGTTCGGCTCGGTCGGCATCGACCTGCTCACGTTCGTCGGGGCCACCTTCGGGTGGCTCGCGGTCTTCGGCTCCGCCGCGGCGGCGCTGACCCGGTGGCGGACGCCACCTGCCGCGTCCGGGGAGCCGCGGCGTGCGCCTGTGTCGGCTTCCGCTGCTGCCGCAGCGACCCCGGCACTGCCCGCGGGTCCGCACTCGCCCCCGCGAACCGAACGCGGTGACGCATCGACCGTGATCGACGCGGAACTGCTCGACGACGGAGCCGAGGCTCTGCCCGGTGGCGACGCCGAACCCGCCACTGTCGTCGTCGATGCCGAGGTCGTTGACGACGCAGTCGCGGAAGACGACGCAGTGGCGCAGGTCACGGAGCCGACTGGTCAGCCCGACCTGCCCGACGGTCGTCGGACCAGCAGCGACTAGTCTTGTCGCGTGCCGACTGCTGTTGCCGTCGGTGGCGCCGAAGGTGTAACCAGCTCGGCGGCGCCGAAGGTCCCCCGGTCGGAGTCGCCCGGCCGATGCCTACGAGGAGTAGAGCGCTGACTGCCCCGCACGTGTTCCGGCCCACCACAGGCAACCCGGCCCGGGTAGTGGTTCTCGCTTCCGGTACCGGAAGCCTTCTGCAGTCCCTGATCGCCGCTGCCGTGAACGACTACCCGGCACGGATCGTCGCCGTCGGTGTCGACCGCGACTGCGCCGCGATCGGGCATGCCCAGTCCGCCGGGATTCCCGCCTTCACCGTCGCGTTGAGCGCTCACCCCGACCGCGCCGCGTGGGATGGTGCGCTGACCGCAGCCGTCGCCGCCCACGACCCCGACCTGATCGTGTCCGCCGGGTTCATGAAGATCCTCGGACCGGAGTTCATGACGCGATTCGGCGGCCGCATCGTCAACACCCACCCCGCGCTGCTGCCGTCGTTCCCCGGCGCGCACGCCGTCCGGGACGCCCTCGCCTACGGCGTCAAGGTCACGGGGTCGACCGTGCACCTCGTCGACGCGGGCGTCGACACCGGGCCCGTGCTCGCGCAGGAGCCGGTCGCCGTCCTCGACGACGACGACGAGGCGACGCTGCACGAGCGCATCAAGACCGTGGAACGGCGACTGCTGGTGGAAGTTCTCGCCGCCGTCGCCACCCGAGGAGTTGTATCCGATGGACGAAAGGCCGTGATCCCGAAGTGACCGAACGTAAGGCACTGCGCCGCGCACTGGTGAGCGTGTACGACAAGACCGGTCTGGTGGAACTCGCCACCGGCCTGCACGAGGCCGGTGTCGAACTGGTTTCCACCGGATCGACCGCCGCGAAGATCGCCGAGGCGGGCATCCCCGTGACGCCCGTCGAGTCGCTGACCGGATTCCCGGAATGCCTCGAGGGCCGCGTCAAGACGCTGCACCCGCGCGTGCACGCCGGCGTCCTCGCCGACACCCGCAAGCCCGACCACCTCGCCCAGCTCGAGGAGCTCGGCATCGAGGCGTTCCAGCTCGTCGTGGTGAACCTGTACCCGTTCACGCAGACCGTCGCCTCGGGTGCCACGCCCGACGAGTGCGTCGAGCAGATCGACATCGGCGGCCCGTCGATGGTGCGTGCCGCCGCGAAGAACCACCCGTCGGTCGCCGTCGTCGTCGACCCCGCGAAGTATGCCGACGTGCTCGCCGCGGTCGCGGCAGGCGGGTTCACCCTCGCCGAGCGCACCGCGCTCGCCGCGCAGGCGTTCCAGCACACCGCGTCGTACGACGTCGCGGTCGCGTCGTGGATGACGTCCACCCTCGTCGAGAGTGACGTGCAGTTCCCGGAGTGGGCAGGCGCCAGCTGGGATCGTTCCGCGGTGCTCCGCTACGGCGAGAACCCGCACCAGGCGGCTGCCCTGTACGTGAACCCGGCCGCACCCGCGGGCCTCGCACAGGCGAAGCAGCTGCACGGCAAGGAGATGTCGTACAACAACTACACCGACGGTGACGCCGCGTGGCGTGCCGCGTACGACTTCGCCGAGCCCGCCGTCGCGATCATCAAGCACGCCAACCCGTGCGGCATCGCGGTCGGCGCGGACATCGCCGAGGCGCACCGCAAGGCCCATGCGTGCGATCCGGTCAGCGCGTTCGGTGGCGTCATCGCCGCGAACCGCGAGATCACCGTCGAGATGGCGGAGCAGGTCGCGGAGATCTTCACCGAGGTCATCATCGCGCCGTCGTACGCGGCTGGTGCCGTCGAGGTTCTCGCGCGCAAGAAGAACGTGCGCGTGCTCGAGGCCGTCGCGCCGACGGAGACCGGCATCGAACTGCGTCCCATCTCGGGCGGTGCGCTGCTGCAGGAACGCGACGTCCTCGACGCCGAGGGTGACAACCCCGCGAACTGGACCCTCGCGGTCGGGGAGCCGGCGGACGAGCAGACCCTCAAGGACCTCGAATTCGCCTGGCGGGCTTGCCGTTCGGTCAAGTCGAACGCGATCCTGCTGGCCTCGGGCGGCGCCTCGGTCGGTGTCGGTATGGGTCAGGTCAACCGCGTCGACTCCGCGCATCTCGCGGTGAACCGGGCCGGTGAGCGCGTGGTCGGGTCGGTCGCGGCGTCCGACGCGTTCTTCCCGTTCCCCGACGGCTTCCAGGTTCTCGCGACAGCGGGCGTCAAGGCGGTCGTGCAGCCGGGCGGATCGGTTCGCGACAACGAGGTGATCGAGGCGGCACGTGAGGCCGGCGTCACGATGTACCTGACCGGGGCGCGCCACTTCGCGCACTGACGATCGGTACCTCCGGAAGGTGCACCCTCGGCCCCGCGTCGAGTGTGCACCTTCCGTCGTTTCCGGGGAGGACGCACGCTCGCGCGAGGGTCAGGCGGCGGTACCGGAGATGACGATGCGCGCAGCACCGCGGTCGAGCAGTTCGCGAGCCAGGTCGGTGGCGGCGGCGCGCTGGTCGGCGTCGGTGTGCGAGAGGTCGAGCGTGATCGCGTGACCGGTCAGGTCCTCGGGTAGCTCGGCGAGAGGCCGTGTCTGGGACAACTGGTTGAAGCGAAGTTTCATGTCGGAGCTCCTTGGCTCGGTGCCTGCACGACGAGTGTGTCGGCGTCGTGTGTTCGGCAGGTTTCGTCGTGGCGACGGTTCGGGAAAACGTCCGGGAAAAAGAAAAGGCACCCGGGCCGGGTGGCCGTGGGTGCCGAGAAGTCGATCTGCGTCGTCAGGACGATTCTCGGCGTATGTGCTTGGCGAAAATGTGGAACTGCCACATGGCTGCTGCGGGTACGACTACGGCGTGCGCAAACATTTCGTGCGGTTCCTTTCTCGCTCGGCGACTGGTTAGCCGAGGACGCTACAGCATCGGCGGGGTCGCGCGCACCTCGGTTTCCACGCCGAGGGTGCGCGCGAGGGGCACACGCCGCCGCGTTGCCCCCCGCGACCGGGTGCTGGGTCAGCGGGGGAGGGCGGCCAGCCAGGCGTCGAACGCGGCGCTGAACTCGTGCGAGAACGGCAGGTCCTCGATGTAGTCGGCGCCGGTCGACGGGCGCTGCCCGATCTCCTTGAGCACGTGATTCGCGGTCGTCATCCGGACCGGCGTCACCGCGGTCGCCGCCAGCGCGACGTCGAGGGCGTCGACGTCGTCGCAGTCCACCTGGATGTCACGGGCCGAACAACTGGTCAGGACCGGGAGCCCGGCAGGCAACTGCGCGGCCAGAGCGCGCGGATCGAGGGCGTCCTCCTCGGCCAGGGTCTTCGCGTTGACGGACACCAGCCCGGCCAGACGCAGTGGCTCGGGCAGGTCGTCCGGCACCGTTCCGTCGGTGCGCAGCGATTCGACAGCGTCGGCGAGACCGGTGCGCAGCTGATCGGCAAGGTCCAGCGGCAGCTGACCGCCCGCGACGGCAGCGTCCACCTGGCCGGTGATCTGCCGGGTCAGCAGGTCGAGCAGCCGGACTGCGAGCGGTTCGAGCAGACCGAGACCGATCAGTGCGGGAGTGTCGTCGCGGACCGCGAGTGTCATGGCGACCAGCGCACCCTCGCTGTGGCCGATCACGAGCAGCCGGTCGGCGTCGATGTCGGGTTGGGCGCCGAGGTTGCGCAGGGCGTCGGCCGCAGCGTCGACGAACACCGAGAAGCCCAGCCCGGCAACGTCGTCCACGTCGTACGGCCCGAGTCCGGTCACCCCGCTGCCGAGCTTGTCGTAACGCAGGCTGGCGATGCCTGCTTCGGAGAGGGTGTCGGCGAGGAATCTCAGGGTGCCGATCGGACCGGGTAGCACCGCGCTGTCGCCGTTGCGGTCGGTGGGGCCGCTGCCGGCGAGCAGCAGAGCCGCGGGCACCGGCTGCGTCACGCCGTCAGGAAGCCGGAGGGTGCCGTGAACCGTGACGTCGCCGCTGCTGAAGGTGATCTCGGAATCCGCCATGGCTGCCAGTCTGTCAGGTGCGCTGCCTCAGCCCGTGACGGGACGCGGCCGCCGCAGTCGACGCACGCCCTTCCACGCGAACCACAACAGGAACGCGAGCGCGACCGGAATCAACAGGGGCAGGATGAACGCGATCAGGACGAGCACGAACGTGACGACGTCCTCGACGACCGACACCACCGGGTTCGCGAGACCGGCCGTCGACGCGGTGCTCACCGCCCGCGTCCCGGTTTGGGCCGTGCTGAACGCGAGCGCGGTGGGTGCGCCGACGATGATGCCCGCGATCACCGCGGCGGACGGGTCGAGGCCGGTGAACACGGCGCCCGCGGCGATGGCGGCGGCGATCGGCCGGGTGACGGTGCCTATCGCGCCGAGCAGGTTGTCGACGACCGGGACGAGGTCGGCGAGCAGTTCGACCGCGGTCGCGACGGCCAGCGTGACGAGCGCCGCCGTCGACCCGACCCAGGCGAACGACTCGCCCAACGAGATGCCGAACAGCCCGAAGTGGGCGGCGGCGCTGAGCATCAGCAACGGCAGGAATGTGCGCAATCCCGTTGCCGCCGCGAGGCCGAGGCCGAGGAACAGCGACAGCACCCAGGTGTCCATGAGTGGAGTGTACGAACCACGTCGTCTCGAATCACCCGACACGGATGCCGAATCGACCGAACCCTCGTAGCGTGGAGTGGTGACTGCGCCCACACCCGACACCCGGTCCCCGCGCCCCACCGCCGCGACGGTGGGTGCACTGCGCGCGACCGGTCACGTCCAGCGTCCCGTCAAGGACGAGCTCCGCGACAACCTCCTCGCCGCCCTGCGCGACGGCCGTGACCCCTGGCCGGGGATCGTCGGTTTCGAGGACACCGTGCTGCCGCAGCTCGAACGGGCCCTCATCGCCGGCCACGACGTCGTGCTGCTCGGCGAGCGTGGTCAGGGAAAGACGCGGCTGTTGCGGACGCTGCCGCTGCTCCTCGACGAGTGGACGCCCGTGATCGCCGGTTCGGAGCTCGGCGAGCACCCGTACGAACCGATCACCCCTGCGTCGATCCGCCGGGCCGCCGAACTGGGCGACGACCTGCCCGTCGAGTGGCGGCACCGCGACGAGCGGTACTCGGAGAAGCTCGCGACCCCCGACACGTCGGTCGCCGACCTGGTCGGCGACGTCGATCCGGTCAAGGTCGCGGAGGGTCGCAGCCTCGGCGACCCGGAGACCATCCACTTCGGTCTGGTGCCGCGCGCGCACCGCGGGATCGTCGCGGTCAACGAACTGCCGGACCTCGCCGAGCGCATTCAGGTGTCGCTGCTGAACGTGATGGAGGAACGCGACATCCAGGTACGCGGCTACACGCTGCGGCTACCGCTGGACGTGCTGCTGGTGGCGAGCGCGAACCCGGAGGACTACACGAACCGCGGTCGCATCATCACTCCGCTCAAGGACAGGTTCGGCGCCGAGATCCGCACCCATTACCCGCTCGCGATCGAGGACGAGGTCGCCGTCGTCGAGCAGGAGGCGCAGCTGCGCGCCGAGGTGCCCCCGCATCTGCTGGAGATCCTGGCCAGGTTCACGCGGCTGCTCCGCGAGTCGCCGTCCGTCGACCAGCGTTCCGGTGTGTCGGCGCGGTTCGCGGTCGCGGCGGCGGAGACGGTGGGCGCGGCGGCGCTGCATCGCGGGACGATCCTCGGTGAGTCCGAGCCGGCCGCGCGAGTCGTGGATCTCGGCAGTGTCATCGACGTCCTGCGCGGCAAGATCGAGTTCGAGTCCGGCGAGGAGGGCCGGGAGATCGAGGTTCTCGAGCACCTGCTGCGGCGGGCCACCGCCGACACCGTGCGTGACCTGCTCGGCGGCATCGACTTCGCACCGTTGGTGGCCGTGATCGAGGAGGGAACACCGGTGGTGACGGGTGACCGCGTCACCGCGAAGGACCTGCTCGGGGAGCTGCCCGACCTCGACGTCGTCGACGAACTCGCACAGCGCCTCGGTGCACAGACGCTGGGCGCGCGGGCGGCGGCGGTCGAGTTGGCGCTCGAGGGGCTGTATCTGGCACGGCGGATCGCCAAGGACGCGGACGACGACGGGCAGTTGGTGTACAGCTGATGTACCAGCGCTACGGCCGCTATCACGGGGGACCGGACCCACTGGCCCCGCCGGTGGATCTGCGTGAGGCGCTGGAGGCGATCGGCAACGACGTCCTCGAGGGCTCCTCGCCGCGGCGGGCGTTGCGGGAACTGCTGCGCCGCGGGACATCGTCGATGCGAGGGCTGGACCGGCTGGCCGCGCAGGCGAACCGCCGTCGCCGGGAACTGTTGGACCACAACAACCTCGGTGGCACCCTCGACGAGGTGCGAGAGTTGCTCGATCGCGCGGTGCTCGCCGAGCGCAAGGAGTTGGCGCGTTCCCTCGACGACGAGGCCCGGTTCGCGGAGATGCAGTTGGCGGAACTGCCGCCGTCGACGGCGCGGGCCGTCCAGGACCTGTCCGAGTACCGGTGGCGGGATGCACAGGCACGCGAGGACTACGAGAAGATCCGGGACCTGCTGGGTCGGGAGATGCTCGATCAGCGGTTCGAAGGCATGAAGCAGGCGCTGGAGAACGCGACCGACGAGGACCGGCAACGCGTCGACGCCATGCTCACGGATCTGAACGACCTGCTGGACAAGCACTCTCGCGGCGAGGACACGCCGGAGGACTTCGAGCGTTTCATGGCCGAGCACGGCGAGTTCTTCCCCGAGAACCCGCGGAACGTCGAAGAGCTGATCGACACGCTGGCCAGGCGGGCGGCGGCGGCGCAGCGACTCCGGAACTCGCTGACCCCCGAGCAGCGCGCCGAGCTGGATGCCCTGGCGCAGCAGGCATTCGGAAGTCCGAGTCTGATGCAGCAGCTGGACCGGCTCGATTCGAATCTGCGCTCGGCTCGTCCCGGCGAGGACTGGGACGGCAGTTCCCGGTTCCGCGGCGATGACGGCATGGGCCTCGGCGAGGGCACGTCCGCGCTCGCGGACATCGCCGAACTCGAGCAGCTCGGCGAGCAGTTGTCGCAGGAGTACGCGGGTGCGCAGCTCGACGACATCGATCCGGAGGCCCTGCTGCGCCAACTGGGTTCCGAGGCCGCCGCCGACGCCCGCACACTCGCGGAACTGGAGAAGGCGCTGCAGCAGCAGGGTTTCCTCGACCGAGGAGCGGACGGGCAGTGGCGGCTCTCGCCGAAGGCGATGCGCAAGCTCGGGCAGTCGGCGCTGCAGGACGTGGCGAAGCGGCTCTCGGGGCGCGGCGGTGCCCGCGACACCCGGCGAGCGGGCGCGATGGGCGAACCGACAGGTGCCAGCAGGCAGTGGGAGTTCGGCGACACCGAGCCGTGGGACGTGACCAGGACGGTGACGAACGCGGTGCTGCGGGAGGCGTCGTCGGGTCGGCCGAACGTGCCGGTGCGATTGCAGGTGACCGACGTCGAGATCGCCGAGACAGAGCAACGCACCCGCGCCGCGGTGGCCCTGCTCGTCGACACCTCGTTCTCCATGGTGATGGACGGCCGCTGGGTTCCGATGAAGCGGACCGCGTTGGCGTTGAACCATCTGGTGCGCACCCGATTCCGCGGCGACGACCTCCAGCTGATCGCGTTCGGCAGGCAGGCCAGGACCGTCACCCCGGAGGAACTCGCCGGACTCGACGGCGCCTGGGATCAGGGCACCAACCTGCATCACGCGCTGCTCCTCGCGGGACGGCACCTGCGTCGCAACCCCAACGCGCAACCGGTGGTCCTGATCGTCACGGACGGCGAGCCGACGGCGCACCTGGAGCCGGACGGCCGCGCGTTCTTCGACTACCCGCCGCATCCGAAGACGCTCGGGCTGACGGTCCGTGAGCTCGACCATCTGGCGAAGCTCGGCGCACAGGTGACGATCTTCCGGCTCGGTGACGATCCCGGTCTGGCGCGGGTGGTGGACCGGATGGCGCAGCGCGTCGGTGGTCGCGTCGTCGCGCCGGACCTCGACGGGCTCGGGGCGGCGGTGGTCAGCAATTTCATGCGGTTGCGGCGCCGATGACCTGCGTGCCGTGCCGTGCGGCGTCGGTGGTCGCGTCATAGGCTGAGGGGAAGTCAGCGCCGAGAGACGGGAAGCGTCCATGAAGAAGCTGCTGAAATCGCTGTCGGAGAAAGACTTCCGCCTTTACCGGCAAACGAAGCGGGATCGGCTTCGTGAGCTGGACGAAGACGAACTGATCGACCTGCACGCCCGGGTCCGAAATGCGCGGAACAAGCACATGACGGTGTATCGACGCGAGGCGGCTGCTGCCGTTACCGACAAGGCCGCGCGGGGGGGCGCTCGCCGCACGACCGGCCGCAATGCCGCTCGGGTCGAGGCGCTCGAGACTGCGCTCGCCCGGGTCAGTCGGCGGCTCGGTACCGTCGCCAAACAGAATGCGGCCGCGTTGAAACAGGAGCGGCTCGATGCCGCGCGGTCGGATGCACCGTCGTTCGCCGGGTCCGGTGCCGACGACCCGGCGGCCGCCCGCCTGCCCGGTGGGAAGACCAAATCGAAGCAGAAGTCGGCCGGGCGCAAGAAGCGGGAGGTCTCGGACATCGCTGCCGGCACGAAGCGTCAGGCCAAACGCGACAGCAGGTGAGGACGTTCCCTCAGGTCAACAGTGCTGCGACGAGGCCGATCGCGGGGATGGACGCGAGTGTCGTGACCAGGGCGGTGTCGCGGGCGAGGACGATGCCTCGGCCGTAGCGGCTGGCATAGACGAAGACGTTCTGCGCGGTCGGCAGCGCGGAGACCACGACGACGGCGAACAGGTCGTGCCCCTCGAGGCCGAGCGCGAAACGTCCCATCAGGTACGCGAGAACGGGCTGGACGACGATCTTCAGCACCGACGCCAGGGCGATTTCCCTGCGCGGAGCCAGGCCACGCTGCAGTACGCGCACGCCGTACAGCGAGATACCGAAGGCGAGCAGGGCGCCGGGCACGGATGCGCCGCCGACGAGGCGAAACGGCTCGGTCAGCGCCGTCGGTGGCACCCACCCGGAGATCGACACCGCGAGTCCCGCGACGCCGGCGAGCACGATCGGATTCTTGAACGGCGTCGTCACCGTCTCCACCCACGACCCACCGCGGGTGCCGGTGGTCAGGTCCAGCATCGTCAGGGCGATCGGCGAGTAGACGACGATCTGGAACAGCAGCAGCGGTGCGACGAACGAGGCGTCCCCGAGCACGAACACCGCGATCGGGATGCCGAGGTTGGCGGAGTTGACGTAGGACGAGGCGAGGGCTCCGATGGTCGCCTCGGGGACGGGCCTGCTCATGACGGTGCGGGTGATGACGAAGTACGCGATGCCGATGGCGAACGCCGTCGCCGAGGCGACCGCGAGGGTGGAGGAGAAGATGACCGACAGGTCCGATTTCGCCAGGGTGTCGAACAGGAGCGCCGGTGTCGCGACGAAGAAGACCAGACGGCTGAGAACGAACTCACCGTGCTCGCCGAGGACTCTCGACCGGCCCAGCGCATAGCCGATCGTGATGACGACGAAGATGACGGTGAAGCCGGCGAGTACACCAGACACCGGGACCTCCTAGGGCGAACAACCCCGACGAGTCTAGTGGGTAGCCGACCTAACGACCGCAGCGCATGCACCGGCCCCGCCGGACCGGGTGTCGGTCCGGCGGGGCCCGGTGAACTGCTCGCTACCGCGCGGGTGCGCCTGCCGTCGGGCTCACTTCTCCCCGCGGAACGCGGCACCGGAGAGAGACACCGACTCGCGGCCGTCCGGGCCGACCGGAACATCGCCCTCGATGGTGGTGCGGTAGAGCACCCGCGTGACGTCGAGATGGTCGAGATCGGTCGGTGCGAGATGCGCCGTCGCACGGTTGTCCCACACCGCCAGAGTGCCGGGACGCCAACGGAACCGAACCGTGTACGCCGGGTTGGTGACCTCCTCGAACAACAGGTCGAGCACGCGGTCGCTCTGCGACGGCGACAGGCCGACGATGCGCGCGGTGAAGCCGGGCTGAACGAACAGCGCCTTCTCGCCGGTCACCGGATGCACCCGGACCACCGGATGTTCGGTGACGAACGGGTTCTCCTGCACCTTCCGGCCGTACTCGCTGTCCGCACCCCACAGCGGCCTGCGTCCGCCGAAGCGGTGCTCGGCACGTAGCCCCAGGACGAACTGCTGCAGCGGCTCCGGCAGGCCCTCGTAAGCGGCGACGAGGTTCGTCCAACTGGTGTCGCCCCCACGCTCCGGCACCTCGTGGGCGCGCAGCAGCGTCACGGCAGGCGGATTGACGGCGGCGGTCACGTCGGTGTGCCATTGACTGTCGTAGCTGTACTTCTTGCGTCCGAAGCGCCGCTCGTACTTGGCGCTGTCGACGGCGAGGATCTCGGGGAAGCCCTCCGGCGCCTCGTCGTCGTAGGGGTGGGACGGCGTGACCGTCCCGAAGATCCGCGAGAACTCGATCTGCTGGGCGTGGTCGATGTGCTGGTCGTGGAAGAACAGCACCTTGTACTTGTGCAGCTTCCGGCGGACCTTCTCGGTGTCGTGGTCCGAGAGCGGCTCCCGAAGGTCGATTCCCGTGACGTCGGCGCCGATGTGGCCGGCGACGGGACGGACCTGCAGATTGGTGGCGGTGGACAGTTCCGGTGCAATGGTCATGTGGAAATCCCCTCGGGCTGTGTGGTTCTCGGCCTCCATCCGGCCGTCCGACACCCACGATGTACTCGGTCGGCATGTGGGGAAAGGGTGTTTCCACCATGCGAAAAACACTCAGCGTGAATCTATGTCGACGCGGACGGCGGGCGATTCGGTGGTCCGCGCGATGAGCGCGGCGGTGTGCTGCATCGCGGGCACGATCCTCCGCACCGTCGGCTCGTTGAGGCGCCGCCGCCGCGCTTGCACTCCGACGGCGCCCCACGGCCGATTGCCGTTGTCGAACACCGGTACCGCGACGGCGAGCACCGTCGGGTCGTCGATGTCGACATCGACGGCGAACCCCCGCCGACGGATTCGATCCAGGTCCACCTCCGACTCCCGGCTCGCCCGCCTTCGCCCGAGCTGCTCGAACGCGAGCACCGCCCGGCCCATCACGCTGGTGTCTACGGGTTGTCGGGCGCGCGGAATCTGAATGTCGCAGAACCGATCCGGTGGACGCGCCGAGAACACTGTCAACGCGTCGTCGCCTCGAACGACGGCGAGGCTCGCGGTGATGCCGATGCCCGCGGCCAGCGCGTACAACTGCGGCGCACAGGCGTCCGCCCCGAGTCGGACCAGCGGCGGCACGGCCAGGGAGATCAGACCCGATCCGATGCGGTATCCGTCGGGTGCGCGTTCGAGGAGTCCGCCGCGCACGAGCGCCTGTGCGATTCGGTGCGCGCTACTCACCGGCAGTCCCGCCCGCGCGGCCAGCGAACTGACCGTCAATTCGGCGGCGCCGTCGTCGAAACAGCCGAGCACGGCAACAGCGCGCTCGACTGCGCGTGAACCCGAACGGGACTGGCTTTCCGAAGTCGGCATGGCACCTCGCGACGTCATCGCCTCGACCAGGTGCGCCGAGGAAGGTCAGCGGTGACTATCGCGGTGCGTCGCTCGCCGGTCAACGGTTACACGCGCCGAGAATCCGAAGTCGACGTCGGCGGTTCACCCAGCGCGTCGCCTTGTCCGCGTCGGCGCCGCTCGCCAGGATGGGCGGATGTCGATTTCCCGGATCCTCGCCGTGCCGTTGGCGGCGGTAGTTCTCGTCGGCGGGAGTGCCTGTTCGGATGACCCCGACGACGCAGCCTCGACGCCCGGCGTCACCACGACTGCACGCGTGACGTCGGTGTCGCCCACCGTCCGGGAGGACCCCGAAGCCGGCTACTCCGCGACCTCCACCCAGGTCACGGGCGACACCGGACGGGTCCGCTACGACGTGACGGTGCCGCAGGTCGAGGGCGGGGATCCCGCGGTCGCGGCGGAGTTCAACGAGTCGATGCGTGCGGCTCTCCAGGACCAGATCGACGGGTCGTCGGGGGAGCGGTTCACCCTCGATTCCCGCACCGAGTCCGGGGTCACGCACATCGGGTCGCGGGTGCTGAGCGGACTCCTGGTGACATCGTGGAACGCCGACCCGCCGGGGGCGCACCCGACTCCGTTGGTCGCGACGGTCGTCGTCGACACGGACAACGGCAGGCCGATCACGCTGAACACGCTGTTCCCCGACCTGCAGGCGGGCCTGGATCGGCTGTCCGAGGAGTCGGCGCGCTTGCTGCCCGGGACGGCGGCGGGGGCCGAGTTCGAGCGATCGGGCATCGAGCCGACGCGGCAGAACTTCTCGAACTGGCTGGCCACACCGGAGGGGATGGAGATCCACTTCTCCGACTATCAGGTGGGCCCGCATGCCGTCGGGTTGGTCGAGGTGACCGCGCCGTGGGATCGGTTGCAGGACGTGATGGCGCCCGCGATGGTCGGCGTCGTCTCCAGCTGACCGCCCGAACGCGAGCGGCCCCCGGAAATGCGAAAGGCCGCACAGTCGGGGACTGTGCGGCCTTTCGGAAACTCCGACTACCGGCTGGTGAACGGCAGCAGGGCCATCTCGCGGGCGTTCTTCACCGCGACGGCAACCTGACGCTGCTGCTGCGGGGTCAGGCCGGTGACGCGACGGCTGCGGATCTTGCCGCGGTCCGAGATGAAGGTGCGGAGCAGGTTGACGTCCTTGTAGTCGACGTGCTCGATCTTCGCCGCGAAAAGCGGGTTCTTCTTGGGCTTGCGGCCGGTGTCGGCGCCGCGGGACTTCTTGGACGGGCCCCTCTTGACTGCCATTGCTTCCCTCTCGAGTTCTACCAGCTGGACTTGCGCACGCCGGGCAGCTCCCCACGATGAGCCAACTCGCGCACGCGCACGCGGGACAGCCCGAATTTTCGCAGGTGACCGCGCGGACGACCGTCCGCAGCGTCACGATTACGCAATCGTACCGGACTCGCGTCACGCGGCAGACGCTGCAAGGCCCGTAGGGCCGCGGCCCGCTCGTCGTCGGTGCTCGACGGTCGCCGGACGATCTCCTTGAGGGCCGCGCGGCGCTCGGCGTACCGCGCCACCACCGCGGCTCGCTGCTGGTTGCGAGCGATCTTCGACTTCTTTGCCATCCGGGTTCCCTACTTCTCTTCGCGGAAGTCGACGTGTCGTCGGACGACGGGGTCGTACTTGCGCAGGACCAGGCGGTCCGGGTCGTTGCGGCGGTTCTTGCGGGTGACGTAGGTGTATCCGGTTCCCGCGGTGGACTTGAGCTTCACGATCGGCCGGATGTCGGTGCTCCTCGCCATCAGATGCGCACTCCCCGCGCGCGGATCCGGGCGACGACGGCCTCGATGCCGTCCCGGTCGATGGTCTTGATGCCCTTCGTCGAGACGGTGAGCGTGATTCGTCGTCCCTCGCTGGGCAGGTAGTACGCCTTGCGCTGGATGTTCGGGTTCCAGCGGCGGCTCGTCCGGACGTGGGAGTGCGAGACGGACTTCCCGAATCCGGGGGCGCGTCCTGTGACCTGGCAGTGGGCGGGCATGGGACCTCCTCGATCTTTTTGTAAGTGAAAACGGTTTTCGACAAACGAGTGATCGCACTGTAGCGTCCACCTTCGGTAAATGACAATCGTTATCGAAAGGAGCGGCAGTGACCCGGACACCCGTCGTCCTCGTCTCGGGCTGGCACCACACCGCACGCATCGCGGACACCCTCCTCACGGATGGCACGGTCCTCGTGCACCACGACCTCGGTCACCTCCGTGAAGGGGTGGTCCGGCGCACGATCACCCACCCCGACCGCCGCGTCGACACGACCGTCCTCGAGCTCGCCCACGGCTGCGTGAGCTGCACCCTCCGGGAGGACCTGCTGCCACTGCTGCGACGACTGCGCCGCCGCGACTCCGTCCGCCGTATCGCACTGCTGCTCGATCGCACTCTCGAGCCCGAGGTGGTGTGCCTCGCCGTCGAGCAGGTCGTGGTCGCGGGCGTGGTCGGGCAGCTCGACGGACCCGCCTCCCGAGACGTCCGGATCGAGGCGGTCCTCACCTGCGTCGACGCCGCCACCTGGCTCGACGACGCCACCGGCGACGACGACCTCGCCGATCGCGGACTCGCCGCCACCGCCGACGACGAGCGCACCGTCGCCCAGGTCGTCGTCGGTCAGGTCGCGATCGCCGACGCCATCGTCGTCGCAGGAAGGGGACACGACGGCTGGAGCCAGGCCAGGCTGCACGCTGCGCTGACGCGCCTCGCGCCCACCGCCCCGATCGACTGGATCGGCGACGACCTTCCCCCCGACGCAGACGGCCTGCTGGCCCGCGTCCCGGCCGATGCCCGTCGCGGGTCCGCCTCCGACGTGCACGCATCACTGCTCCGCGGGCAGCCGCCGCTCTCGTCCGACTGCGGCGTCACCCTCGTCGAGTTCGTCGCCACGCGGCCCTTCCATCCAGAACGCCTGCACAGTGCCGTCGACACACTCCTGGACGGAGTTGTCACGGCACGAGGACGACTGTGGGTGGCGACCCAACCCGGCAACGTGCTGTGGCTCGAGTCGGCGGGGGGGAGGGCTGCGCATCGGACGGGCCGGTCGGTGGCTGGCGGCGATGACACCAGACGAACAGGAAACGGAGTCGGCGACACGGCGTGCGCTCGCCGCACTTTCCTGGGACGAGCGCCACGGCGATCGCCACACCTCGCTCGTCGTGTTGGCCTGCGGCGCGGACCCCACCGAGATCGACCGCGCCCTGCAGTGGGCGCTGGTCACGGACGACGAACTCCAGGACGTCGCGGCCTGGTGCGCGTGGTCCGACCCCTTCGCCGAATGGCACGAAGACCCCTGCGGTGAGCAGGACCTCCCATCCGAATACCTGGAGACCTACCGAGAGGACCGATCGTGAAGAAGTCGATTCATCCCCCCTACCGCCCCGTCGTCTTCCGGGACGGCGGCACCGGAAAGCAGTTCCTGACCCGGTCGACGGTCACCAGCAAGCAGTCGGTCGTGTGGGACGACGGCAACACGTATCCGCTGGTGGTCGTCGACGTGACCTCCGACTCGCACCCGTTCTGGACGGGCGCGTCCCGGGTCGTCGACACCGCGGGACGCGTCGAGAAGTTCGAACGCCGCTACGGAACGCGGCGTCCGCAGGGCCGCTGACCAGCAGAGAAGGAAGGAACACGCCATGGCAGTCCCGAAGCGCCGAATGTCGCGCTCGAACACCCGCAGTCGACGGTCGCAGTGGAAGGCGACGGTCCCCGACCTGGTCGACGTGACTGTCGGGGGTGTCACACATCGGGTCCCGAGACGCCTGGTCAGGGCGGTCGAGCGGGGCCTCTACGACCCGACGGGACGGTGATCTGCGACGTCGGGACCGGGTGCGACCTGCTCGTTCGCTAGAATAACGATCGCCTTGCGCCCATCGGCGCGCTCGGTCCCGACGTCCACCGACGTCCGATGCGTAGACCACGGCCCTGCCGTGGGCGAGGAGAACCCAGTGTCCGAAGACACCCAGATCGTCGCGGCCGAGGATCGAGAACCCGGCCTGTCGCGGCAGCTGACCAACCGGCACATCCAGCTCATGGCGATCGGCGGTGCCATCGGCACCGGCCTGTTCATGGGCTCGGGCAAGACCATCTCCCTGGCCGGGCCCTCGGTTCTGTTCGTCTACATGATCATCGGCACGATGCTGTTCTTCGTCATGCGGGCGATGGGCGAACTGCTGCTGTCGAACACCGGGTACCGGTCCTTCGCCGACTTCGCAGGCGACTACCTCGGACCGTGGGCGGGCTTCTTCACCGGCTGGACGTACTGGTTCTGCTGGATCGTCACCGGCATCGCCGACGTCATCGCGATCTCCGGCTACGTGTCCTACTGGTGGGGTTCGCTGCCGCTGTGGATCCCGGCGCTCGCCGCCGTCGTGCTCCTGATCGCGCTCAACCTCCCGACGGTGAAGGCCTTCGGTGAAACCGAGTTCTGGTTCGCTCTCATCAAGATCGTCGCCATCGTCACGCTCATCGTCGTAGGGCTCGCGATGGTCTTCACCCACTTCGTCGCGCCCAACGGATCCGAATCCGCATTCGCGAACCTGTGGAACGACGGCGGGTTCTTCCCCACCGGACCGATGGGCTTCGTCGCCGGATTCCAGATCGCCACCTTCGCGTTCGTCGGAATCGAACTGGTCGGCACCGCCGCCGCGGAAACCAAGGATCCACAGAAGAACCTGCCCAAGGCGATCAACTCGATCCCGATCCGCGTGATGCTGTTCTACGTCGTCGCGCTGGCCGTGATCATGTCCGTCACCCCGTGGCGCGAGATCAGCGGCGACCGCAGTCCGTTCGTGGCGATGTTCGCGCTCGCCGGCATCGGCATCGCCGCATCGGTGGTCAACTTCGTCGTGCTCACCTCGGCGGCGTCGTCGGCGAACTCCGGCATCTACTCGACGTCACGCATGGTCTACGGCCTCGCCCAGGACGGCGACGCACCCGGCGCGTTCGCGCGGCTGACGAAGCGGCGGGTGCCGGCCAACGCCCTCTACCTGTCCGGAGTGTTCCTCCTGTCCGGTGTGGTGATGGTCGTCGTCGGCGACTCGCTCATCGAGGCGTTCACCATCGTCACGACCATCTCGTCACTGTGCTTCATGTTCGTCTGGTCGATGATCCTGATCAGCTACATCGTCTACCGGCGCAGGCGCCCCGACCTGCACGAGCAGTCCACCTTCCCGATGCCAGGCGGCGTCGCGATGTGCTACGTCGTGCTGGCGTTCTTCGGGTTCCTGGTGTGGGCGTTCACGCAGAAGTCCGACACCCTGCAGGCGCTGCTGGTGACGCCGGTCTGGTTCGTGATCCTCGGCGTCGTGTGGGCGGTCATCCGGCGACGTCCGGTGCAGATGGCCCGCGCCGCGGCGTTCGACGCCACCCGAAACGGCGACACGGTCGACCGCTGACGCCTGCCTCCGCCGCGACTCCGCGGCGCGAATGGATCATTCACTCGATCCGGTCGACCGAACCGATCATGGCCGTCCATGGAGGTGAGCAGTGCTGCTGACGGTGCTCGAACTGGTCGGCGTGGTCGCGTTCGCGGCGTCCGGCGCGCTGGTCGGCGTCACCAAACGGCTAGACCTCTTCGGAGTGAGCCTGATCGGGGTGTTCACCGCCATCGGCGGCGGTGTGCTGCGCGACGTCCTGCTCGGCATCACCCCGCCGACCTCGCTGACCACCTGGAAGTACTTCACCACCGCGCTCGTGACGTCGGTGGTGGTCTTCTACGCCCACGCCGCGATCCGTCGGCTGCGCCGCGAGATCCTCGCCCTCGACGCCCTCGGCATGGGCCTGTTCGCGAGCAGTGGTGCGACGATCGCGCTCGACGTCGGCGCGAGCAACCAGGCCGCGATGCTGATCGGCGCGACCGCCGCGATCGGAGGCGGTGTGCTTCGCGACATCCTCGTCAACGAGGTGCCACTGCTCCTGCACCGCGACCTGTACGCGATTCCGGCGCTGATCGGGTCGAGCGTCGTCGTGGCGTGCGCGGCTGCGGGCCTGGGCTCGAACGTCGGACTCGTCGTCGGGACGGCATCGGCGTCGCTGCTCCGGCTGCTCGCGCTGTGGCGCAAGTGGAACCTGCCGGGTCCGCGGCACGTGGACTGAGCGACACGGTTAAGCGACCTCTCAGCACGATCTCAGTCGCTGGGGGGAAACTATGAGGATGCGCATCCTGGTGGTCGACGACGACCGAGCCGTGCGGGAGTCCCTCCGCCGTTCACTCACCTTCAACGGATACACCGTCGACCTCGCCGTCGACGGGTTGAACGCACTGGAGAAGGTGGCCGAGTCCCGGCCCGACGCCGTCGTCCTCGATGTGATGATGCCGCGACTGGACGGCCTCGAGGTGTGCCGCCGGTTGCGCAGTGCGGGCGAGGACCTGCCGATCCTGGTGCTCACCGCCCGCGACTCCGTGTCCGAACGGGTCGCGGGACTCGACGCGGGTGCCGACGACTACCTGCCGAAGCCGTTCGCGCTCGAGGAACTGCTGGCCCGGCTCCGGGCGTTGCTCCGCCGCGCGGTTCCCGACCCCGACGCCGACTCCGAGGTCCTCGCGTTCGAGGACCTGACCCTCGACCCGGTCACCCGGGAGGTCACCAGGAAGGGCCGGTCGATCAGCCTGACCCGCACCGAGTTCTCCCTGCTGGAAATGCTGATGTCCAACCCGAGGCGGGTGCTCTCGCGCAGCCGCATCCTCGAGGAGGTGTGGGGCTACGACTTCCCCACCTCCGGCAACGCCCTCGAGGTGTACGTCGGGTACCTGCGGCGCAAGACCGAGGCCGAGGGCGAGCCCCGCCTGATCCACACCGTCCGCGGCGTCGGTTACGTGTTGCGGGAGACCCCTCCGTGATGGTTGCCCCGTTCGGACGTTCGCCCTCCGACCCGTCGTCGCCCAGCACGATTCCCGAGATGCGTCCCCCGATGCCGCTGACCCGATCAGTGTCCTTGCGGTGGCGGGTCACGTTGCTCGCGGCATCGGTGGTGGCGATCGCGGTCGCCGTCATGGCGATCGCCGCGTACGCCGTCGTCTCGCGTGCCCTCTACAACGACGTCGACTCCCAGTTGCGCAACAGGTCGACGACGTTGATCGCCAACAACTTCGACGCCCTCGACATCCGCACGATCTCGCTGGCGACGGTGTACTCCAACGACATCAGTGTCGCCCTGGTGTTCCCGGACCTCACGGTCTACATGCCGCCGGGGTCGAACACGCCGATCGGCGATGCCGAGATGTCCGTCGCGCGTGGCGAACACGAGTCGACACTGCGGACGCTCGCCGGGCAGCGGGTGTTCGCGCAGCGCACGAACCTCGGCTCGACACTGGTCATCGCGCAACGGCTGGAGCCGACGGAGGAGGTGCTCGAGCGGCTCGCCTGGGTGCTGTTCGTCGTCGGTGGGTGCGGCGTGGTGTTGGCTGCGCTCGCCGGGATGGCCGTGGGACGCACCGGGTTACGGCCCATCAGCAGGCTCACCGCCGCGACCGAACGGATCGCGCGGACCGACGAACTGAGTCCGATCCCGGTGACGGGCAACGACGAACTCGCCCGGCTGACGGTCTCGTTCAACACGATGCTCCGCGCACTCGCCGAATCCCGGGACAGGCAGTCGCGTCTCGTCGCGGACGCGGGGCACGAACTGCGCACCCCGTTGACGTCGCTGCGGACGAACACGGAGTTGCTGATGGCGGCGGGCAGGCCCGGTGCTCCGCACATCCCCGACGAGGACATGGCGGAGCTGCGAGCCGACGTCATCGCTCAGATCGAGGAGCTCTCGACCCTCGTCGGCGACCTCGTCGACCTCGCGCGCGAGGACGCGCCGGAGACGGTGCACGAGCGAATCGACCTGGCGGACACCGTCGAACGGTCCCTCGAACGGGTGCGCAGGCGCCGCAACGAGGTGGACTTCGACGCGGAGACCGTGCCCTGGTTCGTCCACGGGGACGGAGCGGGGCTGGCCAGGGCAGTCCTGAACGTCCTCGACAATGCGGCCAAGTGGAGTCCGCCCGGCGAACAGGTCCGGGTGCGGATGCGTCAACTCGACGCAGGACATCTGGCCCTCGTCGTCGACGATGCGGGACCCGGAATCCCTGAGGAGGACCGGGATCTGGTGTTCGAGCGTTTCTACCGTTCCACCGAGGCGCGCTCGATGCCCGGTTCCGGGCTCGGACTGGCGATCGTCCGTCAGGTCGTCGTGAAACACGGAGGCACCGTCACCGCGGGTGCATCCGCGCGGGGAGGGGCACTGCTCACGATCGTGTTGCCGGGCTCGGCGACGGCACCTGCCGACGACGAGGTCGACAGCAGGATCTCGGCAAACTGAAAGCCGGGTCTCAGGACTCTCTAAGTCCGGACAGGCAGGCTTGGGCGTAACGAGAAGGACTACAGCGCACCGACCTGGTGCGCAGGGGAGAACGGATCACACGCATGACCGACGATTACAGCGACGGGCGCGGCGCAGGACAGGGTGGCGAGGCCGGACCGGCTGGTTCGCCCTGGGCGCCGAACCAGCAGGCAAACCCGCAGCCACACCAGTCGGCGACCCCGAACCAGCCCGGTGCGCAGTACCCGGCGGATCAGCCGACGGCGCAGTACCCGACGGGTGACCAGCCGACGGCCCAGTACCCGACCTACCAGCAGCCGACCTACGGTCAGGCGCCGTACGCCGGTTACTCGTCGCACGACACGCAGCAGCCGACCGACCCGAACGTCTCCCATCAGGCTCCGGGCCAGTACGCGACCGCGACCGCCACGAAGCCGAAGCCGGCGCGCACGGCGATCGTCGCGGGCGCGGTGGCGCTCGCACTCGTCAGCGGCGGCATCGGCGGCGCCGTCGGAGCCTGGACGCAGAGCAGCTCGTCCTCCGGAGCCGTCACGAACGCGCTCGACGCCCCGCGCACCAACGCGACGCAGACCGCGAACGCCCCGGCGGGCACCGTGCAGGCAGTAGCCCAGAAGGTGCTGCCCAGCGTCGTGCAGATCCAGGTGGCGGGCGCGCAGGCCGAAGGTGAGGGATCGGGTGTCGTCCTGTCGTCCGACGGACTGATCCTGACGAACAACCACGTGGCGGCCGGAGCGGGCGCCAACGGCAAGATCACCGTTGCGTTCTCGGACGGAACGACGGCGTCCGCGACCCTCGTCGGCGCCGACCCGATGTCCGACATCGCCGTCATCAAGGTCGAGGGCCGTACCGACCTCACGCCGATCGAGCTGGGCACGTCCGCGGACGTGCAGGTCGGTCAGCCCGTCGTGGCCATCGGATCTCCGCTCGGTCTCGCGGGCACCGTCACGAGCGGAATCGTGTCCGCGCTCAACCGGCCGGTGTCGACGAGCGGCGAGTCCGGCAACCAGAACACCGTCATCGACGCCATCCAGACCGACGCCGCCATCAACCCCGGCAACTCCGGTGGCGCCCTGGTGAACATGGACGGCAAGTTGATCGGTATCAACACCGCCATCGCGACACTCGGCGGTGAGGCGGCGAGTGGCCAGCAGGGCGGTTCGATCGGGCTCGGCTTCGCCATCCCGGTCGACCAGGCAAGCCGCATCGCGGACGAACTCGTCAAGACCGGCAAGGCGACCCAGGCGATCATCGGTGTCTCCGTGTCGTCCCGGGACACCTCGCACGGCGCAGGCGTCATGGACGTGACGGCGGGCGGGCCTGCCGACAAGGCGGGCATTCCGAAGGGCTCGGTCATCACCCGCGTCGACGACCGGGTCGTCGACAGTGGCGACTCGCTGATCGCCGCGATCCGCTCGCACGCACCCGGCGACAAGGTCGAGGTCACCTACACCGACGCCAACGGCAAGAACGGCGCGACCGTCGAGGTCACCCTCGGGACGGCTCCCACTCAGGGCGGTCGCTGATGCCGCCACGCCCGGTGTCGTTTCGCCTCCACACCGGACCGGGCCCGGGCGGTACCACTACCGTAGGGACCATGGACATCGAAGCCCCGCTGGCCGGCCGCGCACTCGTGGTGATCGTCGACGACCGCACCGCGCACGGAGACGAAGTGGACTCGACGGGACCGCTCGTCACCGAACTGCTCAACGAGGCAGGCTTTCTGGTCGACGCCGTGGTCGCCGTCTCCGCCGACGAGGTGGAGATCCGCAACGCACTCAACACCGCCGTCATCGGTGGCGTCGATCTCGTGATCTCGGTCGGCGGAACGGGTGTGTCGCCGCGCGACGTCACCCCCGACGCGACCGCCGCGGTCCTGGACCGCGAGATCTCCGGAATCAGCGAGGCGCTGCGCTCGTCGGGCCTCGCCGCAGGCTCGCTCGATGCGGGACTCTCGCGCGGGGTCGCGGGCGTCTCGGGAAGTACGCTGGTGGTGAATCTGGCGTCGTCCCGCGCTGCGGTGCGCGACGGCATGGCCACCTTGACACCGCTCGCCAGTCAGGTGATCGGTGAGGTGTCCCGTATCGAGGAGTGACCATCACCGACGACGCGCCACGCGCACACCCCAGCCGGGACCCGAAGACTCGGGCCCGGCTGGCGCGCATATTCGGTGACGTACTACCGGAGACGACCGGCGATGAGCGGTCCCCCGAGGATGCCCGCGACTCCTCCTCGGATGAGTGGCTGCGGCGTCAGGTTCCGCCGCACCACGGCTGAATCGGCCGCAGTCAGTCCTGCGATGCGGACCGGTCGGCGAGCAGGTCGCGGATCTCCGCGAGGAGTTCGGTCTCGGTGGCTTCGGGGCCCTTCTTCGGTCCGCCGAACCGTTCCTTCGCGTGGTTGTACGGCAGGATCAGCACGAAGTACACGACCGCGGCGATGATCACGAAGTTGATGCCCGCGGTGATGACCGCTCCGATGTTGACGAACGTCTCGGGGTTGTCGGTGATCTGGAAGCCGAAGCCCATCTCGTCGGAACCGCCGAGGGCCGCGATCAGGGGATCGATGATGTTGTCGCTGAAGGCGGTGACGATCGCAGTGAAGGCGGCGCCGACCACGACGGCAACGGCCAGGTCGATCACGTTGCCCTTCAGCAGGAAATCCTTGAAGCCCTTGAGCATGGCCCGGTCCTCGTTTCGCATCGATCGGTGGCAGGTACTCGAACCTCAGAATGCCAAAGAAACGATCGGCTCGCGCCCTTCGACACGCTCAGTGCAGCGTCACCGTGATCGTCCCCGTCATGGTCGCGGCGGCAACCGCGGTAGCGCTCACCTCGGGTAATGCCACGAGCACCGCGGGATCGGACGCTGCCCGTCCGCTGTCGCGGGCTGCGGCGAGCACCACCGTGGCGTTCGTGGCGAGTACTCGCGGCGTCCCAGATCCCTCCGCATCGGCGGTGAGGATGTCCACGACGTCGCCTGTGCGCAGGAGCCCGGCCACCTGGGCGTCGTCGATACGGAGGGGCACGACGCGGGCGTCCGGTCCGGCGGCGGCGTCCGCCAGTCGGGAACCCAGCAGGCGGACGTCCGTCAGCGTCTCACCTGCGCGGGCGGGACCGGCCAGGGTGTGCCCGATCACGCCCTCCACGCTGTGCGCTGCGCCGTCGGGAACGGCATCGACAGGGAGTGGGATCAGCCGGACGTCCGCGTCGCCGAGGACGGTGCCGGGAGGGACGTCGCGCGCGACCGTCACGACATCGACCTGATCGTTTCCCGGGTCGCCGCGGATCGCCAGTACCAACGCGATCACGGCGAGTGCCGCCGCGGCGATCCGGCGACCGGTCGTCGTGCGGGTCCAATCGGGCCGGGTCAGCCGGGAGATGCGGTCGAGCGCGGTCGGGGAGAGGGCGTCGCGGAGGCGCCCGACATCACGTGCCATGCCCTCACGGTAGGGACGGCATCATCACCCGACGGGTCGTGCAGGCCTGCCCTGTGGATGAATCAAGGGGCCTGTGGACAACGCTGTTTCAGCTGGCAGCGGGCGCGGGCGTGCTCGCGGGAGCGGACGATTCCGACTTCGTCGAGGACGAGGAGTCGGAGGACTTCGCGGCAGGCTCGCTGGCGGTGCTGCTGCCGCCACCGCGGTTGTCGGTGCGGTAGAAGCCACTGCCCTTGAACACGATGCCCACCGAGTTGAACAGCTTGCGCAGCTTCCCGTTGCATTCGGAGCAGACGGTCAGGGTGTCGTCCGTGAACGACTGCACGATGTCGAAACGGTTGTCGCATTCGGTGCAGGCATAGGAGTAGGTGGGCACTGCAGGTTCCTCCGCACGGGGTACTCGAGGCCTGGGTAGGTGATACGACAGGCATTGGCACTTTACAGTCAAGAGTGCCAACGCTGCCAATTTGCCTGCTATTCCAGGGTGCGCAGGCCACCGCGGGGAGTGAGCACCTCACGCATCCGGACATCGTGGGGGTCCTCGGGCAGTTCGTCGACGAATTCGGTGTCGCGCACCACCGCCACCAGTCGAGGCCCCGACGCCAGTGCGAGGGTGCGGTCGTAGAACCCGGCTCCCCGGCCCAGACGCACACCGCGGCGGTCCACGGCCAATGCCGGGACCAGCAGCAGTGCGGCCTCGGCGACGACGTCGGGAGGCAGGAACGGCGGCGCCGGCTCCTTCAACCCGTACGGGGCCGTCACCAGCGCGTCAGCACCCCGGTACGGCGCCCACTCCAGCGGTCCGGGCTCACGGGCGACCGGAAGCAACACCCGCCCGACCACCCCTGCAAGCGCGTCGAGCATGGCCACCGACCCGGGCTCACGGCCGACCGGAACGTACGCGCACACGGTCGCATCCGCGCCCAGCGTCACACCGATCTCGCGTGCGGCCGCCGCGAGGGCGTCCGCCTCGGCCGCCCGGGTGTCGGCGTCCATCTCCCGCCGCGACGCGAGGATCGCCGTGCGCCACTGGGACTTGGTCCGCGACGTCATCGGCCCCCTGCCGTTCTGCTCATACCGGCAACCCTAGAATCTCGGTCTCACCGGCCGGGCGGCTAGGGTGTGGCCCATGACAGACACCGGTACCAACGACAACAGGGCATTCCGCACGGCGGTGGTCCCCGCGGCAGGACTGGGTACCCGTTTCCTTCCCGCGACGAAGACCGTGCCGAAGGAACTGCTGCCCGTTGTCGACACGCCGGGTATCGAGTTGGTGGCCGGGGAGGCCGCGGATTCGGGGGCGACGCGGCTGGTGATCGTCACGTCCGAGGGCAAGGACGGCGTGGTCGCGCATTTCGTCGAGGACCTCGTCCTGGAGAGCAAGCTCGAGGCGAGCGGCAAGTCGCACCTGCTGGAGAAGGTTCGGAAGGCGCAGGGCCTGCTGAAGGTCGAGTCGGTGGTGCAGGACGAGCCGCGTGGTCTCGGGCATGCGGTGGCGTGCGCGGAGGCGGTTCTCGACAGCGACGAGGACGCGATCGCGGTGCTGCTGCCGGACGATCTGGTGATGCCGCGGGGTGTGTTGGAGACGATGGCGCGGGTGCGCGCCAAGCGTGGTGGCAGCGTCCTGTGCGCGATCGACGTGCCGAAGGACCAGGTCAGCGCCTACGGCGTGTTCGACGTCGAGGAGGTGCCTGACGCGGTGAACCCGGACGTCCTCAAGGTCGTCGGGATGGTGGAGAAGCCGAAGGTCGAGGAGGCGCCGTCGACGTTCGCGGCGGCGGGTCGGTACCTGCTGGACCGGGCGGTGTTCGACGCGTTGCGCCGCATCGAACCCGGCGCGGGTGGCGAGTTGCAGTTGACCGATGCGATCGCACTCTTGATCGAGGAGGGCCATCCCGTGCACGTGGTGGTGCATCGGGGTGGGAGACACGACCTCGGAAATCCCGGCGGCTACCTGCGTGCTGCGGTTGACTTTGCGCTTGCCAGTGAAGAGTACGGTCCGTCCCTGCGTGAGTGGCTCGTCGAGAGACTCGAGCAGACGGAGCGGTAAGTGGGGTCGGGAGGCAGCATCCACATGCGCTCGGTTGAGGAGCAGCAGGCCAGGGTAACCGCTGCCGCCGTCGCCCCCAGACCTGTGCGGGTCGCGATCTCCGAGGCCCAGGGCCTGCTCTGCGCGGAGGAGGTCGTCACCGAGCGTCCACTTCCCGGTTTCGATCAGGCTGCGATCGACGGTTACGCCGTCCGCAGTGTCGACGTCGCAGGCGCGGGCGGCCGCCAGGTCGGTGACGACGGCGCGCCCGTCGACGTCGTGCTCCCGGTGGTCGGTGAGGTTGCAGCGGGGTCGCGTCAGGCCACCCGGTTGCAGCCTCGTCAGGCCGTCCGAGTCGACACCGGCGCTCCCATGCCGACTCTCGCCGACGCCGTCCTGCCCCTCGATCGCACCGACGGGGGACGCAACCGTGTCCGGGTGCTGAGCTCCGTTCGGTCCGGCGACTACGTCCGTCGCGTCGGCGACGACGTCCAGCCGGGCGACGTCGCCGTCCGCGCGGGCACCATCATCGGAGCGGCGCAGGTCGGCCTGCTCGCCGCGG
This sequence comes from Rhodococcus sp. Q, assembly GCF_005503035.1. Lineage (NCBI taxonomy): Bacteria > Bacillati > Actinomycetota > Actinomycetes > Mycobacteriales > Nocardiaceae > Rhodococcus > Rhodococcus sp. Q. The sequence goes on from NZ_SCOY01000018.1 coordinate 100,248, forward strand.
TCGGCCGCGACAAGGTGCTGGTGCATCCGCGACCACGCCTGTCGGTGATCAGCGTCGGCGGCGAACTCGTCGACGTCGACCGCACGCCCGGACCGGGCCAGGTGTACGACGTGAACTCCTATGCTCTCGCCGCCGCGGCTCGGGACGCGGGCGCCGACGTGAACCGGGTCGGCATCGCGGGCACGGACCTGCGACGCCTGCGTGAGGTCGTCGAGGGGCAGCTGATTCGCTCGGAGATCGTGGTCATCGCCGGTGCCGTCGGCGGGGGAGCGTCCGACCAGGTCCGCGAAGCGCTGCGCGAGCTCGGTGACCTGGAGGTCGAGCGGGTCGCCATGCATCCGGGGTCGGTGCAGGGCTTCGGTCAGCTCGGCCGGGACGAGGTTCCGACCTTCCTCCTGCCGTCGAATCCGGTCAGTGCCCTCGTCGTGTTCGAGGTGATGGTGAGGCCGCTGATCCGGATCGCGCTCGGCCGCAGGCAGCCGATGCGTCGGATCGTCTCGGCGCGGACCGTCGCGCCGATCACCTCGATCGAGGACCGCAAGGGCTTCCTCCGCGGGCAGTTGATGCGTGACGAGTCGACCGGGGAGTACCTCGTTCAGGCGCTCGGCGGGGCGCCCGGATCCTCGTCCCATCTGCTGGCGACACTCGCCGAGGCGAACTGCCTGGTCCTGGTGGACCCGGAGGTGACGGACATCCGCACGGGTGACCGCGTCGACGTCGCATTCCTCGCTCAGCGGGGCTGACAGCGTGAGTACGTCGCTGCGCCGCTACACGGTGCACCCGGGTTGGCCGGCACGCCTGGGTCCGTTGGTGGTGCCTGCCGGTCGGGTGACGTTGCGCCCGATCCGGCTACGGGATGCCGCGACCTGGAGCCGGCTGCGAATCCGCGACGAGGACCACTTGCGCCCCTGGGAGCCCACGGGCGAGGGGCCGTGGGATGCGCGACATCACATCGGAAACTGGCCAGGGCTGTGCTCGTCGCTGAGGGCGGAGGCACGTCGGGGGCGGATGTTGCCGATGGTGATCGAACTGGACGGCAGGTTCTGCGGTCAGTTGACGATCGGAAACGTGGTGCGCGGTGCGCTCCGATCGGCGTGGATCGGGTACTGGGTGTCGCAGGCGGACGGTGGTCGGGGTGTCGCGACGGCAGCGCTCGCGCTCGGGCTCGATCACGGCTTCGGGCCCGTCGGGCTGCACCGGATCGAGGCGACCGTGCGCCCCGAGAACCTCGCGAGCCGGGCGGTGCTACAGCACGTCGGTTTCCGGGAGGAAGGTCTGCTCGAGCGGTATCTCGACGTCGACGGGCGGTTCCGTGACCACCTGCTGGTTGGCCTCACCGCCGAGGAACTCGAGGCCACGGCAGCCGATCGGCTGGTGCGTGCCGGTCGCGCCGCGTGGGGCTGAGGGCCTGGTTACATTTCCGCTACCGAGGATGCATCGATGCGGCAGTAGTGACTAATGTGGCATGTGGGAAAGCTGAGTCGGCGCGTCTGCGGGGAACAGCGAGTCGAGACAACTAGCCTGAGTAGGCCTACCGGGTCAAATACGCAGGTGAGTGCTGCGCTGGCAGACGACAGGGAGGGAGGTCGCCGACATGCCGAACTCACTGGTGGTTGTCGCGCTGGTCGCGATGTGGCTGTTCGTGCTGCTTCCGATGCAGGCCAAGCGTCGTCCGCGGATCCGGCAAACCACGGACGCGGCGCTGGCGACCAGAGTCCTCGACCGTGATCAGCACGCGCGGCAACATCGCCGCGGCCCGGCGACCGGGCACCGGAGCGACCCGCACTGGAGCCCGGATCCGAATCGGCCGATGCATGCGGAGGACTGGATGGAATCTCAAGCCAGAACGGACGCGGACCACGACCAGGGCTACGACGAGGTCGACACGCACGGCGAGTACGACGAATACGACGACTACGACGTGCGCGACCGCGAGGAGCACGAGGCGGCTGCGGAGTCGCGTGAACGTGCGACCTATCGCCGCGGACGCGGCGGCTTCGATCCCGAGGCGGATGCGATCGCTCGCGCCGCGCGGTACGGGTTTCGGCAGCGGACGGTCCTCGGCCTCGTGCTCGCCGCGATCATGGCTGCAGCGCTCGCGTTGATCATCTCGTCGACCATGTGGTGGTTGTGTGCCGCCGTGGTGGCGACGCTCGGCGGGTACCTCGCGTACCTGCGTCGACAGGTGCAGATCGAGCACGAGATTCGGCACCGGCGCCTGGCTCGGCTGAGCCGGTCTCGGCTCGGTGTGGAGTCGCGAGACGATGCCGAACTGCGTCTCGTGCCGTCGCGGCTGCGCCGGCCGGGCGCGGTGGTCCTCGAGATCGACGACGAGGATCCCGTCTTCGACCACCTGGCCCACCATGACATCCACTTCGACGAGGGTGACGGCACCGACGAAGTGCGCCGCGTCGTCGGTCAATAGCCCGAAAACCTCCTGCGACCAGCCGATTTTCCTGTTCCAGGATGTGCCTGTTAGAGTTGCCGAGCACTCCTTGAAGGGGTGTGAGGACTGGGGCTGTGGCGCAGTTGGTAGCGCGCTTCGTTCGCATCGAAGAGGTCAGGGGTTCGATTCCCCTCAGCTCCACCAGTTCGACACAGAGGGCGCTCCCGCGATCGGCGGGAGCGTCTTCTTTGCTTTGTGCGATGTGGCCCGAGATGGGTGTTGCTGACTGATTGCTTAGCATGTGGCCAAGTTGGACGTCTGTCCATCTTTCGTCGCGAAAACGCTCTTGACCTGATGTCTGATGTGGTCTAATCCTCTGCGACTTTGTGCCCGCGAGGCGACATGCCGAGGTAACTGGCGCACCGAGAACACGAGTACGGCGGATCGGATCACCCCTGTGTTTTCGGGCCGCCGTGGAGGAAATGCATGTCAGAACACAGCATTCGCCGCGTGGTTGGCGGGGTCAGCGCTTTTGCGATCGCGGCAGGCTTCGCCGTGGTCACCGGATCGGGTGTCGCCCAAGCGGCGTCCGGGACGGTCGACTGGTGGGACGGGAACAGCCACTTCACCCGGACAGTGAGCAACACGACGCCCGCAGAGGGAGACGTGGTCACGGTCTCCACCAAGTTCGAGCGCAAGGCATGGACCACGCTCGAGATTCTCTACGGCGTAAAGGACGTGCATGCGCCCTGCCTGACGTACGTCGAGGGGTCCGCGAAGGTCGACGGCTCGCCGCGTGGTCTGGACAGTCAGGGGGCGGACTTCGCGAAGGTCGCCGGCAGCTGGACGGTGTACCCGAACATCGACCCGAAGTCCCACACGTTCGAGTTCTCCTACAAGGTCGGGCCGGATTGCGCTCGCGACACCGCGCTGCAGTCGGGCATGCACTACAGCGGCTCGCTCGGTTCGGGAACCTACGACAACAAGGGCCCTGCGATCACGGTCGGCAAGAACGCCTCGACGACCACTCTCGCGGGCGTCACCTCAGCTGAGACCGGTACCGCAGTGACCCTGTCCGCGACCGTCACCGGCGGTGCGAACGGCGACGCCGTCGAGTTCTTCGACGGCAGCACCAAGATCGGGTCCGGCACCTTGAACAACGGTGTCGCGACCGCCTCGTGGACCCCGACCGCGGGCGGCGCGCACGCACTGACCGCCAAGTACCTCGGCAGCGCCCGTGCCAACGGTTCCACCTCGGCCGTGCAGAACGTCACCGTCTCCGTTCCGAACGTGGCCACGACGACGACGGTCTCGGGCCCTGCGACGGTCGTCGAGGGGGAGGCCGTGACGTTGACGGCGCAGGTCGCCCCGACGCCGGCCGGCGGCACGGTGCAGTTCAAGGACGGTGCCACCGATCTCGGGGCACCTGCGACGGTCGGAGCGGACGGGAAGGCGACGCTGTCGCTGCCCTCGCTGGCGGCGGGCGCGCATCAGGTCACCGCGGTGTACTCGGGTGTCGCGGGATTCGCAGGTTCCACCTCTGCTCCGTTCACGGTGACGTCATCCGTTCCGGACGTGGCGACCACCACGACGCTGACGGCTCCGGCGACTGCGGACGAGGGTCAGGAGGTGACGCTGACGGCTGCGGTTTCGCCTGCTCCTGCCGGTGGCACGGTGCAGTTCAAGGCTGGTGGCGTTGATCTCGGTGCGCCGGTTGCGGTGACGAACGGTTCGGCGTCGATCAATCGGACGCTGGCGGTGGGTGCGCACGAGCTGACCGCGGTGTACTCGGGTGCTCCCGGGTTCGTGGCGTCGGTGTCGGAGGCTCGGACCCTGACGGTGTCGACGGTCGTCGTACCGGACGTCCAGACGACCACGACGCTGACGGCTCCGGCGACTGCGGACGAGGGTCAGGAGGTGACGCTGACGGCTGCGGTTTCGCCTGCTCCTGCCGGTGGCACGGTGCAGTTCAAGGCTGGTGGCGTTGATCTCGGTGCGCCGGTTGCGGTGACGAACGGTTCGGCGTCGATCAATCGGACGCTGGCGGTGGGTGCGCACGAGCTGACCGCGGTGTACTCGGGTGCTCCCGGGTTCGTGGCGTCGGTGTCGGAGGCTCGGAC
>NZ_SCOY01000019.1:0-102852 GCF_005503035.1 Rhodococcus sp. Q
AGCAGCGCCTCGATGCGTTCGCGGGCCGTGAGCTTGCCCTTGGCGTGCACCCGCTCCACAGCGGCTTCACCGGAGGGGAAGTGCGCCTCGGCCTGGCGGCGGTGCAGATCCGCAAGCTTGCCCGCGGTGGTGTGGATATCGGGGACGTTCGACGCCGCGGTGGCGGCGGGTTCCTGGACGGTGGTCACGGGCAGAACCTCTCGACTTAACTCGGATGTGCGACTCGATTGTGGGTCACGATACATGGCCCCAGTTAGTTAACTAGGTTGTATTTGTTAGCTGATCAGGGGTCATATCTTCGCTGTACAACGTGCAGTCTGACGTAACTACAGCCCTGACCGCCGCACTTTCGGCGTCCCAATCCGCCCGCGGATTCCGCTACGTCGGACGAGCGCCGGGCTCGGGGCCCGCCACGACGGGAATCTTGAACTGGAGTACCCGGTACGGCCATCCCACCTCGGTGTTCCACTGACTCAGCAGAATGTGGAACCCCCCGCCCGGCCGGGAACCGGGCACGATCGACGGTCCGTACAACTGGGCGACCGCGTCATCTCCCTCCTGTCCCCAGGCGACTCCCCGGATCGGCGTGCTCGTGTGCACGTCGTAGAGGTTGTCGGTGATGTTCGGAAACACCCTGACATCGATGTCGTACCCGTCGACGTCGGAAGAATCGAAGTTGACGAGGACCCACACGCCGTCGGTTCGGCGCAGGCACAGTTCCCCGAATTTGCCTGCGGCACCGTCCCCTTCGAGTACGGGTGTCGGCTCGTTGCCCCACGCCCACACGCCGTCACGCCACCCCCAGCCCTCGTAGGCCGAGGGGTCCGCGACCCGACCCCTCGGGACCCGACGCAGGATCAGCGGTGCGTCGCGCTGAAAGCCGGTGGACATCACGTACACCCAGCCGTCCTCGGCGACGTCCCAGGTCCACAGCTGCGCCAGCCCTCCATGCAGGCCGGCGTCGAACTTCGCTCCGGTGTGCTGCCAGGTGCGACCGTCGTCGACGGACCGCCAGATCTCGGTCCACACGACGTTGCCGAGGCCCTGGTTGACCATCACGTGCAGATACATCGAATCCCCGACGGTGAGGACGTCGGACGGGAGCACGGTCGAGAACACCGGGTTGTCGTGCGGGTAGTCCCACAGCTGCCGGGCGTAACCGGGGTCGCTGCCCGCCGCCTCGCTCCACACGATGCCCTCGTCCAGATTCTTCGTGTCCGAGAACAGCGCGACCGGCGCGCGCCAGTCCCCGTCACCCACCGCGGGTCCGGTGAAGGTGTCGCCGAACACCGCCAGTATCCGTCCCGACGGGGTTCGCGCCATGACGCCGAGATCCGTCGCCGCCATACCGAACCGATCGGTCAGGCCCGGACCGGTGACGGCCTTGACCATCCGCGAATGTCCCACCGGCGGCCCCGGGTCGATGGGTGACGCCTGCGCGGGCGAGGGCAGCCTCCAACCGTTCCGGACGACCTCGTTCCACTCGCCCTCGTAGACATGTCCTGTCACGGGCCACCCGAACGCCCGCTGCATCCGGATGGCCGCGTCGCGGGTGGCGTCGTCGTAGACACCCGTCTGCGGGATTCCCAGGGCCGCTTGCCACCGCGCGAGCGCGTCCTTCGAGTACTGGGGTTCGGTGCCGAAGGAGTTGGACCACGACTCGTTCGGGCCGTCGAGCGGCCCCCAGTAGTGGCCGGGCGGTAGCGGGAACCTGTCCGGGTCGTCGGGCATGGCCGCGTAGCGACGCGCGGCGGCCAGCACCACGTCGTACGGGAAGGTGTCCGGCACGTCCCAGTGCGTCCCGTCCTTGAACCCCTTCAGTGCCACAGATCCGTACGTGTAGTTGTTGTGACTGCTCACGCCGCGGCGGTTGGCGCCGACTCCCGCGACGTCCACACGTTCGATCGGTATACCGCGTTCCCGTGCGACGGTGGCGATGACGAACGCCACCATGTCGAGCATCTTCTCGTGTTCGAGCCACTGCTCTCGGGACTTGGGCCGGTCCTCCCGGTTCGGGTTGGGGCCACTCCAGTTCCCGACTGCACCCGACGTGCCCACCATCGCGATCTGCACGCTCACAGGGTTGTCGTCGAGCACGCCCCACGCGGTGTTCCCGATGTCGACGGTGTTGACGATGTGCGAATCGTCGACGAGGTAGTGATAGCTGCCGTCCCGCACGCGGGCCTGGTAGTCGGCGACGTCCTCGGCGCGGGTGATCCAGTCCTGATTCTCGGTGGTGTGCAGGTAGATCCGCAGGTACGGGCCGTGACCCGGCGTGTAGCCGGGCCCTGGATACCGGGTGATCGGGTATCCCTGCATGGTGACCTCGCCAGTCGGTCGGGGGACGGTGTCCGAGTCGCGGCTCTCATCATCCCTGCTGACACCGACACGGTGGGGCTCCCGCGATCGGCTATCTGACCGGATCGGGTGCCGCCTCGAACTGCTCCACACCACCACGTACGACTTGGTGAACGGCACCCGCGGCAACGAGGTCGTCGAGAATCGGCACGGCCAGTTCGGGGCGGACGGATGTCTCGGCGAGCAATTGACCCAACTGCATCGATTCGCCACCGAGCGCCCTCTCGACCGCCTTGCGGCGGGTCGCCGTGAGAGCCCTGTCGATGCTCAGACTGCCGGGCTTCGTGCCTCCGCCCGCGGCGATCGGCGACGAGGAGGCGATCAGGATGTCGCGGACCTCGCCTGCTGCGAGGTCACGATCAGTCGCCCAGACCAGCATGGCTGCGACTGCGACGTAGAGCGCGGCGCACGTCGTGCCCTCCAACTCGAGTACGGGAGCGGCTGATTCCTTCTTCGTGATGGTCCTCGGCGCGTACAGGTACGGCATTCCCGCCGCGGCACGGCCACCGTCCTCGCGGCCGAGGAACACCGGGGCGTCAGGGTGATCCCCGGATTCGATGACCAGCTTCCCGTTCACCGCGACCACCTGGACCAGCGCGTCGCCGTCGGCGATCTGTTCACTCTCGCCGTGATCGACGACAACGATGTCCGCACCGGCCTGCGAGACGTCGCGCAGCAGACGATCGGCGTCGCTGGTTGCCTCGTCGTGGAACGCCTGCTCTGGCGGAACCAGCTCCCCCAGTGCAGATTCGCCGTACCCTGTCGCCCCGGACACCACCACGCGCCCGGGCACACCCTGCGCGATGGCGCACTGGGTGACCACGGAGGCGATCTCGTCGTGGCGGTCCGCCGTGTGCGGTCCGGCGACCGCCAGCCGAAGGGGCCGCCGGAGCGCCGCCCCGTAGAACTCACCACCAATCGGCGCCGAAGCCGCCTCGTGCACGACATTCACGCTGAAACGACGGACCAGTTCCCTCAGATCGTCCCCCCTGTCCAGTTCGTCGTCGGAAACGGCGCCTGCCAGCCGTTCCCAGTCTTCGAGGTGACGAATGTCGTCGTAGTACCGGCGCAGATCCGCCTCGCCGAATCGTGCGAGCGCGGGCAGGTTTCGCCGGATCCACTGCCACACCTCCGACCACGACAGCGGATCGAGCCGGATGACGCGGACCTCCGAATCCTTCATGCCCTTGGTGAGACCCTCCAACTGCTGTGTCGCGACCACGGCCAGCCGGGCGCTGCCACGCCGAGAAGTCAGTACACCGAGCGCCTCCAGCACGTCCTTGCCGCCGGGTTCGCCACCCGCCAACAGGTCGCCGTCGTCGATCACGATCGCCAGACGCACCTTGTCGAGTCCCCCGACCACCCGGTCCCACCATTCACTCGAATCGCGGTCGCCCCGCGGCACCGTGGACACCCCCTTCATCTCCAGCACCTCGACGACGAGCTCGGCGAGCATCGCCACCGGATCGGGTTTGTCGAGCAGGGTCTTGGAACTGATGAACAGGTACGCGATCGAGGGGTCGAACTCCTCGATCACCCGGTCCAGCAGCGCGCTCTTTCCCGTCGCGGGCATACCGACGACGTGCAGCAGTCGCGCGGGGGTGCGCCCCGACAGGACGTCGACCGCCTCACGCAGCTCGGCGAGTCGGGAGATGAACCGCAACTCCCCCTGCCGCACGCCGAGCCGCAACCCGACCTGCTGCCGCACAGCCACCGGGGTCGCGGCAGCGTCCGGGTCGACGACCGGGCCGGGTGTACTACCGCCGACGAGAAGTGAGGGCACCGCCCAGTTGAGCAGTGGACCTCCGCAGTCCTCGTCGCCGTCGATCGCCAGCCGCGCCAGGCGCAGCGACTCCGCCACCGAATGCCCCGCGGTCAGTGCCTGGTAGAAGAATCGGGTGAGCAGCCGCTCCGTCCCGAACGGCAGGACGGCCCGCATTCCGATCACCATCGGGCTGGCGTCCCGGACACACAGGTCGGCCGTGGACACCGGACCCGCCCACCCGTCATCCGCCCGCTCCTCGTCCGGCGCTCGGGCGGTCTCGCAGCCGGCGAACACCGCGAGACGCAGATCCGGGAGTTGGTGCAGCAGCATGGCGAACTCGCGGCTGTGCACCAACGTGCCTCGCCCGTTGGGCCGTTCCAACTTGAGCCCACTCGGGTTGGCGTGGCCCAGATAGTGCAGCAGGTGAAAACCATTGCGCTGCTGACCCATCAACGCGCGTAGACCCTCGACGGTCGGGCGGTCCTCGACCACGATCCGCAGCAGTCCCGCCTGTTCGAGAGGTCGGAGTTCACGGAGCAGGCTTCGTTTCTCGGCGTACAGGTCGAAAGGCGTCTCCGTGTCCGCCGACCCTTCCTTCGGAGGGCTCGACATGACCAGCAGCAGGTTCAGCGGTGGCGCGACGGGCTCCTGCCGGACCGGGTATGTACGCGACCGTCCCGATCGCACGACGTGCACATCGCGTGCCATCGTCAGGTACCGACCCGGCCGCTCCGGATCATGCATCAACTCCCACGGCCAGGCACTCACCTCGTGCGGCGCGGCGAGAACACGAACCAGCACCTGTGCCCCCGAGGTCCCGGCCACCCCACGCGTGCGCTGAAGGAGCGCTCCGATCTCCGGTACACCGAAGACGAGGTCGGTCAGCGCCCGTCCCACCGAACGGGCTTGCGTCGCAATATCGCCGTCCTTACGGGCGTATCGGACCGCGTCCCGCAACCAACCCGCAGGCGACGGCCTCCCGTCGACACCCAGGACATGGGACCAGTTGGGCGGCCTGCAGCGCACCGCGAACACGGCGCCGAGCCGCGACTGCGCCGACACCCAGACGTCGCCGCCCGTCGCGAGGACGCTGATCTCGAGTTCCTCGAATCCCACCATCGCGAGTCACCTATATCCCTACGGAGTGCTCGACCGCAGCGAGGTCGACAACACTGGCGACATCGGTGACCGGTCGCACGCCGTCGCCGTGCACGGTGATCCGGTAGTCCTGGGCGGCGAGCCCCTCGATCGTCGCCTCCTGCCACCCGTCGCCGTGCAGCGGCACCTCGCGTCGCTTCCCGGAGGCCCCCTCGACCGTCGCCGTCAGCGCGGCGCCGCCACCCTTGACCTTGGCCCGGACAACCATCGGTTCCGTGGTCGTGACGTCGTCGACCTCCAGCGACACCGCGAGGTAGTCCGCGGGGAACACATCCGGGCCGGTGAGATCCGCCGCTGTCAGCAGACCGCCGACGTGATTGATCACCGATTCGTCGTTCTGCAGTGACGCGTGCCGCTGCCCGACGAACGTCGCGTTGCGCCACCCGTCCATCGCCTCGTGCGGGATCGCGGAGACCTTCGGCACAGTCCCGTCACCCATACTCTTGTCCGGGCCCATCGTGAACACCGACTCGATCGCGTTCCCGTCGAACCGGGCCGCCCACCTCGTGCGCTGGAAGTCCCCGATGACCGGACGGATGTCGTATCCGGGTTCGCCGGTCTGCAGTCGCTCGTTCACTCGGGCCCGCAACTGCCGGTGCAGGGTCACGGCCTCACGCATCCTGGTGCCGTCCATCGCGGTCCCGGCCCAGTCGATGCTCGGGTCGTCGAGATTGAGCCACGAATCGGCGGGACCCTCGACGCAGCGGTACGACGGCAACAGTTGATAGGTCGAGGTGAACGACCGGATCAGGTCGCCCAGGTCGATGCTCAGCGGACCCCAGCCCTTGCGGAAGCCGTTGACGAGGAACTCGAGCGCATTCACCGAGCCGGAGTACGGCGTCCCGAACGTGACGAGGGATTTCGTGTCCTGCCACCCGTCCAGCATCTCCAGGTACAACCGCGCGACGATCCCTCCCATCGAATGGCCCACCAGGATCAGCTCGGCATCGGAGTTGCCGGACTTCTCCCGCCATGTGGCGAGCCAGTCGTGGGACAGCCGTGCCAGGTTCCGTGCAGCGACGCGGTTGTCGCGACGCCAGTCGTAGGGAAACTCGAAGTAGTTCTCCCCCGGCACCGCACCGAACTTCTCCACGAGCTCGTTCCGGACCCTGGTGTAGCCGTCGATCTTCCAGTCGAGCCCGGGCAGGACGTGCAGGTCCGGGACCAGGCGGGTCGCGACGACGCCGTCGCCGAGGTCGTCGGCATCTGGGTCGTCCCCGTCGAGTTGCAGTTTCTTGATGCTTCCACCCAACGACAACGCAGCTGCCAGCGCGGCGCCAGGAGTGGGCGCCCACACCTCCTTGCCATCCTTGGCGAGTACGGACCCGGTGATGCCGGGTATGAGGACCACGATGTCTTTCATGCTCGCTACTCCGATCCCAGACGATCCCCCCGTCGCTTTCCCCTGCCAGGGTCCACCGCGTTGTCTGCGACGTCACGCGTAGCCGACTACTCGTTTTGTTCGTCCACCGGGGATCCGTTTCCGAGTGGCGACGACGCGCCGAATGACCGCGAAAAACCGCCCCACCGTCGACACAAGCGTCGCAACCTGGCATTCTGTATATGAGACCCGCTCTCGACCTGAGGGCAGGCTCGCAGTAACAGGAGCAAAAAAGTGGCACAAGGCACCGTCAAGTGGTTCAACGCGGAAAAGGGATTCGGATTCATCGAGCAGGACGGTGACGGACCCGACGTCTTCGTCCACTACTCCGAGATCCAGACCAACGGCTTCAAGACCCTCGACGAGGGCGCGCGCGTCGAGTTCGAGATCGGCCAGGGCCAGAAGGGCCCGCAGGCCACCGGAGTCCGCGCAATCTAAGCGACTTCCAACCCGAAGGGCGTCTCCATTCGGAGGCGCCCTTCGGCGTGTCCGGACCGGCGGTAACCGCGCCGTTGCTGGACGGGTGTTCATCCTATTTTTCCATTCCCCTGTGCCGGGGCAGGTCGACGTGCTGCAATCGCGGGCAGTTTGTGCCCATCATTGACACGAAAGACCCGGTACACCGATGCATCGACCTTCCCTGCGCGGCAGCGTGGCGCCTATCAGCGCCGTAGCCCTGGCCGCGGGACTCGCCCTGATCGGCACTCCCGCCTCCGCAGGCACCGTTAACTTCCAGACGTCCTGCCAGGCCACCCCCTCGACCTCGCTGGCAGGCCCGCAGCACAAGGTCGTCGCGGCGTCCGCGATCGTCACCGCGCCCGCGACGGTCAACTCGGGGCAGACCTTCACCTACCGCATCCAGCCCGGACCCGGCTCCTACCCGGACTCCGAATCCGGCGGCACCACGGCAGGCCTGTCGCGACTCAAGTTCGACTTCGAGATCCCCGCGAACACCACCTTCGTCGACGCGACCGTCGTCGCGGGCACCGGCGGCAACCTCGCAGGCGTCGCCCCCAACGTGTTGCGGATCGGAACCTCGGGCAGCGTCGACGCCGCGGGCCCCCTGCTGCGCCTGTCCGGCAACAACCAGGTCATCGGCAACAGCCCCACGTCGAGCGGCAACAGCGAGGGCGGCATCACCGCCCCCAAGCTCAAGAAGAACCTCGACGGCACCGCCAACTCGGGCGGCAACAGCATCTTCCAGTTGCCCGCCGTCGACGTCACCGTCGTCGCCGGGTCCGCAGGCACCATCACCCCGAAGCTCCGGGTGGCCGGCAACGCCGCGAGCTACAACTCGGACGAGAACTACAGCACCTCCCTAGCCAAGGCCAGCGCCCCCTTCGTCGGCACGGTGTGGGCCCCCACCCGCTGCTCCCCCAGGGACTCGAGCTCCGGCGCACTGAACGCCGGTGGCGGAGCCCTGGCCACGATCGCCGTCTCCACCCCCGAGGTCTCCACCACCACCGCCGTCACCGTCCCCGCGACGGCGACCGCAGGCGCCCCGGTCACACTGTCCGCGACGGTGTCCCCCGCCCCGAACGGCGGCACCGTGCAGTTCAAGGACGGTGACGCGAACATCGGCGCCCCGGTGACGGTCACCGGCGGAACCGCGACCCTGAACCACACCTTCGCCACCGCGGGAGCGCGCTCCGTCAGCGCGGTCTTCGCCGGAGTGGCCGGGTTCACCGGATCCACATCGGCCCCGCAGACCGTCGACGTGCAGCCGGCTGCCGTCGTCGCCGTACCGACGTCGACGACCGTCACCCTGCCCGCAACCGCGACCACCGGTTCCGCAGCAGGCCTGACCGCGACGATCGCACCGGTCCCGGCAGGCGGCACCGTCCAGTTCAAGTCCGACAACACGCCGATCGGCGCACCGGTCGACGTCGTCGGCGGGGTCGCCACCCTGGCGCACGCCTTCACCACCGCGGGACACCACAACATCACCGCGTCGTACAGCGGGGCGATCGGGTTCGCTCCCTCCCAGTCCGCTTCGGCGACTCTCTCCGTCGACGCCCCGGCGCCGTCCGATGTCGCCACCGTGACCACCGTGACCGCGCTGCCGAACGCAACCGTCGGCACCAACGTCGACCTGTCCGCCACCGTCGCACCGAGCACCGCAAGTGGCACCGTGCAGTTCAAGGACGGCACCACCCCGATCGGTGGCCCGGTCACGCTGGTCAACGGCGTCGCCATCCTGCCGCACACCTTCACCGCCGAGGGTGGTCACTCGATCACCGCCGAGTACAGCGGGGCGGACGGCTACGTCGCGTCCACCTCGTCCGCGTTCGCCGTGACCGTCACCGGCGCATCCACTGGCGGCGGCAGCAGCAACCCGTTCGGTTCGTGACCACTCGTCCTCTTCGCACCACCACATTCAGCAGTTCCCCTATCCACTCGAAGCCCGAGCTTTGAACAAGCCTCCGCTTCCAGTTGGTCGTTCCCATTGAGAGGTTCGAGAGAATGCAGAACAGAAAACTGCGTCGGCTGGTAGCCGCCGCGAGCACGGCAGCGATGGCGGCGGGTTTCGCCGCATCGTTGGGCGTTGGGGCGGCATCCGCTGCGCCCGTGAGCCAGTCGACGAACTCCGGTGACTGGACGTTCAACCGGACCATCAGCAACGGCACGCCGGCCCCGGGCGAGACGATCACCGTCACCAACAACATCCGTTGGAACGGCGGCCTCGCGCCGACCATCTCCTCCTTCAAGGACTACCACCCGGCCTGCCTGACCTACGTCGCAGGTTCCTCCCGAGTGACCGGCAAGACCGTCACCACCAACGTCACCAACACCACGTTGGTGACCATGACGGGATCGTGGATTCGTAGTGCCGTCGACCGCAACATCGACTACACCGTCCAGTACACCGTCGGCGCGGACTGTGGCCGCGACCTCGCCCTGACCACGGGTGCGGGCATCTCCGCGAACCAGGGCCTGAGCTCCGAGAATCAGACCGCCGGTCCGTCGCTCACCGTTCCGAAGTCCGCCTCGACCGCCAGTGTCGCGGTGTCCCCGGCCCCCAAGGCCGGTGCCGCCTCGACCCTGACGGCCACGGTCACCGCGGGCGCCACCGGCACCGTCGAGTTCGCCGACAACGGCACCGTCCTCGGCACCGGAACCGTCAACAACGGCACCGCCACCTACGCCTGGACCCCCAGCGCCGCCCAGCCGTACTCCATCACCGCGAAGTACCTCGGCGACGCCGCCTACCTGCAGTCCACGTCGGCTCCGCAGACCGGCACCGTCTCCGCACCCGATGTTGCGACGGGCACTGCCCTCGCCGCGCCGGAGACCGCGAACAACGGTGCGCCCGTCGACCTCACGGCCACCGTCAGCCCTGCCCCGGGCGGCGGCACCGTGCAGTTCAAGGACGGCGCGACCGACATCGGAGCGCCCGTCGCCGTGACCGGTGGCAGCGCCACCCTCTCGCACACGTTCAGCACCGACGGCGCGCACGAGGTGACCGCGGTGTACAGCGGCGCCGACGGATTCACCGGATCCACCTCGGCGGCGCGCACAGTGACGGTGAGCACCCGTGCTGCCGACACCACTACCGCACTGACCGCGCCCAGCCACGCGAAGACCGGTGTCGCGGTGAGCATCGCGGCCACCGTCGACCCGGCGCCGAACGCGGGCACCGTGCAGTTCCTCGACGGCGGTACGCCGATCGGCGACCCGATCGCCGTCGCCGGCTCCGTCGCGGTCCTGGCTCACACCTTCGACACCGCCGGATCGCACTCGATCACCGCAGTCTTCAGCGGCGCAAAGGGATTCGCGACGTCGACGGCCGCAGCCGCGACCGTCCAGGTCGCCGTCCCGGCACCGAACGAGGTGGCCACGACCACCGCGCTGGCGGCGCCCGCGACGGCAGGTGAGAACGAGGCGGTGACACTGACCGCCACCGTGGATCCCGCACAGAACGGCGGCACCGTCCAGTTCTTCGACGGCACCACCGCGATCGGTGGCCCGGTCGCCGTCACCGGCGGCACCGCGACCCTCTCGCACGCCTTCGCCAGCGCAGGCGCCCACGGAGTGACCGCGGTCTACAGCGGCACGCCGGGCGTTCTCGGATCGTCCTCGGACGCGCGCGTGGTCAACGTGTCCGCGCCGACCGATCCCGGCACCGGCGGCGGCACCGGATCGCTGGGCAACCTGTTCGGCTGATCCGCTCCGCAGTACAACGGCGGCGGGCACCTTCTCACGAAGGTGCCCGCCGTCGTTTCGTTCTCCGCGCAGGTCGGAGGGGCCTTTCCGAGCTATTCTGGACTGCGACCGCACGACGAAACGACCCATCATGACGACGGAACCCCTCGACACCGGGTCCGCGCAGGTCACCGCGGCAAGCCGGGGGCCGCGATGAACGCGGACGGCACGGGCGCGACCGGTCGAGATGCCCTCGGCGGCGTCCCGGAAGACCTTCTCGCGGCCGGATTCGCCGATGCCGAGGAGATCGGCCGGGGCGGCTTCGGCGTCGTGTACCGGTGCGTCCAGCCGACGCTCGACCGAACGGTCGCGGTGAAGGTCCTCGGCGGCGACCTCGACGCGGACAGTCGCGAGCGGTTCCTCCGCGAACAGCGTGTGATGGGCGCCGTGTCCGGGCATCCGCACATCTGCAACATCCTGCAGGTCGGAACCACCGCGGCCGGGCGGCCCTACATCGTGATGCCGTATCACCGGCACAACTCCCTCCAGGAACTCATCCACCGCACCGGCCCCCTCGACTGGCCCGACGTCCTGGTGCTCGGCGCGAAGATGGCGGGTGCGTTGGAGACCGCCCACCGGTCCGGCACGCTCCACCGGGACGTGAAACCCGCGAACATCCTCCTCACCGAATACGGAGAACCCCAGCTCACGGATTTCGGGATCGCCCGCACCACAGGAGGATTCGAGACCGAGACCGGTCTCATCACCGGGTCACCCGCATACACCGCACCCGAGGTTCTCGAAGGACGCTCGCCCAGCGTGCGCTCCGACGTCTACAGCCTCGGTGCAACCCTGTTCTGCGCGATGACCGGGCACGCCGCGTTCGAGCGACAAGAGGGAGAGCAGGTCGTCGCTCAATTCGTCCGCGTCACCACCGAACCCGTTCCGGACATTCGCGGCGGGGACGTTCCCGCCGACGTGTGCTCGGTGATCGAACAGGCGATGGCACCGGATCCCGCGGATCGACCTGCAAGCGCCGCAGATTTCGGCGCGCAACTGCAGGATCTCGCCGCAGCACACGGACTCGGCGCCCTCGAGATGGCACTCCCCTCGTCCGACGCGGGATCACCCGGCGTCACCGGAGCGCCGACCCTGACGCGCGGACGCACCGGGACGCGATCCGACGCGGCGCCATCGCCCCTCCCCGGTGTGCGATCCGGAACCACCGCCTCGTCCAGCACCGGCGGCACCGCCGCCTCGTCAGGCACCGCCGCCCTCGGACCACCCACCCCTGCCACCCGATTCCGCGCACCCGTGATCGGTCGCACACTCGTCACCCGGCAGCGGCTGGTCGACATGCTGCGGGCGGGAGAACGTCGGCGGCTCACCGTCATTCACGCTCCGGCAGGATTCGGGAAGACGACCCTCGCCGCGCAGTGGGGAGGCGCCCTCGTCGACGAGGGCGTCACCGTCACCTGGTTGACGGTCACCGCCGACGACGACAACGTCGTGTGGTTGCTCACCCACCTCGTCGAATCCGTTCGCCGGGCCGCCCCGGAATTGAGTGCCGAACTCGACCAGGTCCTCGAGGACCACGGCAGCGACGCGGCCGACTACGTGATGTCCACCCTCATCAATCGAATCCACGACGCACGGCGACGCGTCGCCGTCATCATCGACGACTGGCATCGCGTCACCTCGCCGGAATCCCGTGCAGCACTGGACTACCTGCTCACCAACGGCTGCCACCACCTGCAGATCGTCGTGACCACCCGCACCACCACCGGCCTCCCACTCGCCCGGATGCGCGTCCAGGACGAACTCGTCGAGATCGATTCGACCGCACTGCGGTTCGAAGAGGACGAATCCCAGCAGTTGCTGGTGGGACTCGGCGGGCTCCACCTCACGAACACCGATGTCGCGGGCCTGTGCCGCTCGACGGAAGGTTGGGTCGCGGCACTTCAACTCGCCTCGTTGTCCCTGCGCAGCGGCGACCGCCCCGAAGACCTCATCGACACCCTCGTCGGCAGGCACGCGGTCGACGAGTTCCTCACCGAGAACGTCCTCGACACCCTCGAACCCGACGTCCTCGACTTCCTGCTCGCCACCTCGATCACGGAACGGATCACGGGGTCGCTGGCGTCCGCGCTCGCGGGCGTCACGAACGGTCGCGCACGACTCGAGGACGTCGCAGGCCGCGACCTGTTCCTGGTGAGACTCGGCGACGACGAGTCGACGCCTCTGTCCACGGGCCCGATCGACACCTGGTTCCGCTACCACCACCTGTTCGCCAAATACCTGCGCCGACGCCTCCAACGCGACCATCCGGAGCGGTACCCCGCGCTGCACAGGATCGCGGCCGACTGGTTCGCCGACCGCCACCTGCTCAGCGAGGCCGTCGACCACTGCCTCGCCACGGGTGACGCCGACGCGGCGGTGAAACTCGTCGAACGCGACGGGGTCTTCCTCATCGAGCACTCCCGGATGACGACACTGCTAGGACTGGTCGACAAACTGCCCCCGACCACGGTCGTCGGACGCCCGCGACTCCAACTGATGCTGGCCTGGTGCAACGTCCTGCTACAGCGTCCCGGCGCAGGCCGCCGCGCACTCGCCCTCGCGCGCGGCGCGCTCGAGGGCTCACCCGAGGGCGCCGACGGCGAGCTGTCCGTGGAGGCCGATGTCGTCGAGGGGGTGGTCGCCGCCTTCACCGACCACCCCGCGGGCATCGAGCACTTCACCGAACGCTGCCTCGCGGCGCCGCAGCGACACAACCCGTGGGTGGTGACCGCCGCCGCGAACACGCGAACGTTCGCGGCGCTGTACCGATTCGACTTCGACGACGCACGCCGCTGGCAGAAATGGGCGACCCCGTACCACGAGGCGATGAGCGGCCCGTTCGCGACGATGTACAGCTACTGCATGGTCGGGATGGCCGCGAACGAGGAGCTCGCGACCGAATCCGCCGAGGACTGGTTCCGGCGTGGCCTCCGGGTGGCCCGCGAATTGTCCGGTCCGCGTTCGCATTCCGCCCGTCTGGCCGCGGCGATGCTCGGCGAACTGCTGTACGAACGAAACGAACTCGTCGAGGCCGAGCGCCTTCTCGACGAGGGGTTCGAACTCGGCGGCGAAGGCGGGATCGTGGAGTTCATGATCGCGCGGTACGTCACCGGTGCGCGGCTGAAGGTGTGCCGCGGCGACCGGGAGGCCGCCGCGCAGCGCCTGGCGGAGGGCGCGAGAACCGCGGACAGCCTGGACATCCCGCGACTGCGCGCACGCATAGACAACGAACGGATCCGGCTCGGCTTCACCATCACGACCCGCACCCGGACGCCGCGCTACCCGACTCTTCCTCCGGTCGATTCCGTCCCCGACGGGAGCGCCGAGATCACCGCGCAACTGGAGGATGCGACGACCGCGCGACTGCTGACGGGCACCGGAACGGGGGCGAACACCGCACAGGCCTGCGAGATCGCCCAGGCGTGGGTGGACCGGCTCGCCGAAACCGGCCGAGCTCGCGCCCTCCTCATGGCCGACCGACTGCTCATCGCCTGCCTGTTCGCGGCAGGACGGGACGAGGAGGCCCTGGTCGCGCTCGCGCGGCTGACGGCGCAGTGCGCTCGGCACGGACTGGTCAGGTACCTGCTCGACGGAGGTCCCGCTGTGGTCGCCGGCCTGGCCGTGCTGCAGGCCAGGGCGACAGCAGGCACCTGGGATCCGGGGTGGGAGCCTGAACCCGCCGGGTTCATCGACGACTGCCTCGAGGTCGCGAAAGCAGACGGCGCGATGTGACTCCCACCCGGTCCGGTGGGATCGAGAAGAAGTGCCCTAGCCTGCGAGCACCGGCATCGTGACGACCTGGCCCGCGTAGGCGAGGCCGGCACCGAACGCGAGGAGCAGGGCCGTGTCGCCCGGCTTCGCCTTGCCGGTGCGCAGCATCTCTTCCATCGCGAGCGGAATCGACGCGGCGGAGGTGTTGCCGGTCTCGGCGATGTCGTTGGACACCGCGACCGTCTCGGGCAGGTGCATGCTGCGGGCGATGACCTCGGTGATGCGGGCGTTGGCCTGGTGCGGGACGAACGCATCGATGTCGTTGACGGTCATTCCGGTCTTGTCGAGGATCCGCTGCGCGACCTTGCCCATCTCGAAGGCGGCCCACCGGAACACGGAGGTGCCCTCCATGATGATCCACGGGCGCTTCTGCGTCGGGTTGGTCGCGAAGTCGACCCAGTCGGGCTCCTGGCGGATGGCCCGGCCCTGGGCGCCGTCGGAACCCCAGACGACGGGACCGATACCGGCTTCCTCGCCGCGGCCGACGACGACGGCTCCTGCGCCGTCACCGAAGATGAATCGCACGGACCGATCGGTCGGCTCGGTGGAGTCGCTCATCCGCTCGACGCCGACGACGAGGACGTACTCCTCGCTGCCGGAGCGGACGAGGTCGTTCGCGAGCCCCAGCGCGTAGCAGAAGCCCGCGCATCCGGCGGCGACATCGATCGCACCCGCACCACCCGTACCCAGTTCCTCCGCGACGAGCGCCGAGCACGCCGGGGTCTGCACGGGGTAGGTCGAGGTCGCGATGATGACGGTGCCGATCTGCTCACCGGTCAGGCCCGCGGCCTCGAGCGCCTTGCGCCCGGCCGAG
Organism: Rhodococcus sp. Q; assembly: GCF_005503035.1. Classification (NCBI taxonomy): domain Bacteria; kingdom Bacillati; phylum Actinomycetota; class Actinomycetes; order Mycobacteriales; family Nocardiaceae; genus Rhodococcus; species Rhodococcus sp. Q. The sequence continues at coordinate 15,451 of NZ_SCOY01000019.1, forward strand.
ATCGACATGGCCAGCACGCTCTCGTGCGGACCGGCGAAACGTCGGGTCTTGATTCCGGAGCGGGACTGGATCCACTCGTCGGTGGAGTCGATCTGCTGGCAGATCTCCTCGTTCGTCACGACACGCTCGGGCCGGTAGACACCGAGCCCGAGGATCGAGGTGTGCCGAAGCTCGGTGGGGTTCGTGATCGCTGCACCCATTGACCTTTGTTCTCCTTCTTTCTCCGGATGCTCGGGCGAATCCACGAACGCTCCTCGCCCGACACGGTACTGCGCGTCGGTCGGCCGTGGTGACGCCTTCGCAGATGAACTGGACGGTTCACCATTTCCGTGTGCAGTTTCCCGCCTGTCGGATGCGCGTTGTCGCACGCGAAGCGTGGGTCCGACGCCACCTGCGGATCGCCACACCCGTCACTCCAGTCGACACCCGTCTCACTCATCCCCACAAAGCACGAAGGAGTTCATTAGCATCGTGCTGCGGCGGGAGTCACATCCTCCAGTCCACGCTATTCGTGCAGCACGACCGAGAGCGACGCAAGTCGAAGGGTGAACGAGCATGGATCAACGTGTCATTGGCCACCGCATTGCGGCGCGTGCGGGCGCAGTCGGCGCCACCGCGACGCTGGTCGCGGGGACATTACTCGCAGTAGCCGCTCCTGCGGGCGCGAATCCGAACACCGTCAATCCAATTCCCGGCCTGAACGGAACCAGCGGCCTTCCGCAGCTCCCGGGCCCGGCCAACGCGGTAGCCCAGGCCACCGGGATGCTCAGCCCGAACCGGACGCAGGACGAGAACGTGCTCGGCACGGATCTCGGCATCATGTGGGACAACGGCAACGGTGAGATCCTCACCGCGTTCGGCGACTCCGCTGGTCTCGGAGTACCCAATCTCCTGGCGGGCAGCCTGTGGTCGTGGCGGAGCAACACCCTCTTCCGCAGTGCGGACCGCGACCTGTACGACGGGATGACGTTCGACAGCACCCCCAGGGACCTCCTGGGCCAGTCCAAGGAACTGATATTCAGCCCGAAGATCCCGTACGTCGAGATCAGCCGCATTCCCACGGCGGGCGTGGCCGTCGACGGCGTGCAGTACATGTCGACGATGTCGGTGAAGAACTGGGGCGACCCCGGCAAGTGGGAGACGAACTTCGCGGACATCGCCGTGTCGACGGACAACGGCGAGAACTGGGTCGAGGCACCGGAGACGAGACGCCCGAACGCGGAGGGCAACCGGAACTTCCAGATGGGCGCCTTCATGAAGGACGGCGGCTACGTCTACCAGTACGGCACCCCGCCCGGACGAGGACAGCTGGCGTACGTGGCGCGGGTGCCCGAACGGGAGATCCGGAATCTCGGCGCGTACGAGTACTGGAACGGCGGGGAGTGGAAGAAGGGCGACGTGAACGCCGCCGCTCCGATCGTCTTCGGCGGCGTCGGGGAGCTGTCGGTCCAGTACAACCAGTACCTCGGCCAGTACCTGATGCTCACCACCGACAACCTCAACTCGGTGGTCATGCGCCGTTCTCCGACACCGACGGGCCCGTGGGGACCGCCGGAGGTACTCGTGGACACCCGCGCTCTTCCGTCCGCGTACGGCGCGTACATCCACCCGTGGTCCAGCGGCCCCGACCTCTACTTCCTCACGACGGTGCACTCGAACTACAACGTCCTGCTGCTCCGCACCACCCTGAACCGCTGACGCCGTCCGGGACGTCGGGGTCGCTACGGTCGCGGCATGGACGCACACGAGTGGGATCGGCGGCATCGCGAGGAAGTGCCGGCGTCGGGGTCGGCGCCCGACCCCGACGTCGTCGAGTTCGTGACCGCACTGCCCGCGGGTCGGGCACTCGACCTGGGCTGCGGCGCGGGCAGGCACGCACTGTGGCTGGCGCTGCACGCCTGGCAGGTCCACGCGGTGGACTTCTCGACCGCGGCACTCGCCGCATCGGTCAGGGCCGCCTCCCCGCTCCCGCGTGCGACGCGCGACCGGCTGACCTGGGTCGACGCGGACGTCACGACGGTCGAGTACCGCCCCGAGTACGACCTCGTGCTCGCATGTGACCTGCATTTGTTGCCGGAATCACGCCGCGGCCTTCTGCGCCGCGCGGCGGGCGCGCTCCGACCCGGCGGCACCCTGATCGCGCGGACCGAAACCATCTGGGAGGAGGAAACCGGCACCCACGGATCACCTTGCACCCCCGAGGAACTCGCGGACGACGTCCGCGACCTCGTGACGATCGTGGCATCCCGTCCGGCATCGGTGGAGACGCCCGCCGGAATCGCCGGGGCAGGCCCGCACCAGCCGCGGGCCGGTGCCCTGTTGGTCGCTTTTCGCCGATCTGTTGGCAGCTAACTGAATCGCGAGTAACATCGGCTAAGTTACCGACGAGTAGCCGCTAGGGCGGTACTACGCAGGCTGGACCAGACCAGAACGTGGTCACCCACCAAGGCTGGACCGCACCATCTCAGGGAGACAGAAGACATGGGGCATTACAAGAGCAACGTTCGTGACCTGGAGTTCAACCTTTTCGAGGTCCTCGACCTCGCGAAGCCGCTGAGCGAAGGTACGTGGGGCGACCTCGACGCCGACACCGTCAAGAACATGCTCAGCGAGGTCGCGCGGCTCGCCGAGGGACCGCTGGGCGAGTCCTACGCCGACGCCGACCGCAACCCGCCGGTCTTCGATCCGGAGACCCACGAGGCCACCCTCCCCGAGTCCTTCAAGAAGTCCTTCAAGGCGATGTGGGACGCCGAGTGGTACCGCATGGGCCTGAGCGAGGAGATCGGCGGCGTGCCGGTGCCCCGGTCGGTCGTGTGGGCCATCGCCGAGATGATGCTGGGTGCGCAGCCCGCCGCCTTCATGTACCAGGCAGGCCCGTCGTTCGCGGACGTGTTCTTCAAGAACGGCACCGACGAGCAGAAGAAGTGGGCCGAGACCTGCGTCGAGCGCGGCTGGGGCGCCACCATGGTCCTCACCGAGCCGGACGCCGGCTCCGACGTCGGCGCGGGCCGCACCAAGGCGATCAAGCAGGACGACGGCACCTGGCACATCGAGGGCGTCAAGCGGTTCATCACCTCCGCCACCTCGGACGACCTCTTCGAGAACATCTTCCACCTCGTGCTCGCGCGCCCCGAGGGTGCAGGCGCGGGCACCAAGGGCCTGTCCCTCTTCTTCGTCCCGAAGTACCACTTCAACTTCGAGACGAACGAGATCGGCGAGCACAACGGTGCGTTCGTCACCAACGTCGAGCACAAGATGGGCCTCAAGGCCTCCGCCACCTGTGAGCTCACCTTCGGTGGCCACGGCGTTCCCGCCGTCGGCTGGCTGGTCGGTGACGTGCACAACGGCATCGCGCAGATGTTCGACGTCATCGAGCACGCCCGCATGATGGTCGGCACCAAGGCGATCTCCACCCTGTCCACCGGTTACCTCAACGCACTCGACTACGCCAAGCAGCGCGTCCAGGGCGCCGACCTGACCCAGATGACGGACAAGGCCGCCCCGCGCGTCACCATCACTCACCACCCCGACGTTCGCCGCTCGCTGGCAATGCAGAAGGCGTACGCCGAGGGCCTGCGCGCCGTGTACCTGTACACCGCCGCCCACCAGGACGTCGAGGTCGCTCAGCAGGTCTCCGGCGCCGACGGCGACCTTGCGCACCGCGTCAACGATCTGCTGCTCCCGATCGTCAAGGGTGTCGGCTCCGAGCGCGCGTACCAGTACCTGACGGACTCGCTGCAGACCTTCGGTGGCTCCGGCTTCCTGCAGGACTACCCGATCGAGCAGTACATCCGCGACGCCAAGATCGACTCGCTGTACGAGGGCACCACCGCGATCCAGGCGCAGGACTTCTTCTTCCGCAAGATCGCCCGTGACCGCGGCGTCGCCCTGGCGCACGTCGCCGGCCAGGTCAAGAAGTTCATCGACCTCGAGGGCGGCGACAACCGCCTCAAGACGGAGCGCGCTCTGCTCGCCACCGCGCTCGAGGACGTCCAGGCGATGGTCGCGACCCTCACCGGCTTCCTGATGGGCGCCCAGGAGCAGCCGACCGAGCTGTACAAGGTCGGCCTCGGTTCCGTCCGCTTCCTCATGGCCGTCGGCGACCTGCTGATCGGCTGGAAGCTGCTGGAGCAGGCGGAGATCGCACTCGGCGCGCTCGATGCAGGCGCGTCGGACAAGGACAAGCCGTTCTACGAGGGCAAGGTCGCGACCGCGTCCTTCTTCGCCAAGAACGTGCTGCCCGAGCTGACCGCCTCGCGTGGCATCGTCGCGAACGTCGACAACGACATCATGGAGCTCGACGAGGCTGCTTTCTAAGAGCAACACCACAATTCGGGTAACAGACCCGAACAGAACGGTGGCCCACGATGCCGCCCACCGAATTTCGGTGGGCGGCATCGCCATTCCCGCGTCAACAGAATGCGAAGATGTCGGAATCGGGTAGATCGACCGAGACCCTCCTCGTCCACACCACCGCAGGCTCGCTCACGACCGAGGGCAATCACCTCGTCGTCCGAGACGGCGCAGGCAACCTCGTCGACTCCGTGCCGCTGACCTTCACCTTCGACGGCACTGCGCACCCGATCTCGGCCCAGGTCGACGGCGGATTCATCGGTGGCGCTGCGGGTCTGGCCACCGGCTGTGTGCTCGGCGCAACCGCTGCCGGAGTCGTGTCGGCCCCGCCGCACTGCTGTTCGGTGCGGGCCCCTGGCCGGCTGTGTGGGTGGCGCACTGCTGGTCGGTTCCGGTGCCTCGCTGCTCGGGACCGCTGTCGGCGGCCTCGGCGCCGTCGCGGCGAACGCCCAGCCGTTCATCACCCTGCTGAACGCGCCGCCTGCCGCGAAGAAGTAGTCGCCGCCGAAACCGGATCGGCCCGCCTCCCCCTGTCAGGGAAGGCGGGCCGATCGGTGCGCAGGGGGCAGCGCCCCGCCGCTGTCAGTCTCCCGTCAGTGCCGCGTCGATCCGCTCGAGGTCGGCGTCGGTCATCCCCTCGGGCTGGAGGACCGCGTTCCAGCCGTCCACGTACTCGGTCGTGTAGTGATGCCCGTGCCCACCGGGGACGCCCGTGGAGAACGGAAGGTCCGCGGACACCTGCCAGAAGGTGACGAACGGCAACCACACCATGTCCTCGAGGACGTCGTCCCCCGGCACCTCGCGAATCCAGTCGGGTTCGCTGAAGATCAGGTCCGGGCTCCACCACACGATGGGGTCGGACGGGTGCATCAGGTACAGGACGCGGGTGCCGTCCCAGGGCTTGTCGGCGGGCGGGATGTCGGCGGCCGCGTCATTGGCGAAGCGGACCGTCCGGCCGTCCTTGTAGATGGGTTCGCCCGCGCGACTGCCCGCGTCACGCCCCTCCCGGAACTCGGCGAACAGGGTGTTGAAGTTGGGCGGGCCCGCGAAGAGCGTGCCCGACGTCCGGTTGCGCAGGTCGTACTCCCCGCTGAAGGCGGTCTCGCCGCCGAAGGAGCCGAGCGACTCGCCCGCGACGTACAGGCGCGGGCGCTCGTCGGCGGGCAGTCGCAACCACCGGTCGTAGACGGCGTCGAACAGGTCCCGGCCCGCATCGCGCGCCTTCGACTGGTCGACGAGATACGAGATCCACGACGGCAGGTACGAGTACTGCATCGAGACCGTCGCGGAATCGCCCGCGGTGATGTACTCGAACGAGTCGACCGCCGCCGGGTCCACCCAGCCGCTGCCGGTCGTGGTCATCACGAGCAGGTTCTCGCGCTCGAAGCCACCGGCGCGAGCGAGGTCGTCCACCGCGAGCGCGGCCCGCGCCTCGCTGTCGTCCGCCGATTCCAGGCCGGCGTACGCCCGAATCGGCTCGCTCGCCGGACGCCCTGTCACCTCGGTGATCTCCTGGGCGGACGGCCCCCCTGTGACGAACTTCTGCCCCTCGTAGCCCAGCGTGTCCCACGGCACGAGACTGTCGGGACCACCCGATCGGAGCCCGGTCGTCGGCGCTTCGACTCCTGCGGCGGTCGTGTCGTTCTTCACCGAGAACGCGCTGTTCGCCATGTCGGACAGCGTGCTCAGGAGCACACCGGACACCACCAGCCAGACCGCGACGGCGACGGCGATCCACCCGACCACGGCTGCGGACCTGGCGCCGATCCACCGCTCGAGCAGCGTCGCGAGCCGGCGATACGCGCTGCGGATGCCGCGGCCGAGGGCCAGAAGAAGGCAGAACACGATCACGGCGATCACCGGGGACGCGACCACGAGAACGAGGTTGTACTCGGTGACGCCCATCAGGGCCCGGATCTCGTGCTGCCAGTACTGACCCGCCGCGAACGCCGCGACGACCGCCACGGACCCGACCACCACGAACACCAGCCACGACCGCGGCCTGGCCGGACGTGCCGGACGGTCGGCGAGCGCTCGCCACATCGCCGCGAACCACACACCCAGTCCGTACCCGATCGCGGCCGTGATGCCGCAGAGCAACCCCTGGAGGAATCCACCGCGAGGCAGCAGCGACGGTGTGAACGAGAAGCACGCGAGGATCAGCGCACCCCAGCACCCCGGCAACGTGAACCGTCCCACGTAGCGGCGCCACCAGGACGGGCGCGCCGCCGCATCCCCACTCGCCGGGCCACCTCCACCCGGACTGCCACCACCTGGACTGCCACCACCCGGATCGACCCCGTCGTCACCCGGTGGCGCCACCTGAACCCCGACCGACCCGGTTCCGTCCATGCGTCCTCCTCGCGATCAGTACCGCCATCCAGATCTGGTACATGGTCGCGTGGAATCCCTTCGGACGCGCGGCAACATGCGGGAGTGTCGAGCATTCAGCGTGGATCACGTGCGGGTGGCGGGGTCAGCGTCCCGGTGGCCGGTAGTCCGCGGGGCGCTTGACCGCCTCGTCGATCTCGGCAGGTGTCAGTAGCGCGATCGTCTCGGTATGGGCTCCACCCGCCGCGGCGGTGCGGATGCTCATCGCCGCGGCCGCGACCGCGTCGGGGACGTCGCCGATGACGTACAGGTCGTCGGTGCCGAACGCGAAGTAACAGCACTCGACGGTGCCTCCGACGCTCTCGACTGCGGTACGTATCGCGTCGCGGCGGGCGGCCCCGCCCTCGGCGAGCAGTCCGCCCGCGCCTTCCGCGGTGTAGCCGACCCGCCACAGGTACTTGGGCATGATCCTCGACCTCCTCGGTTGCCGGAGATTCCATCGTGCTCCTCCGAGGCGCCAGCGGTACTGACAACAGTTGTTGTCAGTACCGCGGCGAGATCGCGGACGTGGCACCGTTTCCGTCGGTGGATTCCCGCCGACCCGGAACTACGTGAAGATGCTCACGCAGCGGGTCACTCGTCGTCCCGGTCGCGTTCCCGTTCGCGCTCCCGCTCCTGTTCCCGTTCCTGCCTGCGCTCGGCCGCGGACGGCTGCGAGGTGTTCGCGGCCGGCGCGGCGGGAGCGGCAGCCGGAGCGGGGGCCGCGGCCGGAGCGGGTGCGGGTTCGGGACTCACGCAGCGAACGATCGGCACCGGGTCGTACTTCACGGTCCGCGTGTTGCGGGACAGTTCCGCACCGGTCGCGGCGTCCGTGATCACCCGGGTGTCACTGGTCGTGAAGCCCTGCGCACCACCGGAGGCGATGCAGTCGGACCCGGCGGGCAGTGTGATCGTGTTCGGCGACGTGGCCGCGTAACGGTCCCCGGTGATCGACTCGACGTCGACCCGCTTGGTCCCCCACAGCCGCACGGTGATGTCGGAACTCGTGCCGATCGTCTGGATGAGAACGCCTGTGTCCGTGTCGTTCTTGAACTTCAGGTCGATCGCGCCCTCGAAGACCGTCGCCTCGCGAGCCTCCGGGTACCGCGAGATGTAGTAGCTGTGCTCGGTGTGGTCCACGTCCTCCATGCCCGCGAAGTAGGAGGCGTTGTAGAGGGTGGTGGCGAGCTGGCTGATGCCGCCACCGACGGCACGGTCCGGCCTGCCGTGGTTGATGATGCCCGACGCGACATAGCCTTCCGCTGTCCCACGCGGACCCGTGTGGCCGTTGAGAGAGAACGTCGCACCCGGCTTGACCAGTGCACCGTCGATCTCGCTCGCCGCGAGGCGGATGTTGACTCCGGATGCGTATTCGAAACCGCCCGAAGTGAATTCGCCGATCACCTCGGTGATGCCGAGCTTGTTCGCGGCCTCCGTCGTCAGCTCCGGCTGCTTGGGCTCGTAGACCGCCGCGGCCGTGCGCGGACCGGACTGCGCGAGCAGTGTCGGCAGCGATTCGAGCGTCTTGTGCCACTCGATCATCTCGCCTGCCACTGCAGGAACCACCGTGGGTGACCCACTGGCGAGAGTGAACGACGCATCCTTCGGTGCCACCTCGGTGCCCGCCAGCTGTGGGCCGAGCAGACCTGCCGCCGCATCGACGTCGAACTGCGGCGCGAGACCACCGTCGCCGTCGGGCGCGAAGGACACCACGGTCCCGACCTGATCGCGCGCGAGCACCGCCTTCTTGTCGTCGCGGCCCGTGACAGTCAGGTCGGCAGCGACCGCGGGCGTCGCCACGTCGTTCAGTGCGCGGTCAACGCCGGACTGGGTGACGGTGACGGCCGAGACCGTCACCGGCACGTCGACGCCGTCGACCGCGGCCCAGCCATCGGCCAGCGCGTCGGCCGCGGCGCCTGCATCGAGCGCCTGCCCTGCCTGCGGGGCCACCCCGACCGGCTTCGCACCCTCGAACACGACGGTGCCCTCGACCGGCGCCCGGTCGACCCGGGGCCGAAGCCCCTCGACCGCCGCCGAGAGGGCCGCGTCGTCACGCGTCGACGTGACACCCACCTCCTGGTGGGTGAAGTACGAGGTGAGTCGGGTGATCGGATTGAGCGGCTGGGATCCGACACGGTCCACGGTCGCCTCCCAGTCCACGGCGAGCCCCGCCTCGGCGGGAACCAGTTCCGTCGTCACGTCACCGGCCCGCACCGTCACCGCCTGCTGGGCGCGGGGATCGATCGCTGCACGCAGGGTGGCCTCGGCGTCCGCATGGGACTGCCCGCCGACCGCGACACCGGCAACGGTGACTCCGCGTGGCACCTGACCCGACGACGTTGCGAGGTCGACGACGTACCAGGCTGCCCCGACCGCGAGGACACCGGCAGCGGCGCCGATGGCGATCCGTCGCCGCTTGGCGGAGTCGACGCCGCCGGAACCATCGGAACCGCCGGAATCGGCACCGGGCGTCGGAGGTGCGGACGGAGGCGGGGCCATCCCGCCGGGCGGGGGCCCGGACGGCGCCGGCCGGCCGGTAGCGAGCCGAGGAAGGACGGTGGTGGGCACGTCCTCGGGGAGGACGTCTTCGGCGGTGGGGGCCTCGACGGTGATCGCCTCGGTCACTCCGTCCGGGCCGCTGTTCTCGGCGACGGGGCCGGGGGCGTCGACCGGGGCGTCCGCGTCGACCTGGGGATCCGAGTCGGCGATTTCGGCACCGTCGCGTTGCACGGCGTCCGAGGACTGCCCATGCGCAAACCCCGGGCGCTGCTGGGCACCCGAATGCTTGCCGATTCCGCCTGACATTCGCGGACCTCCCGGTATCGTCGTTCTGCTGGGCCAGGACCCGCTTCGACTGCCAGGGTAACCGGGCACCGGGCGGCGCGGCACCGAGGTGTGCGCCCGCAGAGCCGATGCGACGACCACGAAACGCAGGTGTCCCGCGCTGCAACCGGGTCGGGGGTCTGGCTGCAACGCGGGACGACCTGACTATCGACGCCCCGTAACGTGGCGTTACATCGCGTCCGAAGAAAATCCGTGCGCATCGTTACCGGTCCCGGTGAACCAGTGCCCACCTGGGCGAACGCTCGATTCGACCGAGTGAAACGTGTCCTAGCTCACGTCGGTGGGCCGCACTCGAGGCAAGGGAAGGACCAGCGCCCCCGGGGCGCCTGCGGGCACGGCGGGCCGCCGCGGCGCGACCGGGTCGACCCTCCGGTAGGGCGCCCCCGGCGCAGGTCGGGCGTCCACGTCACCCCGGTTGGGCCACAACGCGAACGCACGCTCGGCGAGCGCGGTGATCGTCAGCGACGGGTTGACTCCGAGGTTCGCGCTCACCACCGACCCGTCCGCGACGTGCAGACCCGGATGCCCGTGGACGCGCTGGTACGGGTCGACGACACCGGACTCCGCGGTGTCCCCGATGGGGCACCCACCGAGGAAGTGCGCCGTCATCGGGATGTTCGCCAGATCGGCGAAGGACCCGCCGGGATCGCCGTCGATCCTGTCGGCGACCGACCGGATGACCGCATGACCTTGCGGGATCCAGGTCGGCGGCGGCTCACCGGGCCCGCGGCGACTCACGAGGCGGAACCCACCCCTGGGCCCCCTCTTCACTCCGAGTTCGAGCGAGTTCTCACCGGTCTGCATCACCAGGGCGATCACCGTCCGCTCCGACCACCGGCGCACGGACAGTCCCCGGGCGAATGTCACCGGGTGCCGGACCACCGCGGCCAACGCCTTGAGCGGGCGCGGGACCCGACCCCCTCCGTCGACGAGCAGTGTCTGCAGCAGTCCGATCGCGTTGCTGCCCTTGCCGTACCGGACCGGTTCGATGTGGGTGTGGTCGTCGGGATGGAATGACGACGTGATCGCGACACCGCGGTGATAGTCCGCGGGTTCTCGTGCCGTCGCCGCGAGCACCGCCTCGGAGTTGGTCCGGACCTGGGTACCGAGCCGATCGGACAGCGCAGGAAGCTCGCCGGTCACCTTGGTGCCGAGGAGCAACTTCTGGCTGCCGTACGTACCGGCAGACACGACCACCTGCGCGGCCGTCATGACCGTCTCGCGCCTACGGAGCGATCCGGTGCGCCGGGTGCGGACCTCGAAGCCGCCGCCAGGCAGTGGCCGCACCCCCGCGACCGTGGTCAGCGGGTGAATCCGTGCCCCCGCCCGCTCGGCGAGATGGAGGTAGTTCTTCACCAGGGTGTTCTTCGCACCGACCCGGCACCCCGTCATGCACGACCCGCATTCCGTGCACCCGGTACGGTCCGGACCCGCGCCGCCGAAGAAGGGATCGGACACCGCCCGGCCCGGTTCGTCGAAGAACACACCGACGGGCGTCGCCGTGAACGTGTCCTCGACCCCCATCTCCCGGGCGACGTCCCGGACGATCCGGTCGGCGGCGGTGACACCGGGATAGGTCCGGACACCGAGCATCCGGGCCGCCTGGTCGTAGTAGGGGCCGAGTTCGTCCTCCCAGTCGGTGATGTGTCCCCACTGTGGGTCCTCGAAGAAGGGCCGCGGCGGCCTGTAGAGGGTGTTCGCGTAGTTGAGCGAACCGCCGCCGACGCCCGCACCCGCCATCACCAGCACATCCGCGAGGAGGTGGATACGTTGAATTCCGAAGCAGCCCAGTGCCGGTGCCCACAGGTAGCGACGCAGACGCCAGCTGGTCTCGGGGAGCTCGTGGTCAGCGAATCGCCTACCCGCTTCGAGCACGCCGACCCGGTACCCCTTCTCCGTCAGCCTGAGTGCGGCGACGCTGCCACCGAATCCGGAACCGATCACGACGACGTCGTAGTCGCAGCCGCCGCCAGCGCTCGTGTCACCGCCGCCACCGGCGCTCGTGTCACCGCCGCCACCGGCGCTGGTGTCACCGCCGCCACCGGCGCTCGTGTCGCTGGCGCTCATGCGACCTCCTCCGCGGGTCGGGGCTCGATCGCACGGTAGTTCTCGGCGTCGAACCTGCGTACCTGCGCGCGGTACCTCCAGGTGAAGGTCGGCCACATCACCGAGTTGCGGCCACGCTTGTCCATGTACCAACTCGAGCAGCCACCGCTGTTCCACACCGTCGTCGCGAGCGCACCCCCGACCCGGTCGGCGTAGCGTTCCTGCACCGCGGCGTCCACCTCGAGCGCGGGTACACCCTGAGATTCCATGTACCCCAGCGCCTTCCGGACATAGGATGCCTGACTTTCGAGCATGTAGACGATCGAGCTGTGCCCGAGATTGGTGTTCGGGCCGTACATCAGGAACAGGTTCGGGAACCCGCTGACCGTGATCCCGCGATGAGCGCTGGGGCTGCCGTCCCACCGTTCCGCGAGGGTGCGTCCGTCCCTACCGTGCAGGAGCTTCGCGATCGGCGGCTCGGTGGGGGTGAAGCCGGTGCCGAAGATGATGGTGTCGACGTCGCGCTCGACTCCGTCGGAGCCGACGACACCGGTGCGGGTGACGCGCTGCAGACCCGAGTCGACCAGGTCCACGTCATCGCGTGCGAGCGTCGGCAGCCACTCGTTGGACAGCAGCATCCGCTTGCACCCGATGGTGAACGCGGGCTTCAACTTTCGGCGCAGGCCCGGGTCGCGAACCTGCGTGCGTAGCTGCGCCTTCGAGACGAGCGCGATCGCGGGCAGCAACCACGTCAGGTAGGCGAAGACCACCACGTATGCCTCTCGCATGCCGTAGACGAGGCCGCGTACCACCTTCTGCGTGAGGGGAATTCGGCGATACAGCGCCTTCTCGAACCTTCCGAGTGTCCGGTTACGTCGCGGGATCACCCAGGAGGCGGTGCGCTGAAAGACTGTGACCCGCTGCGCCTTGACGACGATCTGCGGCACGAACTGAATGGCGGACGCTCCGGTGCCGACGACCGCGATCCGCTCACCGGTCAGGTCGTGGTCGTGATTCCAGGCCGCCGAATGGAAGACGGTGCCGCCGAAGGTGTCCAGTCCGTCGATGTCGGGCAGGTTCGGCGTGGACAGTGCACCGCTGGCGGCGACCAGTGATTGCGCGGTGATCTCGCCCCGACTGGTCGTCACCCGCCACAGGGCGGAGCGCTCGTCCCAGCGGGCACCGAGAAGTTCGCAGTCGAAGAGGGTGCGCGCACGGATTCCGCTGCGCGTCGCCACGCCCTTGAGGTACTCGAACAGTTCGGACTGCGCGGCGAAGGTGTGACTCCACTCCGGGCTCGGGGCGAATGACAGCGAGTACAGCGACGTGGGCACGTCGCAGGCACAGCCGGGGTAGGTGTTGTCTCGCCACGTGCCACCGACCTCCCCTGCGCGTTCGATGATCACGACGTCCACCGATCGTCCGTCGCGGACCAGGGCGCCCGCGGCCGCGAGGCCGCCGAAACCGGCTCCGACGACCAGGACCCGGGTGTGCGCGGGGAGTTCGGTCAGGGTCTGCGTGCTCGGGTTCCGTGCGCTCATCGCGACGTCACCATCGCTTCCCAGATGGGAAGCAGACGTTCGCGGCGCTCCGCTTCCTCCTCCGGAGTGCGGAACAGCGCCGACACGGCGAAACCGCGAGCCAGTTCGATGCTGAGCTCGATGGAGTCGGGTCCGAAGCTCTCGCCCATCACCTCGGCGGCGCCGCCGGTGAGTGCGTCCGTGACGCGACGTTCGAGGGGCACCATCGCCTGGAACAGTTCGGCGTCGGTACGGGCCGCCACCCACAGTTCGAGCGCTGCGTAGAAGAGCGGGCCGGTGAACGCGCCGGCCAGCACCTCGAGTCCGCGTTCGGGGTCGGGGTTGGTCGCGAGGATCTCGGCGAGCCGTTTCTCGACGAGATGTTCGACGGCGGCCACGACGAGGGACACCTTGGTGGGGAACTGGTGGAGCTGGGCGCCACGCGACACCCCGGCTCGTCGGGCGATGCCCTGCGTGCTCGTCCCTGCGTATCCGAGTTCGACCAGGGAGTCGATGGTCGCGTCGAGGAGCTTCTGTCGCGTCTCGGCGCTGCGTTGCGCCTGCGTCCGTGTTGGACGATCCGTGTCCTGGGTCACACACTCACGGTAGCAACAAACAGTCTGGACTGCTTGTAAATCGTGAATTAGTCACCTCGGGCCACCGGCCGCAGGCGTCAGGGATGCGCCAGGACGGCCAGGCCGCGAGCGAAGTTGTCCATCCGCTGGGCCAGCGCGTGATGACCGCCGTTGACGAGCTCCGACACCCGCACGATGCCCGGGCCGTCGGCGACATTGTTCAGATTCCGCGAGGACCAGTACCAGACTGCCGTGGTGAAGGCGTTCTCCGGCGCGGCGACCAGTTCGGGGTGCGCGACGAAGTCGATACCGGTGAACCGGCTCACTTCCTCGTAGTTGTGACGACCGGTCACCTGGATCGCGCCGCGACCCTTGTACCGCTCACCGTCGCCGGGCTGTGTGTTCCCGAGGTCCGAGCGGCCCTCGTAGGCCCGTCCGGAGGCGTACTCCTCGAAGGTGCGGAACGAGTCGGATTCGACCGCGAGCTGGGCGATGAACGCCGCCTGGCGCACGGGGGTGTCGATGCCACCGCGCACCATGGCGTCGTTGAGCGGTGCGACGAACTGCGCGATCTTGTCGCCGGGCATCTGCGGCACGATGCGGGCCAGCTCGTCGCCCGACACTGCAGGCTCCGGCGCAGGGGCAGGCGCAGGCGCGGGCTCGGGGGCGGGAGCGGGGGCGTCGACCGACTCCTCGACAGGGGCCTCGGCCGCTTCCTCGGAGGTGGACCCGACGCTGGGCAGTTCGGGGAACTGCAGCGCCGTGAACAGGTCGCCCGCCTCCTGATAACGGGGCGCGACCGACGTGGCCACCGGGTCTGCGTTCGCAGCGGATGCGGCGCCCACACCGGTGAGGGCGGTGCCGGTGGCGATCAGTACGGTCGAGGCGACGGCGGCACGGAAATGGCGCGACTGTGAAACGTGCAAGACTCTGCTCCAAGATTCGACCGAGAACATGGCTCGGCCTCCGAGGGGTGTCGTCAGCGTGATCAGAGGGAGGCTTCCGGCCCTCGTCGATCACTGCAACGCACCAATAAGGTCACAACCAGGTAACGCGGGGGGTTACGAAGTTTTCAACCGATCGTGACGAGCGCCACGTTGACAGCGTAAAAGTGACCCACTTCACATTTGCTGAAAGTTCGCCCAATTCGGACCCGCAGGCCCGAGCGGCGACGCACCGCCAACCCCCCAGCGGGTGAGAGCTACTACACACGGTCACAGACAGCGCGCATGATCCGCCAATCACATTGCAGCAGAGTCGTATTGGCGAATACTGATCACGTGCAAATTTCCGTCACGTCAGGCTGGGTATCGACCGGCGCGCCATCGTTTCCCTCACAGTTGCCGGACCGGACCCAGAGGGGGCACCCTCGCCCAGCCGCCCGAGCACACCGATCGGTTCGTGTTCCACGCAACACCTGGGGCCGACACCTTGCCGTGACCATCACGGCCCCGCGATAACGCTCCGGGCGTGATTCGTGACCATTCGAACCGCGCAAACAGGCACTCCGGCGGCGCCCGGTGCCGATAGCCGCCGCCCGGCGCCTCACGGCACCGGGCGGCGGAACAACCACTCACTGTCCTGCCGGCATCACTCCCGGCCGAGGGAGACCCACGTCGGGTCGGCAGCGCGGGCGCCGACGGTGAGCTCGGCGAGCTCGTCGAGCCGTGACACCTGGTCCGCCGTCAGGTCCAGTTCCAGCGCCGCGGCGTTCTCGCTGACCCTGCTCGCGAACCGCGTCCCCGGAATCGAGACGACGGGCAGCCCGAACTGCCTGCCCTTCGCGTCGAGCCACGCCAGGACGACCTGCGCAGGTGTGGCCTCTGCGTCGCGAGCGACGTCCTGGACCACCCCGAGCACCTTCGCGTTGCCTGCCAGCGCCTCGTCCGTGAACCGGGGGAAACGGCGACGCAGGTCCGACTCACCGAGCACGGACGGATCGAATGTGCCGGTCAGGTAGCCGCGACCAACCGGCGAGTACGGGACGAACCCGATACCGAGCTCGGCCGCCGCCGGAATCACGTGCCGCTCGACGTCGCGGCTCCACACACTCCATTCGCTCTGGATCGCGGCGATCGGATGCACCGCGTGCGCCCGGCGCAGTTCGTCGCCTGTCGCCTCCGACAGTCCGATGTGCCGCACCTTGCCCGCGGTCACCAGTTCGGCGATGGCGCCGACGGTGTCCTCGACAGGGACGTTCGGGTCGACGCGATGCAGGTAGTAGAGGTCGACGCTGTCGACACCGAGACGACCCAGCGACGCGTCGAGGAATCCGGCGACGTGCTCGGGGCGCCCGTCGATGCCGCGCTGGCCGGCGGCGATGTTGCCGACGAGTCCGAACTTGGTGGCGAGCTGCACCTCGTCGCGTCGGGTGCGGAGCACCTCACCGACGGCCTTCTCACTGGCGCCGTCGCCGTACACGTTGGCGGTGTCGATGAAGGTGACGCCGATGTCGATCGCGTGATGCAGGGTGGCGAGGGCTTCGGCCGGATCGACCGGCCCGTAGACGGGGGCCACCGACATGGCGCCGTATCCCTGAGCGCTGACGTCGAGGCCGGGTGCGAGTGTGGTGCTGCGAACGGTCATGTCCGCATTCTCGTCGGGCACGACAGACGACGCACGGCCTGGAATCAGTGTGATTCCAGGCCGTGCGTGTGCGGTCTCCCCTACCGCTCGATGATCACCGCTCGATGATCGCCGTGACGCCCTGGCCACCCGCCGCGCAGATGGAGATCAGGCCGCGGCCGGATCCCTTCTCCGCCAGCATCTTCGCGAGCGAGGCCACGATGCGTCCACCGGTCGCCGCGAACGGATGCCCCGCCGCCAACGACGAACCGTTGACGTTGAGCTTGCTGCGATCGATCTTGCCGAGCGCACTGTCGAGGCCCAGTCGCTCCTTGCAGTACTCGTCGGACTCCCACGCCTGCAGTGTCGCGAGCACCACGGAGGCGAAGGCCTCGTGGATCTCGTAGTAGTCGAAGTCCTGCAGCGTCAACCCGTTTCGGGCCAACAGACGCGGCACCGCGTACGTCGGAGCCATCAGCAGACCGTCGTCGCCGTGCACGTAGTCGACGGCGGCGGTCTCGGAGTCGACGAGGTGCGCGAGCACCGGCAGGTTCCGCTGCGCCGCCCACTCGTCGGTGGACAGCAGCACCGCGGACGCACCATCGGTCAGCGGGGTGGAGTTGCCCGCCGTCATCGTCGCGTCGCCGAGCTTGGTACCGAACACCGGCTTGAGAGTCGCGAGCTTCTCCACCGTCGATCCGGGCCGCAGGTTGTCGTCGCGGGTGAGGCCGAGGAACGGGGTCACCAGGTCGTCGAAGAACCCGCGGTCGTAGGCGGCTGCCATGTTCTTGTGGCTGGCGGCCGCGAGCTCGTCCTGATCCTCACGGCGAACACCGAACTCCTTGGCGGTGATCGCGGCGTGATCACCCATCGACAGTCCCGTACGCGGCTCGCCGTTGCGGGGGATCTCGATGCCGACCATGGACGGGCGGACGTGGCCGAGCAGCTTGACGCGCTCACCGGTGGTCCGGGCACGGTTGACCGAGAGCAGGAACTCCCGCAGCTCGTTGTTCACGCCGATCGGAGCGTCCGACGTGGTGTCGGTACCGCCGCCGATGCCGGCATCGATGCGTCCCGCTGCGATGGCGTCGCCGACCGCGACGATCGACTGCAGGCCGGTGCCACACGCCTGCTGCAGGTCGTAGGCCGGGGTGTAGGGGCTCAGCGCGCTGCCGAGCACCGACTCACGGATCAGGTTGAAGTCACGGGCGTGCTTGAGGACGGCGCCGCCGACGACCATGCCCAGCTGCTCGCCCTGCAGGTTGAAGCGGCTCACCAGTCCGTCCAGTGTGGCCGTGAACATGTCCTGGTTGGACGCCTGCGCGTACGCCTTGTCGGACCGCGCGAAGGGGATCCGGTTGCCGCCGACGATGGCGACGGGACGCAGCTGACGGCCGGTCGGTGCGGCCGGCTTCTTGGTGGTGCGCGCTCTGGGGGTCACGGTGTCTCCATCTGGACGAGGTCTCCAAGTCGGCGTTTCCTGCCTCGACACCAAACTTACTTCAGAGTAAGTTAGTTTGTCGACACCGCATCCGCACTGGATGCACGAACACGCGACGAAGAAGGTGGACCGTGGCAGCCAGCAAGGGCGCTCCCGACCTCTACTCCCAGTTCCTCAACTCCGCGCCGGGCGCATTCATCGCCAAGCAGGCCGGTCTGCCGCAGCCGGAGAACCTCCGTCGGTACAAGGCAGGCGAACCCGCCCTCGCAGGCCCGATCGTCATCGGCGGCAGCGGCAGGCTCGTCGAGCCGTTGCGCGAACTGCTCTCCGACTACCCCGCCGCCCTCCCCCACGACGACCGCTACGGCGCCCTCGTCTTCGACGCCACCGGCATCACCCAGGTCACCGAGCTGGTCGAGCTGTTCGAGTTCTTCCAGCCGATCGTCCGCAAGCTCGCCTCGTCCGCCCGCGTCGTCGTCCTCGGCACCACCCCCGAAGAGACGTCCGGCATCGACGAGCACATCGCGCAGCGCAGCCTCGAAGGCTTCACCCGTAGCGTCGGCAAAGAGGTCCAGCGCGGCGCCACCGCCCAACTCGTGTACGTCTCCCCGAACGCGTCGACCGGGCTCTCCGGGGTCGAGTCGACGCTGCGATTCCTGCTGTCCGCGAAGTCCGCGTTCGTCTCCGGCCAGGTCATCCGTGTCGGCGCCGCCGACTCCACCGCCCCGCAGTCGTGGGACAAGCCGCTCGACGGGAAGGTTGCCGTCGTGACCGGTGCCGCCCGCGGCATCGGCGCCACCATCGCCGAGGTCCTCTCCCGCGACGGCGCGCACGTCGTGTGCGCGGACATCCCCGCCGCAGGTGAGGCACTGTCCGAGACCGCGAACAAGGTGGGCGGCACCTCCCTGGCGCTCGACGTCACCGCCGCGGACGCCGCGGACGTCCTCGCCACCCACCTGCTCGAGCGCCACGGCGGCGCCGACATCGTCGTCCACAACGCGGGCATCACCCGCGACAAGCTGCTCGCCAACATGGACGAGTCCCGCTGGAACATGGTGATCGGCGTGAACCTGCTCGCACCGCAGAAGATCACCGAACACCTCGTCGCCAAGGGCGCACTCAAGAACGGTGGACGTGTCATCGACGTCTCGTCCATCGCGGGCATCGCGGGCAACCGCGGCCAGACCAACTACGGCACCTCCAAGGCAGGTGTCATCGGCCTCGTCCAGGCCACCGCACCCGTGCTCGCCGCGAACGACATCACCATCAACGCCGTCGCCCCCGGCTTCATCGAAACCGCGATGACCGCGGCGATCCCGTTCGCCACCCGCGAGGCAGGCCGCCGCATGTCGTCGCTGCTGCAGGGCGGGCAGACCGTCGACGTCGCCGAAACCGTGGCGTACTTCGCGAGCCCGGCGTCGAACGCGGTCACCGGTCAGATCGTCCGCGTCTGCGGCCAGTCCCTGATCGGCGCCTGATGGCCGGCCGCAAGGGCACGGTCGTGCAGCTGCGTGAGCAGCCCGGCACCCTCGACAACTACGCGCGCGCCGCGTTCGGCGCACTGCCGTTCGTCAAGCCGTCCGGCCGCCGCAGCCTCCCGAAGGACACGCTCTCACTGTCGGGCCTGCGAATCGACACCGACAACCTGGCGGCGTACGCGAGGGTGTGCGGGCTGCGCTTCGGCGACACACTGCCGATCACCTATCCGTTCACCCTCGTGTTTCCCACCGTCATGCGGTTGCTCACCGAACGCGAGTTCCCCTTCCCCGCAATCGGTTCCGTCCACATCGAGAACGTGATCGAACAGCTGCGCCCGATCTCGGTGTCGGAACCGCTTGACATCGCGGTGCATGCGGAGAACCTGCGCCCGCACCCGAAGGGCACCCAGGTCGACTTCGTCAGCGAGATCAGCGTCGGGCGGGAACTGGTGTGGCGTCAGGTCAGCACCTTCCTGAAGATGCATCCCACCGACGCACCGAAGGAGCCGAAGCAGGTTCACGCGGACGAGGTGCCGCCGCGCCCGATGCGGACGCTGCGCGTCGACCAGAAGGCGATCAGCCGATACGCGGCCGTCTCGGGAGATCGCAACCCGATCCACGTGTCGTCCCTGGGCGCCAAGGCCTTCGGGTTTCCGGGCACCATCGCGCACGGCATGTGGAGCGCTGCGGCCGTGCTCGGCGCGGTCGAGGGACGCATCCCCGACGCCGTCACGTACAGCGTGAAGTTCGGCAAGCCGGTGGTCCTGCCCGCGACGGTGAACGTCTACGCGGACGCCGTCGCCGGTGCGGAATCGGCAGGCACCGGTAGCGGCTGGGACCTTGCCCTGCGGAACCCGAAGAAGGGCTACCCGCACCTCACCGCAACCCTGCGCCCGCTGTAGCGGCGCCGCACTCGGCGCTCCGGAGTCGCAGGACTCCGGAGCGCCGAGTGGTCTCGGTCCGGCAAGTGTGGCCGTCAGGCCGTCATCTCAACCTGCGTTTCCGGACAACGGCCGCAGTACCCCCCACCGCGACAGCGACAGCGACAGCTGCGACGACGAGGTACCAGATCTCCGAGGTGGGTGAGTACGGCGTGCGGTCGACCGCATCGAGCCCGACGCGGACGACGCCGCCGCCCGCCACCCAGCAGAGTGCGACGAGGCCGGCCGTACCGAGCCGACGTCTCACGTTCACTGCTACTTCTTCTTGCCCGCCAGACCGCGCCAGGCGAGGTTCTCGAGCAGGTCCGCGGCCTTCTCCACATCGATCTCGCCGCCGGCGACCCGGTCCGCGACCGCCTCACCCGCGCCGACGAGCGCGACGGCCATGATGCCGAAGTCGGTGCCGGGATCGGGATCCTTCGTGCTCGACTCGAGCAGCTTCGCCGTCAGTTCGATCAGGCGGGCCCGACTGGTCCGAACCTGTGAGGCGAACGCCTGCTCGCCCATCGACTGCCGGTACAGCACCATCCACGACGGGCGGTGCTCGTCGACGAAACCGAGAAATCCGAGGAGTGCCGCACGCAGCTGCTCGCGCGGAGTGAGGGTCGGATCGGCAGCGGGGGTGATGGCTTCGACGAACCGTTGCCCCTCGCGGGCGATGCCTGCGGCGAACAGTTCGTCCTTCGAGCCGTAGTAGAGGTAGAGCATCGGCTTGGAGATCTCGGCTGCGGCGGCGATCGCGTCCATCGAGGTGTCGTGATAGCCCTTGGCGGAGAAAACCTCGACGGCCGCGTCGAGCATCTGCTGCTCGCGCACGGCCCGCGGGAGTCGTTTCGTTCCGCCTGCCATCGTTCCTCCAGAGTATGGGCACCGACCTCGGCCGAGTCCCCAGTGGTCGATCTTACTCTAGAGTAAGAATTGGTGTCTCACCTGGCATTGCGCCCGGAGCGTCACGACCATTCTGCCCGGAGCCTCGCGACCCCTGCGCACCGGAGCGTCGCGGCGATCCTGAACGGCACTGCCGTCAGCAGTGCACGACACCCTTCGCGGTCGCCACCCGCAGCACCGACGCGTCCACCTGGGACTGCGGCAACCGACCCGCAGCCATCTCCGCCTCCAGGTGATCCAGCACGTCGGGCACCTCATCCGTCGTCAGCCACAACGCAACGTCCGCGCCCGCCGTCAACGCCGCCGCCACGGCCTGCGGAACATCCATCCGATCCGTGATCGCCCGCATCCCCGACAGGTCGTCCGTGAAGATCGGCCCCTCGAACGGCGGCGCCCCGTACCCGGTACCCGTCCGCAACAACGACATCGCCGCCGGACTGATACTCGCCGGAACCCCCGGCGCCGTGAGACCCGGCACCTCCAGATGGCCGACCATCACGCCGACGCCCGTCGTCACGAGCGTGCGGTACGGAACCAGGTCCGACGTCTGCAGCTCGTCGAGCGGCGGAGTCGTCACGGCACCGGTGTGCGAGTCCCCCGACGCCGAACCGTGTCCCGGGAAGTGCTTGATCACCGGGAACACCCCGGCGTCGCGCAGCCCGTCGGCGTACTCACCCGCATAGGCCGTCACCACCTGCGGATCGTCGGAGAAGGAGCGGTCACCGATCACCGAGTCCGCGGGTTGCGCGCTGACGTCGACCACCGGGGCGAAATCGACGGTGATCCCGAGATCGCGCAGTCCGCGACCACGCTCGAGTGCCATCTCGTACGTTTCCTCGGGCGTCATGGTCTGCGCGACCGTCCGCGGCGCCGGGTCCGCCCCGAGCAGGTCCGACACCCGCGACACCCGCCCGCCCTCCTCGTCGATGCTCACCATCACCGGCACGGTCGCCGCGGCCTGCACCTGCGGAACCTGACGGTTCGCGAGCATCGACTCATCAGTCCAGCTTCCGACGAAGATGCCCCCGACCTGCTCGTCCCGGACAACCGCGACGGCGTCCGCGGTCCCGGCCACTCCCACGTTGAGCAGCTGCGCCAGCCGCTGCCTGGGCGTGAGCCTCGCGAGGAAGTCGGTGCCGCACATCGGAGCCGCCATCGACGCGATCTCGGTCGTCGGAGCGGGCTCCGTCGTGGTGGCCGTCGTCCCGGTCGTCGAGGAGTCGGGGGCCTCACCCTCCCCCGACTCCGAGTTCGCGCACCCGGCCACCAATCCGAGACCGAACAGCAAGGCCAGAACACGGGTCGAACGGGTTGCAGTCACCCTGCCAGGGTAGGCCACGGCACCCGCCCGACCCAGCCCGGAACAGGTAGCCTGGCACCAGGATCGTTCCCCGGCACCAGGAGGTTTCGATGCCCGCAGATCTGATGCTCATCGCCTACGACGGAACCGAGAACTCCAGGCGCGCAGTCGAATACGCCGGCCGCTTCCTCAGCTCCGAACGCGCCGTCGTCATCACAGCCTGGGAACCGATGGTGCGCCAGGCGGCCCGCATGTCGGGACTGTCCGGTGTCATGCAGCCCGAATGGGTGCCCGACGAGGACACCGAGGACATCGCCCTCACCGACGCAAAGACCGTCAACAGCGAAGGCCTCGAACTCGCTCGCAGCGTCGGCCTCAATGCCGAAGGCCGCACGGTCGAATGCGTCACCACCATCTGGACGACCATCGTCGAGACCGCCGACGAACTCGACGCCGACATCATCGTCACGGGCACCCGGGGCACGACGGGACTCAAGTCGCTGCTGCAGTCGTCCGTCGCCGACCACGTCCTGCGGCACAGCCACCGACCGGTGCTCATCGTCCCGCCCGGACGCTGACGTCACGTTCACCGCGAATCGGGTGCACGGACCTGCGCCTGCCGACCCGAATCCGGGCCCGCAGGTGATACCTTGGCGCGAACGTTTCCGTCAGGCAGCAGCAATTGGGAGATCCGAGATGAAGTTCCTTGTCCCCGGTGTGGCAAGTGCAGTGATCGGCGCGGTCCTCGGACTGGCCGCGGTCTTCGGCGTCACCGCCGCCGCCTCGGACAACACTCGCCCCGACGTCGACCGGAGCGGCAACGCGAACTCCTCGCTGCTGAACCAGGTGGAGTACGGCAGCCGTTAACAGCAGTCCAGGGGAGAGCGGCCCGATCGCTCACCCGTGACGAACGCGCACCATTCGACCGCCGAGGCGCCGAACACCGAACCGCTGACCAGGCGGTGGCTGTTCGGTGTCTCGGTGGTCGCGTTCGTTCTGGCCTTCTTCCAGGCGCCCGGCCTGCTCGTCGCCGACACCAAGTACGACCTGACGCAGAATCCGCTCGGCTTCCTGGAGCGGGCGTCCCACCAGTGGTCGTCACTCGCACCGCTCGGCCAGGTGCAGAACCAGGCCTACGGGTACTTCTTCCCGCACGGCGCCTTCTTCAGCGTCGGCCACATCCTCCACATTCCGCCGTGGATCACCCAGCGGATCTGGTGGGCACTGCTCCTGATCGCCGGGTTCTGGGGCATCGTGCGGCTCGCCGAGGCACTCGGCGTCGGTAGTCGCAGTTCCCGCATCATCGCGGCGCTCGCCTTCGCACTCTCCCCGCGCGTCCTGACCACCCTCGGGTCGATCTCGTCGGAAACCCTTCCGATGATGCTGGCCCCCTGGGTGTTGCTGCCGGTGGTCCTGGCGACGTCGTCGCCCGTACGACTTTCCGGTAGCCCCCACTACCGAACAGGCACACAGGCGCGGCTTGCCGCGCAGTCCGCGGCCGCGGTCGCGTTGATGGGCGCCGTCAACGCCGTCGCGACCGCCGCGGCCTGCCTCGTCGCCGGGCTCTGGTGGATCGCGCACCGCCCCAACCGGCGCTGGTGGATCTTCACGGCCTGGTGGCTGCCGCTGTGCCTGGTCGCCGTCGCCTGGTGGATGGTTCCGCTACTGCTGCTCGGCCGCGTCAGCCCACCGTTCCTCGACTACATCGAATCGTCGGGTGTGACGACGCAGTGGACCAGCCTCACCGAGGTTCTGCGCGGCACCGACAGTTGGACACCGTTCGTGTCCCCCGAGCGGATCGCCGGCGCCGTCCTCGTCACCCAGCCCGCCGCCGTCGTCGCGACCGGTGCGCTCGCCGCCGCGGGCATGGCCGGACTGGCGATGCGCTCGATGCCCGCGAAGGGCCGCCTGGTCCTGATCCTGTTCGTCGGTCTCGCAGGCCTCGGCGCCGGCTACATCGGTGAACTCGGCTCGCCCATCGCCGACTCCGTTCGACTGTTCCTCGACTCCGGCGGCGCGCCCCTGCGCAACGTGCACAAACTCGAACCGCTGGTCCGGCTCCCCCTCGTCCTGGGGCTCGCACACCTGCTCGCGAAGGTGCCGCTCCCCGGATCGGTGTCGTCGGCGCGGTGGCGCAGCGCGTTCGCTCACCCCGAACGCGAACCGATGGTCGCGCTGACCAGCCTGATCCTCGTCGCGCTCACCCTCGCGACCTCGCTCGCCTGGACGGGCAAGCTGGCACCGCGAGGCGCATACGACGAGGTTCCCTCGTACTGGCACGAGGCCGCCGACTGGCTCGGGGACAACGCCGCCGGGAACTCGCCCGACGGCTCCGACGCCGTCCGCGCGCTCGTCGTGCCCGGCGCCCCATTCGCGACGCAGATGTGGGGTCTGACCCGCGACGAACCGCTGCAGGCCCTGGCCACGACGCCGTGGGCGTCGCGCGACGCGGTCCCGCTGGTGCCGCCCGGCGCCATCCGCGCCCTCGACTCCGTCCAGCGCCTCATCGCCGACGGCACCCCGTCGGACGGCCTCGCCGCGACCCTGCGCGGCCAGGGCATCGGATACGTGGTGATCCGCAACGACCTCGACCCCGAGACCTCACGCTCGACCCGTCCACTGCTCGTACACCGGGCGATCGAGGGATCACCGGGCCTGACGCGGGTCGCGACGTTCGGCGACGACATCGGTCCCCCCAAGATGGACGACATCGTCACCGACGGCGACCTGGACCCCGACTACCCGGCGATCGAGATCTATCGCGTCGACACCGTAGATGCCGCCCCCGCAGGCCCCTACACCGTCGACCTGGCGGACGTCCCGCTCGTCCAGGGCGGCCCCGAGTCGGTACAGCGACTCGCCGCCCGCCGGGCTCGCGACGGTGACGGTGTCCCCGCCGGGCCGGTCCTCCTCGCCGCCGACGCCGCCCGCGCCGGGCTGCCCGTCGACGCCGTCACCGTGACCGACACACCGACCGACCGCGAAACCGACTTCGGTCAGGTCGACAACCACAGTTCGGCGCTGCGAGGGCCCGACGACGCGCGGCGCACCCACAACCTCGTCGCCGACTATCCCGTCCCGGACGCCGACCTCGTCACCGCCCGATGGGAGGGCGCGCGGATCACGACATCCAGCTCGGCGGCCGACGCCACGCAACTGGGCGGGACGGCGCCGGGCAGCGGGCCTGCCGCGATGATCGACGGCGACCAGGCCACCGGCTGGTTCAGCAACGGTCTGGAAAGCGCGCTCGGCCAGTGGGTTCGCCTCGACTTCGACCAACCGGTCACGAGCGGGCTGCTCAACCTGCGCACCAGCGCGGCCGCACTCGGTGTTCCGGTCCGGCAACTCGAGGTCACGACCGCGAACGGCAGCACCGCCGTCCGGATCGGCGAGCCCGGCGAACCGGCCGTCGTGTCCCTGCCGCCGGGCCGCACCGACTGGGTGAAGGTCACCGCGACGCACACCGAGGACGGGTCCGTCGGAACCCAGTTCGGGATCAGTGAGATCTCCGTCGACGACTACAGCGACCGCGACAACCCGGTGACCATTCCGATCCGGCACCTCACCGTCCTGCCCCCCACCCCCGCGGGCGCAGCCGTGACGGGATGGGACCTCGGCCAGGAACTTCCCGGGCGCACCGCCTGCATCGACGGCCCGGATCGCGTCCGCTGCCATCCCGGATTGGGACTGCAACCCGAGGAGCCCGGCACCTTCGAACGGACGCTGTCCGTGCCGGCCGACACCGCCGTCGCGCCGCGACTCCTGGTGCGGTCCCGGCAGAGCCCCGAACTCGACGACCTGCTCGCGGACCCGACGCGTGCCCGCGCGAGCGGCGACGCCACCGTCGTGGACGTTCGCGGGTCCGCAGCAGCGAGCGTCGACGGCGACGACCGCACCAGCTGGACCGCCTCCCGCGACAGCATCACCGCGCCTGGAGCGAAACCGACTGTGACGGTGACCCTTCCGGAGCCCACCCTGGTGTCGGGACTCGATCTGACGCCGAGCCTGGGCACCGTTCCCGCGCACGCCACCCGGGTCGCGGTGAACCTCGGAACCGGTCCGCAGGTACGCGACCTGGACTCGGACAACCGAATCGGCCTGGCGCCCACCGTCACCGACCGCATCGTGATCAGCGTCGTGGACTGGGACGACGTCCTCGACCGGACCGCACTCGGATTCGCCCAGCCGCACCCGCCCGGATTCGCCGAGATCGGCGTGCTCACCAGCGGCGGCGCCACCGTTGCAGGCACCGGAATCACCGAGGCCCCCGGCGACCGTGTCGTCACCGTCGGCTGCGACGCCGGACCCGTCATCTCGTTCGCCGGATCGGTGGTCCGCACCACGATCACTGCGACCGTCGACGAACTGCGCTCCGGTGCCACGGTTGCCGCGACGGTGTGCGATGCCGAGAACGCGTCCGGAGCACCGGTGCCACTGCCCGCAGGCGAGCAGTCCGTCGTCGTCGCGCCCGGTCCCACGTTCACCGTCGACAGCCTCCGACTCGACGCCGCGCCCGCGACGTCGCAGGCACAGCACCTCGTGCCGACGTCGACGAGCGCCTGGACCGCCAACCACCGCGAACTGACCGTCGACGCGGGCGACGGTCAGTCGACCGACGGCGACCGCATGCTGGTCAACCCCGAATCGCAGAACGTCGGCTGGATCGCCACCGCGCCCGACGGCACCGAACTCACCCCCGTCGTCGTGAACGGGTGGCAGCAGGGCTGGATCGTGCCCGCAGGCACCGCGGGCACC
The DNA here is from genome assembly GCF_005503035.1 of Rhodococcus sp. Q. NCBI lineage: Bacteria > Bacillati > Actinomycetota > Actinomycetes > Mycobacteriales > Nocardiaceae > Rhodococcus > Rhodococcus sp. Q. The sequence goes on from NZ_SCOY01000019.1 coordinate 42,527, forward strand.
GTCACGCTCGAGTTCCCCACCGACCGCTGGTATCGCCTGGGAATCTTCGCGGGCCTGCTGGCACTGATCCCGCTCTTCGCGCTCGCGCTGTGGCCGCGCGGGCGTCGCACCGACTCCGATCCGGGTCCCGCACCGCGCACCTGGCACAGCACCGGTGTCGGCGCGGCAGGCGTGCTCGTCACCGCGACCGTCGTCGCGGGATGGGTCGGCGCACTGGTCGCCGTCCTGACCGCCGTCGCGGTCGTGCTCGTCGGACGACGACGCGGAGCCCGCGTCGCGTCACGCTCCCTCGTCGCCGCGGCAGGAATCGGGACCGCCCTCGGCGCCGCCCTGCTCTCGACCGGACCCTGGCGGTTCCCCGACGGCTACGTCGGGCACGCATGGCTGGTTCAGCTGGCCGCGCTGGTCGGCGTCGTCGCCGTCGGCTGGTCCGCGGTGCCGCTGCCCCGGACCGCCTCCCGGCTGCTGCGGCGGCGAGCCTCCCACCGGGCCAACGCCACCCGCGATGGCTCCTCGACGAGCGCGTAACTCGCCGACGCCACCGCCAGGCTCAGCACCACCGTCACCACCAGCACGAACACGAAGTCACCCTGGAACGGGACGATCCCGAAGACGGGGAACACGATCGACAGCACCAGCAGGTGCCAGATGAACACGCCGTACGACCAGCGTCCGACCGCAAGCGCCAGCGGCGACCCGAGGTACCGATGCCGGCCGTGGTCCCCGAACACCAGCGGAGCGAGCAGGCCGAACGCGATGACCGCGCCCAACGCGATCTTCACCGTGTACTGCCACGGCTGCGCCCGCTGCAACCCCTCCGGTCCCGCGAGATCGGTGCACGTGAGACCGAACGCAACCAGCACGATCAGCATCATCAGGCCGCGCCTGCGCAGGAACCGGTGCACCGGCCCCTCCGACAGCATCACCAGCTCGGCCAGCACCATGCCCGCCCCGAACCACGGCAGATAGCCGGGCAACCAGTTGTCGGAGTGGATGCCGTCCGGGGTCGACACCGGCACGAACCCCCACCCGAGACTCACCGCCATCGCGCCGAGCAGCACGGGGATCCGCCACCGCGCCGCCGCACCCCGCAGCCGGACGAGGGTGAACGCCAGCAGTGGCAGCACCAAGTAGAACGCCACCTCCACCGACAGGCTCCACATCTGGGTGAGGCCGTCGGTCAGTGTCAGCGGCACGAAGACCTGCACCAACCCCAGATTCGACAGCCACACCCGCCAGCCGCCGCCCGCGCTCGGCAGGAACGTCAGCACCACCACCACGACCACCCAATAGGCAGGCAGGATGCGGACCGCACGGTGCAGGAAGTACCGTCCGACGGCCGGGCGGGTGGCGAACCCGCGGGCGGTCGCGGCATGCGGACGCCACAGCAGGAACCCCGACAGCGCGAAGAACACGGCCACAGCCAGATCGAAACGCCCGAAGATCCGGCCGAGGACGGGAATCGACACGGCACCCGTCTGGAATGCGACGTGAGTGACGAGGACGCCGAGCGCGGCAAGCCCACGCATCCCTTCGAGGGACGGCACGAACCCTCGAACCGCCTGGTGAGGCGGGGCCGAAGGCTGGTCGACGTGGTCTGCGGAGGTGTTCATATCGCGTCCAGTGTGCGCGGAGGTCGCCGATTCGACCTACCGGTGAGTTTTCTACGGTGCCCGATATTAGGCGTGCCAGCGCAATCGAACACCGGACACTGTTACTGTCTCGTCTCACTGGGTGTCTCAGGACACTCCGCGATCAGTGCGGCCACCGCGCCACGCTGATGGGGCCATCAGGAGACTAAGGAGATTCGGTATGGCGGAACGCTCAGGGCCGAGCAGGATACTCGCCTGCATTCTGGTGGGGCTCGGCGCTTTCCTACTGGCTGCCGCCCTACTGATCCCGACCTACACCGTCGGCAAGCTCAAGAAGACCCCGCTCGACCTCGAGGTCACCACCATCGCCGAAGGCACCGGTGACGTCCTCGACGCCAAGTCGCTGACCTCGGGCAAGGCCGTCGTCAACACCGGCGTTCCGCTCGTCGCGCAGCGCTACGTCACCGTCGTCGACCCCTCCGACGCCGACCGCATCACGGTCCAGGCCGGTCAGACGCTGCGTCGCACCGACAAGCAGGGCGACACCGGCCTGCTGACCGCGACGATCGACCGCGTCACCCTCGACCGCGTCACCTCGATGCCGATCCAGGACCCGATCGGCACCATCCAGACCGACGCCAGCAAGCCCGCCGAAGAGGTCGAGCACACCGGCCTGCAGTACAAGTGGCCGTTCGACGGCGAGCAGAAGGCGTACCCGTACTTCGACCTCAACTCCCGCTCCACGCAGGACATCGACTTCGTCGAAGAGACCGAGATCAACGGGATGAAGGTCTACCACTACAACCAGAAGGTCGGCCCCGTCGACCTGTCGAAGGTCGTGGCCTCGCCCACCAACAAGCTGTCCCTCCCCGCCGACACCTGGGGTGTCGAGGGTGGCGCCGCGCCGATCACCATGTCCCGCTGGTACGAGAACGAGCGCGACGTGTGGGTCGATCCGGTCACCGGCGTCGTCGTCAAGGGCCAGGAGAAGCTGTTCCAGTACTACGCCCGGGCCGCTGGCAAGCCCGAGGTCACCGTCCTCAAGGCCACGCTGCCGTTCAACGAGGAGACCATCGAGTACCAGATCGGTCAGGCCAAGGACGGCGCCGACAAGCTGTCGACCTTCGGCCGCACTGTCCCGATCGTCGCCGGCATCCTCGGCGTCATCGCACTGGCCGCGGGCATCTTCCTCGGCACCCGCGGTGGCCGTGGCCCCAAGGACGCTCCCGTCGACGGCGGCGCGCCGGTCACACCGGCACCGGCCTACCAGGGCGACGCCGACACCGAGCTGATCCCCCGCCACGACTACACCTCCGACCAGACCGTCGAGATCCCGCAGGTCCGCCCGGACCAGGATCCGCCGACGACGCGTCAGTAGTAGCTCCACACGACTGGGCCCCGCACTCGACTCGAGTGCGGGGCCCTTTCGTATGTCCGGACGGGTGACGCCCATCTCGGCGTCGGGCAGCGTCGTCGCCTGCCACCGTTCCCTGATGTCACATCGGGTAACTCAGCGGTACCCGATGTGACATCAGGGAACCTCGGGAGGCGGTCAGGCGGGGCTGCGTAGGGCCAGCAGTGCCGCAGCCGCCGCGGTGAGGGCAGCCACGGACGCTGCGACCGCGATCAGCTGCGCGATGGTGGACACCGCCCCGAGGATCAGTGCCACCTCCGCGGCGAGTCCGATCCACGCGACGGCCGCGAGCCTGGTGCGCTCGCTGGCGATCGCGGACAGCAGTGCGCCCTGCAGGACGGCGAGGCACGCCCCGTTCAGCGCGAACGCCCACAGCAGGCCCTGCACGGGCGCGTACGACTCCCCGAGCAGGGCCGGCACGAGGGGCGCGGCGACGGCGGCAGCACCGACGGCGAGGGCGCCGATTCCCACGAGGACACCCAACGCGGACCGCACCGCCTGCCCCGAGTGCGCCGGATTGGCCATGCGCGGGTAGAGAACGACGCCGACCGCGGCGGGCAGCCAGAACGCAACCTTGGTGGCGACGGCGCCGAGGGCGTACTGCCCGGCGGCCTCGTCGCCGAGGACCACGCGGGAGAGCAGGACGTCCACGGACGACAGCACGATCAGCGCCAGCTGCACCTGCGATGCGCGCAGGACCGCCGCGACTCCGACGTCGGCGCGTGCGGTGTCGGTCGCGGGCACGCGACCGACGAACAGCCGGGCCGCGACGGCGACGACACCCGTGCCGACGGCCGACGCGGTGAGCGCTGCGCCCGGACCCCCTCCGACGGCCAGCACCGCGACCGCGGGCGCGACCTTGCCGAGTCCGGCGACGGCGAGAACGACTGCGAGGGCAGCGAATCGGCCTGCTCCCTGCAGCAGACCCTGTTCGCCCGCCAGCAACACAAGCATCGGCGCGGTGAGCAGCGCGGCCGCGGTCGCGGCGACGCTGGTGCCGAGGGCCGCGGAGATCGGTACGACGAGCAGTGCCGCGAGGACGACGACGATGGCCGTGCACCGCCAGGCCAGTGCCCGGAGCGCGGCCGGGTGGCGTCCGAGGACCACCTCGCGCGCGACGACGGTCTGCAGGGCGAGGGCAGGCACGGCAAGGACGAGTTGCGCTGCGGTGAGGGCGGCGAACTCGCCGTAACCGGCGGGCCCGAGCCACCGCGCCGCGAGCAGCGCGAGGAGGTAGGACGCGACGTTCGCGGTCATCGACCCTGCGGTCACCATCGTCATCCCGGCCACGGCAGAAGTCGTGGCGGGCCGCGGAGTCATCCGCCAATGATGACACCCATTAGTCTTCGGTCCATGATCGCGCGGCCCGCGGGGCTCACCCGGCCGGCCGAGCCCGCGTTCGGTCTTGCTCTCGCGTTGGTGATACTGGGGCCACTGCTCGGGCCGGGTCACCTACTGGTGCGGGATGCGGTCAGCACCCCTCGGTCGTACCTCACCGACTCGGCGTTGGGCCTGTCGGACGCTGCGGCGCGCGCGGTACCGCAGGACGCGGCGCTGGCGGTCGCGTCGACGGTGGTCGACGGCGGCGTGGTCGTGAAGGTCGTTCTGCTGCTCGCACTGTGGGCGGCGGGGTGGGGCGCGGCGCGCATGGTCGCGGTGCTACTGCCGACCGTCACCCTGCCCGCACGACTGCTGGCGTCGACGGTGACGCTGTGGAATCCGTACGTCGCGGAACGCCTGCTGCAGGGGCACTGGAGTCTACTGACGGGGTATGCGGCGTTGCCGTGGATCGTGGTCGCGGTCGTCGCGATCAGGCGGTCGACGCCGGGAGTCCTGGTGTGGTGTCCGCTGGTGTTCGCGCTGGCCGCCGCCGGGTTGACGCCGACGGGCGCCGTCATGGCGTCCCTGCTGGCGTTGCTGCTGCTCGCGACGCCGGGCGGTCGGTCGAGGCGCGGCGTTCGCGTTCTGGTCGGAGCACTGATCGCAGCGGGGGTGTCGGCGCCGTGGCTCGCGGCGACCGCCCTGTCCGGGGCGGGCGCGCAGGGCGCCGATCCCGCGGGGGTCGCGGCGTTCGCGGCGCGCGCCGAGCCGGGTCTGGCGACGGTGGGCAGTCTCGCGGGGTTGGGCGGGATCTGGAATGCGGACGCCGTACCGGGCAGCCGGACGTCGCTGTGGGCGTTGATCGCCACCGCCGTGCTGCTGACGCTGGTCGCGTGCGGGCTACCCGCGCTGTGGCGCAGGCGCCGGAATCCGATGCTGGTGGTGTTGGCCGCTCTTGCGGCGGTCGCCGTGGTGCTGCCCGCGGTCGGGGCGACCGGGTGGGGACTGACCGTCGCGGAGTGGGCGGTCGTGCACGTGCCGGGGTTCGGGCTGCTGCGCGACGCCCAGAAGTGGGTCGCGCTCGCGGTGCCGTTCTACGCGCTCGCGGCAGCGGTCGGAGTCGGGGTGCTCGCGGCGTTCGGCCGTCGGGTGTTCACCCCCGACCGGGCCGACGCCGGCCCGCCTCGCGCTGCGGCAGGCGTCGCGATTGCCGTCGTTCTGTTGTCACTACCTGACCTGGCGTGGGGTGTCGGGGGCGCACTGCGGCCGGTGCACTATCCGGACTCCTGGCAGCAGGTGGCGGCCGTGCTCGACGGTGCCGACGGCGACGTCGCGGTGCTGCCCGCCGGGACGTTCCGCCGGTTCCCGTATTCGGGGTCTGCACCGGTGCTCGATCCGGCACCCCGGATGCTGCCCCTCGACGTCCCGCAGACGGGGGAACTCCTGGTCGTCGGCGCCCGTGACTCCGACGTCGCCGGGGAGGGTGGCCGGGCAGCCGAGATCGAGGAGCTGCTCGAGAAGGGCGGTGCGCCGGAGGATCTCGCGGCACGCGGTGTCGGATGGGTGCTCGTCGAACACGGCACGCCGGGTGAACCGGGGGACACTCACCTGCTGGACGCGTTGGAGCCGGCGTTCACCGACGAGCACCTCACGCTGTATCGGGTTCCGGGAGACGTTGCACCGCAGGACTATTCATCAACGCATCGGGCCACCCTGGTGGCCGCGCACCTGCTGTGGGCGCTGCTGCTAGCCGGCGGCGCGCTCGGCTGCGTAGTCGGCGCGGTCCGTCGTCGGGTCCGCCCCGATCAGTCCTGACACGTGCCGTCCCGCCGCCGATTCGGCGAGGACGGTGTGCACCCCGGCCGCGGTCTGCGCCCAGGAGAACTCGGCGGCCCGCACCCGCGCCTTCTCCCCCAGTTCGGTGCGACGCTCGGCATCGAGCAGTAGCTCCTCGACGGCTCCGGTCAACGCGGCGACGTCCTCGCCGCCGCGGTCCGGGTCCGCGATCTCGGCGCCGACCACGACACCGGTGACGCCGTCCACGATCGAATCGGTCAGTCCGCGGGACGAGCGGTAGCCGACCGTCGGGACGCCGTGCTGCGCCGCTTCGATGACGGCGAGCCCCCAGCCCTCCTTGCGGGACGGCATCACGTGTACCCATGCCCGGGCGAGGAGTTCGTGCTTGCGCTGTTCGGGCACGTGCCCGTGGAACGTCACCGCGTCGGCGATGCCGAGTTCGGCGGCGCAGTCGCGCAGGTTCTGCTCCCACCAGCCACCGCCGACGACGTCGAGGTGCAGCCCCGGGATTCGTGACCGCAGCGTCGCGACGGCGTTCAGCGCGTCTTCGATCTGCTTGTGGGGCACGAGACGTGACAGGACACAGATGCTGGGGTGCGCCGTGCGGGTGGCGTCGTCACCGACGGGCGCGGTCGGCGGGACCGCGTCGACGCCGTTGCGAACCACGGCGACCCTGCCTCGGTCGACGCCGAGTGCATCGAGTTCCTCCGCGGACGGCAGCGACACCGTCAGGTACTGGTTGCTGCTGTGTACGCGCGGCGACAGTCGGGATTCGACCCACCAACCGATCCGGCCGACGAGCTTGCCCGCGACGGGCCACTGCTCGCGGTGGCAGTGGTGCACGAGGACGGTGCTGGGTGCGCCTGCGACGAGCCGGGCGAAGAACGGGATGCCGTTCTGGGTGTCGACAACGGCGTCGGGCCTGATGCCCTTGAGCGGGCCGAAACCGAGCCGACCTGCGGCGATCGCGGCGAGCGCCCGCGGATAGACCGTGAACCGTCCGCCACCCCGGCTGATCCGGATGCCGTCGACGACCTCGTCGCGGGGCGCCCCCGGGTACGAGGCGGTGCGGAGAGTGACGGTGATCCCGCGTGCGGCCAGCCCGGCGCCGACCTGTTCCAGGTAGCGTTCGCTGCCGCCGCCCTGGGGATGCCCGGTGTCCCGCCAGCACAGCAACAGAACCTCGCGCACGGCACTACTCCTGGAACCCTCGGGTGTGTCGACCGCGGCGGCGGCCGTTGCACACCTTATCGGCTTTGTCCTGCCGCGTGGTGCGGGTCGGTGCCGACGTGATCGCGTCGTTGTACGTGTCGATAGGCTGGCTCGCCGTGACCGCGCTCCCCGTGACCCGCCTCTTCGCCCGTCGGGCCACCCTCCGCCGCTCGGTGCGGCTGCTGTCGGACTTCCGGTTCGAGCAGACCGATCCGGACCGCTTCTACGGTGCGCTGGCGACGGATTCTCTCGAACTGATCGGCGACCTGCACGCCGGTGCGACGGGCCGGACGTTGGAAGGCCTGACGGTTCTCGATGTCGGCGGCGGTCCCGGCTACTTCGCGGACGCGTTCCGCGGCGCCGGTGCGACCTACGTTCCGGTGGAGCCGGACCCGACGGAGATGCACGCCGCGGGTCTGCCCGCACACGGCGGCATCCGCGGGTCGGGGATGGCGTTGCCGGTGCGGGACGCGTCCGTCGACATCTGTTTCTCGTCGAACGTCGCCGAGCACGTGCCGCAGCCGTGGACGATGGCCGACGAGATGCTGCGGGTGACCAAGCCGGGCGGGCTGATGGTCCTGTCGTACACGCTGTGGTGGGGTCCGTTCGGCGGACACGAGACGGGTCCGTGGCACGCGTTCGGCGGCGAGTACGCGGCCCGTCGTTACGCCCGCAAGCACGGCAGGGAGCCGAAGAACCGGTTCGGGGTGTCCCTGTTCGACGTCGGGGCCGCGGACGGTTTGACCTGGGCGCGCTCGACGACCGACGGCGACCTGCTCGCCGCGTTTCCCCGGTATCACCCACGCTGGGCGTGGTGGCTGGTCAGAGTCCCACTGGTGCGCGAATTCCTGGTCTCGAACCTGGTCCTGGTGGTGCGTCGACGCTGACGCGCTTGTTCGCCTTTCCGGTGGCCGGAACGACGACACAGGTGCACGGGCGATAGCCTGCGGCGATGACCGCACTCGCCCTCGACATCGGCGGCACCAAGTTGGCGGCCGCGCGGGTCGAATCGGACGGGACGCTGGCCGGCGAACAGCAGGTCGCGACACCGGACGTCGGCGTGTGGGCGGCCGCCGAATCCCTGCTTGCCGCCGTGGCAGCCGGGCGCCGGGTCGAGCGGGTCGGGATCGCGTCCGCCGGACCCGTCGACGCTCTGGCAGGCGCCGTCGGCCCCCTCAACATCGCGGAGTGGCGTCACGGTTTCCCGCTCGTCGACGCGGTGCGCAGCCTGTTTCCGAACGCGGACATCACCCTCGCGATCGACGGCGCGTGCTGCACCCTCGCCGAGTACCGGTTCGGCGCGGGACGCGGCATCGACAACCAGATCGGGATGATCGTGTCGACCGGCGTGGGCGGGGGGATCGTCCTGGAGGGTCGGATCCTCGGTGGGCGAACCGGCAACGCAGGCCACATCGGGCACGTCGTGGTCCCGGGAGCGGAGGACGTGCCCTGCGCGTGCGGCGGTTTCGGGTGTCTGGAGGCGGTCGCGTCGGGTCCGTCCGCGGTCCGGTGGGCGAACGCCAGGGGTTGGGTGGGGTCGACCGGCATGGAGTTGGCGCGGGCGGCGAAGTCCGGGGACCACGTCGCCGCGGCGGCGCTGAGCCGATCCGGGACGGCGATCGGCGCCGCGATCGCGTCGACGGCCGCCGTCCTCGACCTCGATCTGGCCGTCGTCGGCGGCGGCTTCGGTCAGGCCGGAGCGCAGTTGTGGGGTCCGATGAGGGACGCGGCGCGGCGCCACGCCGGGCTGTCGTTCAGCCGAGGCCTGCGGGTCGTCCCGGCGACGCTCGGCGCGCGGGCAACCCTGATCGGCGCCGGCGTTCTGACCTGCGGCGATTAATTCCGTTACAGGCCCAACCGAAATGGGTGGTGATTTCACCCCCACGACTCTGTAACGTGTTCTAGTGTGCTTCTCACCACACTCAGCCTCGGAGGCCGGGATCGCCCCGCGTCCGCCGAGGACGACGGAACGAGGGCACTGTGAGCGCAACCGAGATCGCCGAGGGTGACAACCACGCCGAATTCTCGCGACCCAGCGAGTCCCGGCGCGACCCGGAACAGCTCCGCGATGCACTGCAGACCTGGCTGGCCGGCCGCCTCCCCGCCGACGCGGACCCGCAGATCCTCGAGGTTCGCCTCCCCGACGCGAACGGCATGTCCAGCGAGACCGTGCTCCTCGATGCCGAATGGACCGAGGACGGCACTCGCCGCGTACACGAACTGGTCGCCCGGATCGAACCCGGCGCATCGTCGATGCCGATCTTCCCGAGCTACGACATGGGCACCCAGTTCGACGTCATGAAGGCTGTCGGTGACCTGTCCGACGTCCCGGTCCCGACCGCGTACTGGTCCGAACCGGACCCGACGCCGCTCGGCGCGCCGTTCTTCGTCATGCAGCGCATCGAGGGTGTCGTCCCGCCGGACGTCATGCCCTACAACTTCGGGTCGTGGCTGTCGGAGGCGACGCCCGAGCAGCGCCGAACCCTGCAGGACGCGTCCGTCGGTGTCCTCGCCGCACTGCACGCGATCCCCGACGCTGCCGAGAACTTCGGTTTCCTGCACCTGCACGACGCGGGCCCGACCGCCGAGGACGCGTTCCGAGCGCACCTCGCCCGGCAGCGCGGCTACTACGGGTGGGCCACGTCCGACGGGCCGCGGTCGCCGCTGATCGAGCGCGCCCTCGACTGGCTCGAGGCGAACGTGCCCGCCGACCCGTCACCCGCGGTCCTGTGCTGGGGAGACTCCCGCATCGGCAACATCATGTTCCGCGACTTCACACCTGTCGCGGTGCTGGACTGGGAGATGGCTGCACTCGGCCCCCGCGAGATGGATGTCGCGTGGATGATCTTCCTGCACAGGTTCTTCGAGGACCTGGCCGCCGTCGCGGGACTACCCGGACTTCCCGACTTCATGCGCCGCGACGACGTCGCCGCCACCTACGCGGACCTCACGGGGTACACCGCCGAGAATCTCGACTACTACAGCGTCTACGCCGCGCTTCGGCACGCAACGATCATGTTCCGCGTGCAGAGCCGGGCGATCGCGTTCGGGCACGCGACGCTGCCGGACGATCCCGACGACATGATCATGCACCGCAAGACACTCGAGGACATGATCGACGGCACCTACTGGGCCAGGGTTCCGTGACGCCCGCAACAGCGACTTCAACGACGCACGCACCGGGGGAGGCCAGCACCTGATCCCTCGTTCCACCGCATTCGACGACCCGCACGAGCCGAAATCCGCACCAGCAAGGAAGAACTCATGACCGACTACGACAAGCTCTACATCGGCGGACAGTGGACGCAGCCGTCCACGTCCGAACGCCTCGAGGTGTTCTCGCCCGCGACCGAGGAGCGGGTCGGCAGCGTGCCGGTCGCCGCCCCCGCGGACATCGACGCTGCGATCGGCGCCGCCCGCGCCGCCCTCGAGTCCGGCCCCTGGCCGCAGACCACCCCGACGCAGCGCGCCGAGATCCTCGTCAAGGCCGCGAAGCTGATCGAGGAGCGCGCCGACGAGCTGTGCACGCTGATCTCGGCCGAGATGGGCGCGCCGCGGGCGAGCGTCGAGCTGATGCAGAAGACGCCGACGCTGGCGGTGCTGAACAGCTACGCGGCGCTGGCGGAGACGTTCACCTGGGAGGAAGAGCGCACCGGACCGTTCGGCGTCTGCAAGGTCGTGCGCGAGCCGGTCGGCGTCGTCGCCGCCGTCATCGCCTGGAATGTCCCGCTGTTCCTGCTGGTGAACAAGCTCGCGCCTGCGATCATCTCCGGCTGCACCCTGGTGCTCAAGCCCGCGCCGGAAACCCCGATGAACGCCAACCTCGTCGCCGAGATCTTCGCCGAGGCCGGCCTGCCCGAGGGCGTGCTGTCCATCGTCCCCGGCGGCGCGGAAACCGGCGAATACCTGGTCTCGCACCCCGACGTCGACAAGATCACCTTCACCGGCAGCAGCGCCGTCGGCCGCAAGATCGGCGCGATCGCCGCGCAGAACCTCAAGCGCTGCTCGCTCGAGCTCGGTGGCAAGTCCGCCGCGATCCTGCTCGAGGACATGGACGTCGCGACGGCCATGCCGATGCTGGTGCTGTCCGGCCTGATGAACTCCGGCCAGGCGTGCGTCGGCCAGACCCGCATCCTCGCCCCGCGCTCCCGCTACGACGAGATCGTCGAGGCGATGGTGCAGTTCGCCGGGTTCTTCCCGGTCGGCGGACCCGACGACGCGGCCGCGCAGCTCGGCCCGATCATCACCGCCAAGCAGCGCGACAAGGTCCTCGGATACATCGAGAAGGGCAAGGAGGAAGGCGCCCGCCTCGTCCTCGGCGGCGGCGTGCCGGCCGGCCTCGAGAAGGGCTACTTCGTCGAGCCGACCATCTTCGCGGACGTCGACAACTCGATGACCATCGCGCGCGAGGAGATCTTCGGACCCGTGCTGTCGGTGATCCCCTACGACACCGTCGACGAGGCCATCAAGATCGCCAACGACTCCGACTACGGCCTCGCCGGCTCGGTGTACACCACCGACGTCGAGAAGGGCCTCGAGATCGCCAAGCAGATCCGCACCGGCACCTACGGAATCAACTGGTACGCCTTCGATCCGGGCTCCCCGTTCGGCGGCTACAAGAACTCCGGCATCGGCCGCGAGAACGGCCCCGAGGGTCTGGACGAGTACTGCGAGATCAAGTCGATCCTGATGCCGCCCGGCTACGGCGCCTGATCTCCCACTGACGCGAACGCGCGCCGCACCGAAAGGTGCGGCGCGCGTTCGCGTTTGTCGGCCGAGGGGTGTGAACCCCTCACATCCAGCCGCGGCGGATGAACAGCATCTTCGCGATCTGGGTCGTCGCGCAGTACGCCGCGAGGATTCCGATCAGCCACGGGAAGTAGCTCCACGGCAACGGAATCAGCCCGAGCGACCCGCCGAGGCCGGTGAACGGAAGCATGAGCCCGAACACGCACGCGAGTGCTGTCGTCACGAGGAGTGGCACCGACGCCCGGGACTGCAGGAAGGGAACTCGCCGAGTGCGAATCACGTGGACGATGAGAGTCTGCGTGAGAAGTGACTCGACGAACCACCCGGACTGGAACAGCGCGGCGTGTTCCGGCGCGTTGGCGGCGAAGACGAACCACATCAGCGCGAACGTCGCGATGTCGAAAATCGAGCTGATCGGGCCGAAGGACACGATGTACCGGGCCAGGCTGCGGGTCTCCCACTTACGCGGCCTGGTCAGGAACTCACGATCGACGCGGTCCCAGGGAAGCGCAAGCATCGCGAGGTCGTACACCAGATTCTGCACCAACAGGACCAGCGGGATCATCGGCAGAAACGGCAGCATGGCACTCGCAACCAGCACGGTGAACACGTTGCCGAAGTTCGAGCTGGCGGTCATCTTGACGTACTTGAGCATGTTGCCGAACGTGCGACGACCCTCGAGAACACCGTGCTCGAGTACACCGAGATCCTTCTCCAACAGGACGATGTCCGCGGACTCACGAGCGATGTCGGCAGCGCTGTCCACCGAGATGCCGACGTCCGCGGCGTGCAGTGCCGGTGCGTCGTTCACCCCGTCGCCGAGAAACCCGACGGTGTTCCCGCATTGCTTGAGCGACCGTACGATTCGCGCCTTCTGCGTCGGATCGATCTTCACGAACACGGCCGTCTCCCCCACGAGCGCGGCGAGTTCCACGTCGCTCGACCGGTCCACCCGGTCACCGTCGACGACGGTGCCGACCTCGATTCCCGCCTTGCGGCACACGGCCTCCGTGACCAGCTCGTTGTCGCCGGTGATCACCTTGACCGCGGTGCCGTGGGCCTGCAGCGCCGCGACTGCCGACGAGGCCGACGCCTTCGGCGGGTCGAGGAAGGTCAGGAACCCGACGAGGGTGAGGCCCGACTCGTCCACGCTCGTGTAGTCACGCCGCCCCTCTCCGTTGACGCGAACATGCTTGCGGGCCAACGCAAGTACTCGCTTGCCCTCGCCGTTGAGGCGTGCGACGAGCTCCTCGATCTCGGATCGGGACGTCGCGTTCAGCTCGCGCGTCCGGTCATTCGCCAGGACCGAGTCGCACAAGGCAAGGACCTCTTCCACCGCACCCTTGGTGACGAGGAGGTCCAGTCCGCCGTCCTCGACCACGACGGACATGCGGCGACGCGTGAAGTCGAACGGGATCTCGTCGACGAGGCGGTGATTTCGCCCGATCCACTCGGACAACGGCTTTCCCGCCGCAGCCAGCACGGCCTCGTCGATCGAGTTGCGCAGCCCCGTCTGGAAGTGGGCGTTCACCGTCGCCAGACGCAGGGTCGACCTGCTGCGCTGCCCCACCGGATCCAGGTGGTCGGCCAGCGCGATCCGGTCCTCCGTCAGGGTCCCCGTCTTGTCGGTGCAGAGCACATCCATTGCGCCGAAATTCTGAATCGCCCCCAGCCGCCTGACGATCACCTTGTGGCGCGACATGTGCAGCGCGCCCTTCGCGAGCGTCGCGGTGACGATCAGCGGCAGCATCTCCGGTGTCAGTCCGACCGCGGTGGCGACGCCGAACAGCAGAGCCTGGCTCCAGTCCTTGGTGAGGCCGTTGATCACGAAGACAGCCGGAACCATGACGACCATCAACCGGATCAGCAGATAGCTGACCTTCCGCACTCCGACGTCGAATTCGGTGTCGGGCCGGGAATTGTCCAGGCACTTCGCCATTGCGCCGAAGTAGGTGCGGCGTCCGGTGTTCACCACGACCGCCGTGGCCGAGCCCGAGACAACCGAGGTCCCCATGAAGGCGAGGTTGTCCGCGTCCAGGATTCGCCGCGCGTCCGCCCCGTGGATGGCTGCTGCCGTCTTCTCGACCGGCGCCGACTCCCCGCTGAGCATCGACTGGTTCACCTGCAGGTGCGTGGCCCGCACGACCCGGACGTCGGCGGGGATCATGTCGCCCGCGGCAAGGGACACCACGTCGCCGGGTAGCAACTCGTCGATCGGGATCTCGCCGCTCACCACCTTGCCGTCGAGCCGCCGGGTGGTCGTGGCGGTGACGGTGACCATCTTCTCGAGTGCCGCCACGGCCCGACCCGAGCGGTGCTCCTGCCAGAACCGCAGCAGAACGCTGACCAGGACCATCGATCCCACCAGCACGATGCCGTCGTAGGACGGGCCGTCGTCGGCCCACAGGACGTCCGTTGCGAACATGACGACACAGAGGAAGACCAGAATGAGAACGAAGGGGTTCGTGAACGCCTTCAGCAGCTGGATGAACGCAGGTGGGGGTCCGTCCCGACGAATGCGGTTCGGACCGAACTCCTCGCGCAGCCGGTCCAGCTGGTCGGAGCGCAATCCCTGGAAGGTGGTGCCGAGATCGGCGTGAACGTCACGCGGCGCCCGCCCGGCGAGAGCGGTCAACCGACGGGCGTCGTCCGGTGCCAGCGAGGTGGTGTGCGAGCGCTCCGCCGCCTTCTCTCGCCGAGGGAACGTGAGCACAGTGGTGAATGACATGGCTGTGTCCTTCTCCGCGCCGGCTCCGAAACGTCAGGAGCGCAGCGCAAAACTTCTCCGCGACAAGACAAGTCGCGCGAGTGGGCACGGCGGTTGGCCGTGGAGGAAAGGACCGAGGCGGGAGACGGCTAGAGCGCGCGGCGACCGCCGTCGGTCATCGAGATGCGAGTCGACAGTCGACTGGGGGGTTCGTCCACGGCGGTCACCTCCTTGAGACACGGGCGCCGGTCGGTGGACCATCCGGCGCCGAAAAGTTCCGGCGAGCACACGAGGTCGTGAGTCCTTCTTGCGGAACGCATTTCGTGAAACACGTCACCTCCACGTAAAAGCTTCGGCACTGCACGACGTGTCCCGACTCCGGGAAGCCACCTTGGATCACCCCTTAATCCGGGGAGACCTGTCCTAACCTTGGGCGTCTCTCGACGTCGTCAGATCAGTGGCCTGTGTTCGTGCAGGAGCCTCGCCTAACGAGGTGCTGCGCCATCCAACCAACCACCACGGTCGGACGACTGTCAAATCGAGCCTCGACGCGATTGGCAAGGCGGACCCGTCACGGGACCGGCCCTGCCGAGGCCGGGGACGGGGTCGTCGCGGCCGCAGACCCTACCGAACGTGAAACGCGCGCCGCACCGAAAGGTGCGACGCGCGTTCATGTTTCCCGGGGATCAGCTGCCGGCGCTCCCGCTGTCGCCACTGCTCGCGGTCGACACACCGAGCAGCGTGAGGAAGACCGGAATGGCCTCCGGGTTCTCGAGGACCGTGCTGCCGAAGTCGGCGACACCGGCGACACTGCCGAGGCCGGCAGGGACGATCACCGGCGCCATCGCAGTCGCCGCGTCCTTGCCGATGCCCGCGCAGGCACCGACCGCGGCGTAGACGCCGTTGGGCAGGTCCTGAACCGTCACACTCGCGGAACGATCCAGAATGGTGGTGATCGCGGGTGCGCCCTTGATGACACCGCTGTTGAGGATGCCGAGGAAGTTGGCCGGATCGGTGATGTTCGCCAGCAGTGCACTGATCTCCACCGCGCGGCCGGCGTCGACGAGACCGGCTGCGCACCCGTCGAGGATGCCGGTGTTGGGATCGTCGAGTGTGAACGTGACGTCCCCGCCGCTGACCGACGCCTTCAACACGGGCGCGGTCGCGGTCGCGGCCGACGCCGTCGCCGGCATTGCGAATGCCAGTGCAGCGGTGGTCGCGGCGGTGATCGCGGCGCCGCCGACGATCCTCGTCAGGGTGGTACTCGGCATGGTGAACCTTCCTGTGGATGTGACCGCAACCCCCCGCTATGCGGTCCGACTTGGAGAGAGCGCCCGCACCCTATTGGACAACCGTCCGAATCGCGGGAAAACACGCCGACTGCCCGGAGATTCCCCGCCAAACCGTTACTCCGCCAACACGGACCGCTCGACACGGCTCCAGCCGAGGCAGAACGCCCACTGCTCGTCGTAGGGTTCCACGAATGACGGATCCGGACGTGACGGCGGGCTCCGAGCGGTCGGATTCCGGCCAGGAGAGCACGCTCACTGTGGTGCTGGCGTTCGGCGCGAACCTCGCGATCGCCCTCGCCAAAACTGTGGCCGCGGTGCTCACCGGGTCGGCCTCGATGGTCGCGGAGGCGACCCACTCCTGGGCGGACACGGGAAACGAGGTGCTGCTGCTCATCGCGAACGGACGATCGCGGCGGGCCGCGGACCGCGCCCACCCGCTCGGATACGGACGTGAGGCATATATCTGGTCGATGTTCGCGGCACTCGGACTCTTCGCGCTCGGCGCGGGGGTGTCGATCACGCACGGCATCCAGGAACTGGTCCATCCCGAGCCCGCCGCCGACTACGGCATCGCCTACGCGGTACTCGGCATCTCCCTCGTACTCGAGGCGATTTCGTTCCGGCAGGCGTATCGGCAGGTCCGGACCGAGGCGGCGTCCGCGGATCGCGACCTGTTCGAGCACGCACTCCACACGTCCGACCCGACGGTGCGGGCCGTGTTCGCGGAGGACGCCGCGGCCCTGATCGGCCTACTGATCGCGTTCGTCGGAATCCTCCTGCACCAGATCACGGGGTCACCGGTGCCCGACGCGATCGGGTCGATCCTCGTCGGCATCCTGCTCGGGGTGATCGCGGTGATCCTGATCGACCGCAACCGACGATTCCTCGTCGGCGAGGAGGCGTCACCACAGCTGCGGAACGCAGGCCTGCGGTCCCTGCTGGATCTTCCGGAAGTGGAGCGGGTGACGATGCTGCGGATGGAGTACCTGGGTCCGCGTCAGGTGTTCGTCGTCGGGGCCGTCGACCTGGTCGGCGACGGCGCCGAGCACACCGTCGCGGAACAACTGGACCGATGCGAGAAGGCCCTCGAACAGCATCCGTACATCCGCAAGGTCGTGCTGTCGCTGTCGACGCCCGGCGACCCCGCGCTCACCCCCGACAACGGGTGAGGGGAGTCCATGCCCGGTCGGACCGGACATGGACTCCCCTCCCCCTGGGGTCAGCTCAGATGTACATCGCAGGGTCGATGTAGCTGTTGGGGTCGACCAACTGCTCGTGCTGGCGACCGCTGCGGTGTCGCACGGTCGCCGGAATTCCTGTCGCGATCGAATCGGGCGGCACGTCACGGGTGACGACCGCATTGGCGCCGACTGCGCTGTCGTCCCCGACGACGACCGGGCCCAGGATCTTCGCTCCCGCGCCGACCGTGACGCGGTTCCCGATCGTCGGGTGACGCTTCGTCTTCGCCAGCGACCGACCGCCGAGAGTGACTCCGTGATAGAGCATCACGTCGTCGCCGATCTCGGTGGTCTCGCCGATGACGACACCCATCCCGTGGTCGATGAAGAACCGCCGGCCGATCGTCGCGCCGGGGTGGATCTCGATGCCGGTCAGGAACCGGGTGAACTGGGAGAGCATGCGGGCCGGACCACGCAGCGCGGGCTTCGCCCACATGCGGTGCGCGACCCGGTGCGACCAGATTGCGTGCAACCCCGAGTAGACGATCGCGTTCTCGACGTTGCTACGCGCGGCCGGGTCCTGGCCGCGCGCGGCCTGCAGGTCCTCCCGAACCGTGCGCAGCACTCCCATGTCTCAGTCCCGGATGTGCTCGAACAGCGGCGTCGAGATGTACCGCTCACCGAAGTCCGGCACCACCACGACGATCAGCTTGCCCGCGTTCTCGGGACGCTTCGCGAGCTCCAGCGCGCCCCACACGTTCGCGCCCGCGGAGATGCCGCCGAGGATGCCCTCGTCGGTGCCGAGGCTGCGTGCGGTCGTGATGGCGTCGTCCAGCTTGACGTCGATGATCTCGTCGTAGATGTCGCGATCGAGGATGTCGGGCACGAAGTTGGCGCCGAGACCCTGGATCTTGTGCGGGCCGGGCTGTCCGCCGGTCAGGATCGGCGAATCGGCGGGCTCGACGCCCACGATCTTGACCTCGGGGTTGCGCTCGCGCAGTGCGCGGCCGACACCGGTGATGGTGCCGCCGGTGCCGATGCCCGCGACGAAGATGTCGACCTTGCCGTCGGTGTCGGCCCAGACCTCTTCACCGGTGGTGGCCTGGTGGATGGCCGGGTTGGCCGGGTTCGCGAACTGGCGTGCGAGAACCGCGTTCTCGGTCTGCCCGACGATCTCCTCGGCCTTCTTGACGGCACCGGCCATGCCCTCGGAACCCGGGGTCAGCACGATCTCGGCGCCGTAGGCGCGCAGCATGACGCGACGCTCGGTGGACATCGTCTCCGGCATCGTGAGGATGACCTTGTAGCCGCGGGCGGCCGCAACCATGGCGAGCGCGATGCCGGTGTTACCGGACGTGCCCTCGACGATGGTGCCGCCGGGCTTGAGCTCACCGGACTGCTCGGCGGCGTCGATGATCGCGACACCGATGCGGTCCTTGACGCTGTTGGCGGGGTTGTAGAACTCGAGCTTGGCCACCACCTGCGCCTGCGCACCGTCCGTGAGGCGGTTCAGGCGGACGAGCGGGGTCCGCCCGACCAGTTCGGTGACGTTGTTGTAGATCTGGCTCATCGCTGATCCTCTCCCCGTGCGTATACGCCGGGCGTCGCTGTTCGTTGGATGTATTCCACCACTGCCACCTGGGTTCGGCGACACCACCCCCGGAAACGGGTGAGGGGAACCTTCAACCGGATCAACCGGTCGAGGGTTCCCCTCATCACGAAGCTGGACTACGTCAGCCGAGACGCTGCTTCAGAGCCTCGAACTCGTCGCGGACGCCCGACGGCACCTTCTCTCCGAGGAACTCGAACCATTCCTCGATGAGCGGCAGTTCGGACTTCCACTCCTCGACGTCGACCGCGAGGGCCTCGTCGACATCGGCGGCAACGACGTCGAGGCCGTCGAGCTCGAGGTCCGCCGCGGTCGGCACGTAGCCGATCGGGGTGGTCTGCGCGCCCGCCTTGTGCTCGATGCGGTCCACGATCCACTTGAGGACGCGGGAGTTCTCGCCGAAACCGGGCCACAGGAAGCGGCCGTCGTCACCGCGACGGAACCAGTTCACGTAGAAGATCTTCGGCAGCTTCTCCGAGTCGGCGTTCTTGCCGAGGGTGATCCAGTGGTTCAGGTAGTCGCCTGCGTTGTAGCCGATGAACGGGATCATCGCCATCGGGTCGCGGCGGACCGTGCCCACCGCGCCCTCGGCAGCGGCGGTCTGCTCGGACGAGAGCGTCGCGCCGAGGAAGGTGCCGTGCTGCCAGTCGAAGGACTCGCTGACCAGCGGGACGGTGGTCTTGCGGCGTCCACCGAACAGGATCGCCGAGATCGGCACGCCCTGCGGGTCGTCCCACTCGGGGGCGAGGATCGGGCACTGCGACATCGGGGTGCAGTAGCGCGAGTTCGGGTGGGCGGCCTTCTCGCCGGACTCGGGGGTCCAGTCGTTGCCCTTCCAGTCGATCAGGTGCGTAGGCTCGCCCTCGAGGCCCTCCCACCAGACGTCGCCGTCGTCGGTCAGTCCGACGTTCGTGTACAGCGAGTTGCCCGCCTCGAGCGTCTTCATCGCGTTGGGGTTCGAGCCGTAGTTGGTGCCCGGCGCGACGCCGAAGAAACCGAACTCCGGGTTGACGGCGTACAGACGGCCGTCCTCACCGAAGCGCATCCACGCGATGTCGTCGCCGAGGGTCTCGGCGCGCCAGCCGGGGATGGTCGGCTGGATCATCGCGAGGTTGGTCTTGCCGCACGCGGACGGGAACGCCGCCGCGATGTAGTACGCCTTGTCCTCGGGCGAGATCAGCTTGAGGATCAGCATGTGCTCGGCCAGCCAGCCCTCGTCGTGGGCCATGGCCGACGCGATACGCAGCGAGTAGCACTTCTTGCCGAGCAGGGCGTTGCCGCCGTAACCGGAACCGTAGGACCAGATCTCGCGGTCCTCGGGGAAGTGGGTGATGTACTTCGTGTCGTTGCACGGCCACGGGACGTCGGCCTGGCCGTCGGCGAGCGGCGCGCCGACGGAGTGCAGCGCCTTCACGAACGGCTTGTCCGAGCCCAGCTTGTCGAGCGCGGCCTGGCCCATGCGGGTCATGATGCGCATCGAGACGACGACGTACTCGGAGTCGGTGATCTCGACGCCCAGCTTCGGATCGTCGGCGCCCAGCGGACCCATGCAGAACGGCACCACGTACATGGTGCGCCCGCGCATGCAGCCCCGGTACAGGTCGGTCATCAGGCCGCGCATCTCGGCCGGGTCCATCCAGTTGTTGGTGGGGCCGGCGTCGATCTCTTCACGCGAGCAGATGTAGGTGCGAGACTCGACACGCGCCACGTCGGACGGGTCGGAGTTGCCGAGGAACGAGTTGGGCTTCTTCTCGTCGTTGAGACGCGTGAAGGTACCTGCCTCGACGAGCTGCGCGGTCAGGCGGTCCCACTCCTCGTCCGAACCGTCGGCGAAGACGACGCGATCGGGCTGGGTCAGCTCCGCCACTTCGCGTACCCAGGCGAGGAGTTCGCCGTGCGAGGTGGGCGCGGTGTCAGTGCCAGTCAGACCTGGAATGGTCGCTGAGGTCATCAAACTCTCCCTGGGGTGTTCCGGAATCGAGTCACGGCGCCCTGCCGGACGACAGTGCGCG
This sequence comes from Rhodococcus sp. Q, assembly GCF_005503035.1. Taxonomy (NCBI): domain Bacteria; kingdom Bacillati; phylum Actinomycetota; class Actinomycetes; order Mycobacteriales; family Nocardiaceae; genus Rhodococcus; species Rhodococcus sp. Q. The sequence goes on from NZ_SCOY01000019.1 coordinate 63,409, forward strand.
GCGGATCGCGATTACCCCTCTCGGTGGGGCACCACCCGCTGTTCCATCGACCGTGTGCGAGTGGTTTCACACGGTTGACGACGACACGGGCGCCGGGTGTCCTGAATAGAGGTTAGCTCTGCGCGTCCGCGATGTGGGAATCGGGTCACGTCCGATCGGTCACAGGACCGATTCAGTGATCCGAGCAGATCCACCGAGACAACTCTGGCGGTGACGACCGAGGTCGTCACCGCCAGAGTTGGACGTCGTGCGTCAGATCAGCTCAGCGAGCCTTCGATCACCTTGAGGATGGTGTCACCAAGGACGTCGCTGATCGAACCGGTCGAGGACAGCTGGCCGTCGCCCGAACCGGTGCCCGTCTCGTCGGCGACGCTGAGCACGGTCTCGCCGGCGTTGGGCAGACGGACCTTGAAGCAGGCGTTCAGGTTGGGCAGCTCGTTGCTGACACCGACGGTGCCGGCGACACCGATGCCGCCGCTGGTGATCGCCGAGCCGGGGGTCGCGTTCTTCGGAACCACGTAGGTGGTCTCGAGGGTGACCGGGTTACCCGAGTTCACGAACCAGCCGGTGCTGGTGAACTTGTAGCCGGCGCCGTTCGGGGTCGCGGTCACCTCTTCGGGCTGCTGACCACCGATGAGGTTGTAGGCGGTGATCGTCGACTTGACGGGCGCACCGAATCCGGCGGGCGGGAACTCGGTGATGGTGTTGACGTACGGGTTGCCGATGCTCGTGGTGCCGATGACGGTCTTGTAGGTGACCTGGGTGCCGCCTGCGGCCTCGGTCACGTTGACCGAGCGGTCGTAGGTGTGGGTAATCCAGACGGTGCTGGCGTTGTTCTTCTCGGCATGGGTGGACTGTGCGCAGGTATCTGCGGCTGCCGCGACACCGGTTCCGAGGCCGAGGCTCAGCGTTGCGCCGCCGAGGACCAGCGCGCTCGCAGCGGCCGCGGCGGTGACGCGGCGCAGGGAGGATCGAGACATGGAAACTCCGTTCACGATTCGTTCGGGACCCAACGCGACTACCCAGCGACGAGTCCTGATAGTCAGTTATCTGTGCGCAATCATCAGATAACGCACCGAGACCTTTATACGGACGATCGTCCAGTTGCCTGACCGTTTTCACGGAATTGGCCGCAATACGCCCCGGAAAACGGGGCATCGGATCCGACTCGGACCGCACAGCGGTCGAACGGCGAAGGATTCCTTCACACCGACTCGTCGGCCCGGCGACACAACCGGGCCGGTTGAACAGCTATTCGCGCCGGCGTCTACCGCTCGAACGACAGCCGTCCTTCGTCGACGGGGTCCCAGCGAACCGTCCCGTCCGGGTCCCGCTGCGGCTCCCACGCGGCGTATGCGCCGTCCGCCTCGATGCGGGTGACGTGGTCCGCCCAGCCGTCCTCGTCGAGGTCGGACGCGATCGTCATTCCGCCGCCGTCCGAATAGACGCGGGTGTCGAGAATGCCGTCACCGTCGAGGTCGACGGTCGGTTCGGTAAGCATGAGGTCTCCGGAACCCGGACCGGCCTCGACGGTCACCGGGTACTGGTCGTCGATTCCCGCCACCAGCGTCTCGTCCTGCATCTCGGCATCCTCTCGATCGCCCGCGTTCCCCTTTCGGGGCCGGTCACTGTGGACTTGGACGCAGCACACGGTCCGCCGGTTCCTCGAACGGGCGATCGTGTTCCACGAGTGCGCGGTCGAGGACCGCGAGGTCGCGCTCGACGGCCGCGAGACGCCCCGAGGTCCGCGCGACACCGTCCCGCAACTCCCGGTCGAGTTCGGCCAGCGAGCGTTCGGTCGTCCGGGCGCGCTCCCGATGCGCCCGCTGCACGGCGTCCACGATCTCGGCTTCCGACTCGACGAGCCGCGTCAGCGCCCGTTGCTCCAGACCCGACCTGACCTGCGTCATCGCTTCCGCCAGCCACTGTCGGAGGTGGGCCCGGTCCGCGGCCAGTCCGCGCATCCGTGTCAGCGCCCACGCCGCGACACCCCCGATCAGGAGCGTCACGGGCAATGCGACGAGGTCGAACGCGGCGATGTGGGACATCGGTGACACCACGAGCCGGCCGAGTCCGGCGCCGGCCGAGGCACCGACCACGATCATCATCCGATCCTCGACGCCCCGGTGCCGCGGCTCCGGATCGTCCACGACGGGAGGGCGACGGTTCGGGCCTGCCACCGGATGCGGCGCACCCATCACCGCGGCCGCGAGGTCACCCAGCACCGCATCCGTCGTCGCGTCCACCGCGGTAGTCAGCACGTCGACCTCCTCGCGCACTCGACGAGGAAACTCCCCCGCCATCGACCGCCCCGACCGGTCCACCTCCGCGCGCAGGGCCGCGGTCGCGGCACGGACCCGGTCGCCGACGAGATGGGTGAGGTCGACGCGGGCGAGCGCGGACAGCCGCCGCAGCGCCGCCGCGGACTCGGTGCGGGGTCCGTCCCGGTCCGCGATCAGCGCTGCGCGACGTTCGCGCAGCGCCGCGGTGGCGTCGTCACGGCGCAGGTCGTCGGCGGTCGCCCGGACCATCGCCCGGACCCGGTCGAGTTCGACGTGACGCGGCGTGGCGCCGCCGTCGTCCAGAGCGCGCTCGACCGCTGTCCGCAACTCCGGCAGGCCGAGGCCCGTAGACACGGACACCGGGAGGATCGGCCCGGCAACGACGCGGCGTGCGTGCCCGGCGAGCACCGCCTCGTCCCGGTCGAGGACCGACTTCCAGTCGTGGTGGGCGTCGATCCGGGTCACGACGGCGATCGCCACCGATCCCGTGGCGGCCGCAGCGGTGAGCAACCCCAGTTCCTCCCGGCCGATCGGCGCGGACGCATCGAACGCCACGACGACGACGGACGCAGCCGGATCCGAGCCGTCACGAACCCGGAACGCGGGCAGCAGCGACGCCAGCGCATCGGCCAGCGTGCTGCGACCGCTGCCAGGCGGCCCGACGACGGCGACCGTGGGTGCGCCCGAGCCGGGAAGCTGCCAGCGTCGCAACACCTGCTCGACGTCGAGGTCAGGCATGGCGCGCCCACTCGCGGACGGCATCGCGGTGCAGTGCCACTGCGGCGCGCACGGCGTCGGGATCCTGTTCGGTGTTCATCCGCGTTCGCCAGTATCGGGCCCGGGTCTGCGCGTCACCGTCCGGGCTCGCCAGACCTGTTGCCCGGGCCGCGAGGCGCACTCCCTCGTCGCAGGCGAGGAAATCGTCGACGGCCGCGCGGGCACCGTTCCGATCGGCGATCGTCCGCAGGTGGCTGAGCAGCTCCGCGGCCCGCGCGGCCCGGATCACGCGAACCCTGTCGTCCAGAGCCGTACGCAGCCGCGGCAGACCGGTGTCCGGGCCGACGGTGGTGACGGGCAGGCACGGCGCCTCGAGGGCCGACGCCGCCCGGGCGAGCGCGCGGTCGGGATCGGTCAGGGTGTCGGTCTTGGCCAGCACCGGCACCAGGCGTCCCGCTGCCTCCGCGGCAGCCGCTCGGTCCACGTCGCGCGGCGGGTCGAGAACCACGAGCACGACCACGTCTCCGGTGAGGACCGGATCGACGGACCCGGGGCGGTCACGGGCGGCCGACTCCACGATCTCCGCGCCGTCCACGGATCCGAGCGCCGCGACGAGCGTGGACCTGCCGACACCCGCGCGGCCGGTGAACTCGACGAGGACCGCGGCGTCCGCGGCAACCGACAGCCGTTCGAGGCCGCTCGCGTCCTTCCGCGCGGTCGCACCGAGGGCGAGCAGCACCCCACCCAGAGAAGAATCAGTCGACACCTTCACGCCACCCCCAACGTGTTCCGAGTCCCGTGCGCGGCTCCCCCGACACGCGTGGTGATGATGACAGCCGGTCAGTGCAAACGGGAGACGTGTCACTCCGAACAAGACGCCTCCACCGGGAAAAGGCCTGCTCCCGTGGGATGACCACCCCGAACAGGGGTGCCGTCGGAGGCCCGTCGAAGCGTCAAACCCTCAACTCACACTTGAGACCCAGCTGCCGGAATCGGTGGTCATGCGTGACAATGGTCGGGTGAATGACGCCGAACCCCGGGTGGAGGGTGCCGCCGACCGCGGATCCCGCCTGTATCCCCGGGTGACCAGTTTCCGCTCCCGACGTGGCTCCCTCACCGATCCCCAGCAGCAAGCGTGGGACCGGATGTGGCCCGCCATCGGCGCCGATGTGTCCGACACCCCCCTCGATCTCGACGGGTGGTTCGGCAGGCAAGCGCCGACGATCATCGAGATCGGCTGCGGTACCGGAACGGCGACCACCGCGATGGCCCAGGCCGAGCCGCACATGAATCTGCTTGCCGTCGAGGTGTACCGCCCCGGCCTGGCGCAGCTGCTGCAGTCGGTCGAACGCGAGGACATCTCCAACATCCGAATCCTGCGCGGCGACGCGATGGACGTGCTGGAGAACATGCTCACCCCGGGATCGCTGGTCGGTGCTCGGGTCTTCTTCCCCGACCCGTGGCCCAAGGCACGCCACCACAAGCGGCGGCTGTTGCAGCCCGCGACGTTCGCGCTGATCGCGGACCGACTCGCGGACAACGGTGTGTTGCACGTGGCGACGGACCACGCCGAGTACGCAGAATGGATCGCCGAGGCCGGTGACGCCGAACCGCGGCTGACCCGACTCGACTGGGAGCAACTGGCAGGCGGCGCGATCGACTCGCCGATGACCCACGAGCGTCCGGTGACCAAGTTCGAGGACAAGGCGCACCGCGTCGGGCGTCCGATCACGGAAATGATCTGGGGAAAGGCCACCGGATGAGCGTCAGCGAACGATTACCCGATTCTCTCGGGGCCGCGGGCGACGACGCCACGGAGCAGCCTCGACAGCCACGCCGGGTACTCCTGGTCTGGGACGCGCCGAACCTCGACATGGGGCTCGGCGCAATTCTGGGTGGCCGTCCCACCGCGGCCTACCGACCTCGCTTCGACGCGCTCGGACGCTGGCTGCTCGGTCGCACCGCGGAACTGTCCGGGACGAGCCCGGTGCGGCTCGAGCCGGAGGCGACGGTGTTCACCAACATCGCGCCCGGCAGTGCCGACGTCGTCCGGCCCTGGGTCGAGGCACTGCGCAACGTCGGTTTCGCGGTGTTCGCGAAGCCGAAGATCGACGAGGACAGCGATGTCGACGCCGACATGCTCGCGCACATCGAGCAGCGCGCCGCAGGCGGCGGGCTGGCCGGTGTCATGGTCGCGTCGGCAGACGGCCAGGCATTCCGGGAGCCCCTCGAGGACCTCGCGGCCGCGGGCGTCCCGGTGCAGGTGCTCGGGTTCCGGGAGCACGCCAGCTGGGCGGTCTCCTCGGAGATCCTCGAGTTCGTCGACCTGGAAGACATTCCGGGCGTGTTCCGTGAGCCGCTGCCACGGGTGAGCCTGGACTCGCTGCCCGACGAGGGCGCGTGGCTGCAGCCGTTCCGTCCACTGTCGGCCCTGCTCATCGGGCGTCAAGGAGGGCAATAGTGTTCGCGACCTGGGGCCAGCTCGTCTATCGCCTCCGATTCACGGTGATCGGGGTGATGGTCGCGCTGATGCTCGGCCTCGGCGCGTACGGCCTCGGGCTCGAGAAGAACCTGAGCCAGAGCGGTTGGGACGACCCGGGTTCCGAGTCGGTCACCGCCGCGAAGCTGGCGGACGGCACCTTCGGCCGCGACACCACGGCCGACGTGGTGCTCCTCTACACCGCACCCGACGGCAAGACCGTCGACGATCCGACGTTCGCCTCGAAGATCACGAAGAACCTCGAGGACGCGGTCGCGAACAATCCGGACCAGATCCTCAAGGTCAACGGCAGCTACTGGACGACGAAACTGGCCCAGCTGGCCGATGCGACCAAGCAGCACGCTATCGCGAGCGTCGCGATAGCCGGCGCCAACGACACCGAGGTCGCGGCCAATTTCCGCGAGGTGCGCGATGTGTTCTACATCGATGGCATCGACGTGCAGCTGGCAGGCCTGCAACCCGTCACCGGAACGCTCAACGACACGATGGCGAACGACGTCCATCGCATGGAGCTCCTCGCCATCCCGGCCGTCGGTGTGCTGCTGTTCTTCGTCTTCGGCGGCGTCGTCGCCGCGGCACTCCCGCTGATCGTCGGTGGACTGACGATCATCGCCGCGAACGGCATCGTCAAGCTGTTCACCCTGTTCACGGACGTCAACGCGTTCGTGGTTCCGGTGGTGTCGCTGATCGGCCTCGGCCTGGCGATCGACTACGGCCTGTTCATGGTGAGCCGGTTCCGGGAGGAGATAGCCGAGGGCTACGAGACCGGCGACGCCGTCCGCCGCACCGTGATGACTGCGGGCCGGACCGTGGTGTTCTCGGCGACGATGGTGACGGCGAGCCTCGGTGGGCTGCTGATCTTCCCGCAGGGCTTCCTCAAGTCCGTCGCCTACGGCGCGATCGCCGCGGTGATGCTGGCAGCGCTGATCTCGGTGACGGTGTTGCCTGCGATCCTCGCGATCCTCGGTCGCCGAGTGGACGCCCTCGGGCTGAAGTTCATGCGGAAGACCAAGACCGCCGAGGAGATCGAGAACAGCTACTGGGGCCGCTTGACGCAGTGGGTCATGAAGAACCCGCTGAAGGTGGCGATCCCGATCGTGATCGGGCTGCTGCTGCTGACGATCCCGATCTCCGGCATCAAGTTCGGCGGCATCAACGAGACCTACCTCCCGCCCGACAACGCAACCCGGTTGGCGCAGGAGCAGTTCGACGAGCTGTTCCCGAACAACCGCACCGAGCCGATCAAGTTGGTCGTCGAGGGCGCGCAGGGCGCTGAGCTGACGCAGATCGTCAGGGAGGCCAGCGAGGCACCCGGCCTTGTCGAGAAGTTCAGCATCAACAATCCGACCAAGGACGGCGTGACCGTCTTCAAGGCCGGGTTGGTCGATCGCAACGACTCCGAGGCGACGATCGAGTACCTGCGGGCAATGGACGTCCCCGACGGAGCGACGGTGCTGGTCGGTGGCACGCCCGCGATCGAGCAGGACTCGATCGCCGCACTGCTCGACAGCCTGCCGCTGATGGTGGCGCTGGTGGTGCTGCTGACGACGCTGCTGATGTTCCTCGCGTTCGGATCGCTGGTGCTGCCGATCAAGGCCGTGCTGATGACCGCGCTCGGTCTCGGCGCGACGCTCGGCATCCTGACGTGGATCTTCATCGACGGACACGGCGCGAGCTTGATGAACTTCACGCCCGGCCCGATCATGTCGCCGGTGCTGGTGCTGATCATGGCGATCATCTACGGCCTGTCCACCGACTACGAGGTGTTCCTGCTCTCCCGCATGGTCGAGGCCAGGGCGCAGGGCGCGAGCACGACGGAGTCCGTCCGGGTCGGCACTGCGCACACGGGTCGCATCATCACCGCAGCGGCGTTGATCCTGATCGTGGTCACGGGTGCGTTCGCGTTCTCCGAACTGGTGATGATGAAGTACATCGCCTACGGCATGATCGCCGCGCTCGTCCTCGACGCCACCGTGATCCGCATGTTCCTGGTGCCGGCGGTGATGAAGCTGCTCGGCGACGACTGCTGGTGGGCGCCTGCCTGGATGAAGCGTATTCAGGAGCGCATGGGCCTGGGCGAGCCGATCCTCGACGACGAACGCATCCCCGCCGACGTCCCGGAGATCGCGCCTGTCGGTGTGCCCGCACCACGTCCGCAAGGTGCTCAGCGGCAGCGTTCGACGCCGTTGACGAGGGAAGCCGTCGAGCGGGTGTTGCCGCCTCGAACGGCAGCGGCGTCACGGATCGCGGCGACTGTGGAACCGCTGACCGGCGAACCGATGACCGAGCCGATCCCGCAGGTCGCACCGCGCCCGGCGCCCGAACGTCAGGCACCGGAACGGCCCGCGCCCGAGCAGCGCCGGGAACCCGAGCAGAAGCAGGCGTCGCGGCTCCCGCAGGATGCGGTGCGTCCGCCTGCACAGACGCCCCAGCAGCAGCGACCCCCGCAGGCTCCGGTGTCGCCGAGGCGCGGTACCGAGCCTCCCGCGACGGAGAATCGTCCGATCGAGAGCTGGCTGTCGAGCCTCCGGGTTCCGACAGGGTCGCAGGCGAACGGGAACGCGGTGTCGGAAGCGCACGCAGGCGCACCCGGGCAGCAACCGCAGGCACGCCCGGCACAGCCACAGGGCCGAGCGCCGCAGGCAGGCCCGGCCCAGCCGCAAGGCCAGCAGCTGCCGCCCCGACCGGCCCAGCCACAGGGTCAGCAGACGCAAGCCCGCCCGGGCCAGTCACCGCAGGGTCGACCGGCTCAGCCACCGCAGGTTCGTCCGGCTCAGCCGGAGCGGACCCCTCAGGAACGCCCGACGCAGGCGGCGACGGCAGCGTGGCCTGCCCCCACCCCGCCCGCCCCGGCGACCGAGTCACAGCCGGCCGACGATCCGTCGAACTCGGGCCGGCACCGTCACACGGACGGGGCGCCGACGGTCAGCGTCAGCGAGCTGCTCGCGCGCCAGCGGCGCGACTGACGGACAGGTCGGGTCGTCACCCGAGCATGCGTCGGAGGCCCGTCCCGAACGGATGCTTCGCGGTGACGGACCCGAACCGCATCTGACCGCGCACCACGAGGTGCAGCGGCCCGATGTTCGGACCCGTGCGCACCTTGTTGGTGGTGCTGCCGCCGACGGTCTCGATGCTGTTGAGGTCGACGGTGGCGTCCCCGGGGACGACGACGGTGACGGAACCGCAGTAGCCGTCGATCGTCACCTCGACGACCTGGGTCTGCATGACCGCGGACGTGAAGTCGAGGGTGACGTTCGACAGCCAGTTCTCGACGTGGAGGGTCGCCGGCACCTGCCAGGCCCCCTTCCTGGTCACGCTCGACAGCTTCGCGCGGATGACCGTCGGCGCATCGGCCTGGTACGCCGCCGCGACCGGGGTCGGCGGCCGGGGGCTCGGCCGCCGGGGGCTCGGCGTGGGGGCCTGCGCTGTGTGGTCGGTGCCGACGACCCGGATGCCCGGCAAGTCGAACAGCACACTGTTGAGTTCACCGCGCGTGCGGGCAGCGAGAGCGGTGTCCATGCGTTCGGTGAATTCGCCGAGCGAGAGCATCCCCTGACCAACCGCGCGCTGCAGCAACTGGCCCACGTATTCACGTTCGGCGTCCGACACCCGAAGATCCCTGTCCTCCATACGGCACAGGATATGCGCGCCGTGAATGGGGCCGTCGGCGCCGTGCGATCGCGCTCAGGCCGCCGCGCTCCCGCCCTGACCACCGGACGCGAACGCCCGCGCATACCTCGTGCCTGCCGCGAGCAGCAGCAGTCCCGCTCCGAGGAAGGCAAGGACCCGGTAGACGCCGTCGAGGGTGGCGAGGTCGAAGAGGAACAGCTTTGCCAGCGCGGCCCCGGTGAGCGTCAGCCCGGACACGAGGGCGAGCCGTGCATGCTCCGGATGGGTCAGGCCCCAGCGCAGCATCGCGGTGGCGAGCACCATCCACGCCAGCGTCGCCGCGGTGTGCCCGGCGATGAATCCCGTTGTGGCGCCGAGAGCGGCGACACCCGCGGTCACCACGGTCGCGGTGCCCGCGTACCCGGCCACCAACCCGGCGACGATCGCGGCGACGGCGGTCCGATCCGCACCGAGCAGGCCGAGTGACCGCGCGGTCGCGGCGAGCGCCACCACGGTGGCCGCGAGCAGAACTCCGGCGACGACGACCACGAGGGACGAACTCGCATCGTCCTGGTCCGTCAGCGCTTCCGGCGGCGCGATGCCGAGGAACAGCAGTCCACCGAGCACGCCGAATCCGGTTGCGGCGGTGAACGCGATGCGGGATCCGGTCCTGCCCGAGACCGCGACCAGTCCCAGCGCGAGGGTCAGTAGTGCCACCGGCAGCACGTCCCCGGAGGTGGCGGCGACGCACGTCTGCAGTGCCGCCAGGGCCGCGACCGCCGACGCGGCGATCCGGGTGTGACCAGGCAGGTCGGGAACGGCCACGATCAGCACGACGAGGCTCGCGGCCGTGACCACCAGCACCGCGACCTCGGTCCACCGGGTGAGCACCCCTCCGGTGAACAGCAGCGGCAGGGTCGTGGCCGCGAGCATCACGCTCGAGGTGACGTCGGCGGCGTTGCGGCGCACCACGATCACGGCAGTGCCCGCTCCGACGACCGCAACGGTCGCGGCCATGGCGAGCAGGAGCGCGACGGTCGGCCGATGTCCGTCCGGCCACAGCCCGATCCCCGACCAGGTGGCGTCCGCGAACACCACGAGCACCGCGACGACCGCCGGAAGGGTCCGTGCGACGTGCAGGTACGGCCAGTCCTTGCCTAGCTGGGGGAAAGCGCCTGCGATCTGCACCACCACCAGGAACGCGAGCAGCGACATGGTGATGCCGTCGGTGAGCACGGGCGCCAGGACCGCGATCGCGGTCGTGACGAGCGCTGCCATCGGCTGGGACTCCCACCGGGTCGCGATCAGCATTCCGGCGGCGGCGATCGCGGCGGCCAGGGCGAGGCCGACCAGCGGCGGGAACCAACCGTGGTAGACGGTCGCTGCGGTGACGGCGAGAAAGCCGCCCGCGAGCCCGGTCACGGCCAACGCGATCGCGCCGACCCGCCCACCGCTGCGGTCGTACACGCGCAGTCCCGCACCGACCAGAGCCGCCGAGAACACCGCACCCGCCACGACTCTCGCGACAGGACCGAAGAAGCCGGCTTGCGCGGCGAGCACCAGCAGCATCACCACACCGATCAGGGTGACGGCCGCGCCCGCGGCCGCGAGAACGCGGCTGACCATGCCGTCGCGCTGCCACCACGGCTCACGCGGCACCGGCGGAGCGGGGGCCGGGCGCGGGGGCGCCTGCCGTGCCGGAGGACCGGGCTGCGCGTACATGGGCTGCGCATACATCGGTTGCGGATACATCGGTTGCGGGGCGTAGACGGGTTGGGCCGAAAGGTGCTGGACCGGCTGCGCCGGATACACCGGCGGTGTCTGCGCGACCGGGACCTCGAGCTGCGCCCGAAGTCGCGTCAGGTCCTCGGAGACGCCGCGCAGGTGCTGCCCGAGCGCAGCGAACTCGCCGGACAGCCTGGCGACCAACTGTGGATCGATCTGGGTACCACCGGGATTGACCATGGTTCCAGCATCGAGTTCTCCGCTTCCGCGGACATGAGTAGTCCTACTCGAACGGACCGGGGACTTTCCGTGGACGCGGCGACCCGGGTGTGTCGATCGGGAGACGTGCCGCTAGTCGAGTCCGTTCTCGATCGCGTACCGAGCCAGGGCGACACGGTTCGCCAACTGGAGTTTCCGCAGGGTCGCCTGGACGTGGTTCTCCACGGTCCGGTGACTCAGACCGAGCCGGGTCGCGATCTGCTTGGCGCTCAACCCTTTCGCGACGAGCCGCAACACCTCGGTCTCGCGGTCCGTCAGACGCGGCACCGGGACGGACGGCTCCGGCTCGGCCCCCGCGATCCGCCGGAACTCCCCCAGGACGAGCCCGGCCAGGCCCGGAGTGAACACGGCCTGTCCGGACGCGGTGGCGTGGACGGCCGCAACGAGTTCGGCCACGGAGGCACTCTTGACGAGGTACCCGGTGGCGCCGGACTTGATCGCGTCGAGCACGTCCTCGCGTTCGGCCGATGCGGACAGCACGAGCACCCGGGTCTCCGGGGACACCGCGAGAACCGCGGCCGTCGCCTGGGCGCCGTTGCCGTCCGGCAGCTGCATGTCCATCAGCACGACCGCGGGGAGCACGGCGGCCGCTCGGCGCGCGGCGGCGGCGACACCGTCCGCGGTGGCGACGACGTCGAAGCCTGCCGACCCGAGATCGCGTGCCACCCCGTCCCGCCAGATCGGGTGGTCGTCGACCACCATCACCGTCACCTGCTCGGCCACGCTCACCCCTTCCCCGGCGCGCGTTTGCCCACCCGGATCTCCCATTCGACGCCCTCACCGACTGCGGTGTCCAGCGTGGCGTCACCGCCCAGTGCGGCCACCCTGCCCAGGATGGACCTCGACACTCCCATGCGCCCTTCCGCCTCCGCTGCGGCGAGTCGGTCCGCCGCCATCCCGACGCCGTCGTCACGCACGGACACGATCACATCGACGCCGAGGTCCTCCAGCAGGACATACGCTTTCGCGTTCGCGCCTGCGTGCAGCGCGACATTGGACAGCGCGGTCCGCACCACGGCCGCCAGTTCCTCCGCCCGGTCGCGGGGCATCGTGACGGCACCGCCGGGCGTCGACACCGACACCGCGGTCCCGGCCTGCGAACGCAGCAGCGTCCGCAGGTCCACGTCGGCGCTGTCGCCCGCGACCGGCACCGCCTGCTCGGAGATCAGCTCCCGAAGCGCGACCTCCTGCTCACCGGCCAGCGTGGACAGCTCCAGGGTCGGACCGCCGATCTCCGCGCCGCGGCGCCGTACGTACGCGAGCACCTGGAGCACTCCGTCGTGTACCTCGCGCCCCAGGCGTTCCCGTTCCTCGGTCGCCGCCGCCAGCCGGGCGGCCCGCTCGAGTTGGCCCTGCGCGCGTCGCGCGGTGTTCGCCGCCAGCCCGACCGCGAGTCCGACGGACATCAGTACGGGTGCCGTGGCATCCCCCGCGAGGTCGACGTCGATCGTCCCGCGCACGGCGACGGCGACGATCGCGATCCCGAGTCCCGCGAGGACGCCGACGAGCGGCCCGCTCAGGATGGCGGCCGAGATCACCGCGTTGGTGGCCCACAGGGTGGTGGGGAGGCTCTGATGTGCGGAGTACCAGTCCTGGTCGGCGACCAGACGCGTCGCCGCCATCGCACCGACAACCACCGCCACGTCGGCGACGACCCACCAGCGCCGCGCCGCGCCGTCCCGGGACAGGACGACGGCGGCCACCCCGGACCACACCGCCATGAGTGCGACGATCACCCAACTCAGGGTCGGTCGAACGTACTCGGACACCGCGTGCGCCTGATAGCCGATCGCATACACCAGCGTGGCCAGCCGGAACACCTGTCCGGCCCGCCACAGTGGCTCGGTCGGTCGACTCCGCTGCGGGTCGTTCACGGTCACTCGGGCGACCCTACGTCCCCTGGCGTCGCCCCACGTCTCTCGCGGCGCTCGGTCCGGACGAATGTGCCCCCGGTCATGGTTGGGCCCTCCGACTCTCCTCCCACCGGGTATGCCCAGCTAAATTGGTCGCTGTGCTGGCATCCTCCTATCGAGCGGTCGCGCTGACCATGCGCAGTCGTTGGCCGCTCTACATGGGGTCGATGATTCTCGCGAACTTCATCGGTGCGGTGCTGGTGCTGGCGTTCATCCGATACGGACTTCCGATCGACGAGTCGGCGGCGATCATCGACGACCGGGTTCGGAACGTCGTCATCTTCGGCGTCTACCTGATCCTCGCGGGCATCGTGAGCCTGGGCGCGGCCGCGATGATGCTGCGTTCGGTGATCCGATGGCAGTTGCGCGGCGGCCCGCCGACCCGAAACGAGCAGATGGCAGCGCTGCACGCGCCGCTGCGCCAGGCGATCGTGCACCTGATCCTGTGGGTGGTCGGCGGCATCCTGTTCGTGGTCCTCACGGTGACGGAGATGCCGGAGCTGGCCGTCGCGGTGATCGTGACCGTATGTATGGCGGCGACGACGACGTTCGGTTTCACCTACATGCTGGGCGAGCGGATTCTGCGGCCCGTCGCCGCGCAGGCCCTGTCGGAGGGCCGGTTCGACCGGACGCTCGCGCCCGGTGTCGGCACCCGGATGGCGATGACGTGGGGCCTGGGCACGTTGATGCCGGTGATCGGCATCATCCTGCTGTGCGCGACGCAGCTGAGCACCGATCTGCAGTTCTCCACCAACTCGTTGGCAATCGCGATCCTGCTGCTGTCGGGGATGACGATCACGACGGCGTTCGTGCTGTCGATGCTGACCGCGAGCCAGGTGTCGGATCCGATTCGCCAGCTGCGGCGGGCGATCGAACGGGTCCAGCGCGGCGCGACGGACGTGCAGGTGGAGGTGTTCGACGGCAGCGAGATCGGGCGTCTGCAGGTGGGGTTCAACCGGATGATGCAGGACTCGGCCGAACGCCGGGTACTGCGGGAACTGTTCGGCCAGCACGTCGGCGAGGACGTCGCGCGTCGCGCATTGCAGTTCGGAACCGAGCTCGGCGGCGAGACCCGGTTCGTGGCGGTCCTGTTCGTCGACATGGTGGGGTCGACGGGTGCGGCGGCGGAACGGCCACCCGGCGAGGTCGTCAGCCTGCTCAACGAGTTCTTCCGGGTGGTGGTCGATGTCGTCGACCGCCATCACGGGTTCGTCAACAAGTTCATGGGTGACGCCGCGCTCGCGATCTTCGGTGCGCCGCTGGACAGGCCGGACGCGCCCACGGCGGCGCTCGCTGCTGCCCGTGAACTGCGATTCGCGCTCAACGGCATCACCGCGCTCGACATCGGTATCGGCGTCTCCGCAGGTCTGGCCGTCGCGGGCAACATCGGCGCTGCCGAGCGGTTCGAGTACACGGTCATCGGGGATCCGGTCAACGAGGCGTCGCGGCTGACGGAGCTGGCGAAGATCCACCCCAGCCGCGTGCTGGCATCGACCAGCGCGCTGTACTTCGCCGACGAGGAGGAACAGTCGGAATGGGAACTCGGCGACCAGGTCCAGCTTCGGGGCCGCAACCGGGTCACCCACCTGGCGTCGCCGGTGCAGTATCCGTGACCCGGAGTTCGCGCTTCTGAGGTGAACCAACCTCGATTGGCTACGCTGGCCTGGTGGTGACGCCGGAGCCGGACCGGAGTGGGGACTCCCCCACCGATCAGGCTGTGCCGGACACACCCAGGCGCCGCGGTCGCTACTGGTGGCTGAAATGGCTTGCCGGCGTCGCGTTGCTGGCGCTGCTCGTCGCCGAGGGCATCTACCTGTGGCCGCGGCTGCACGATTCGTGGCGCGCCCTGACCGAGATCCACTGGGGTTGGCTGGCGGCGTGCGTGATTGCGCAGGCCATTTCGCTCAGCGGGTACGGGCGGGTGCAGAAGCAGTTGCTGCACGCCGGCGGCGTCGATGTCGGCCAGCCCAAGTCGGTCGCCGTCGTCTACGCCTCGACGGCGATGGCCGTCACGCTGCCTGCCGGGCAGGTGTTCTCCACCGCGTTCACGTACCGGGAGACGCGCCGCTGGGGAGCGAATCCCGTAGTGGCGTCGTGGCAGCTGGCGATCTCCGGGGTGATCGCGGGCATCGGGCTTGCGCTGATCGGGCTGGGCGGTGCACTGCTCGTGGGCGGCTCCGTCAGCCCGGTGATGCTGGTGCTGTCCGTCGTCGGCCTGATCGCGCTGGTCGTCGCGATCCGCTACGTCTCCGCGCACCCGAGCGCGATCGAGGCGGCGGCCCGGTGGGTCCTGGTCCGCGTCAACCGGATGCGGTCGAAGCCCGCGAACACCGGGATGCACGCGGTGCGCGAGACACTCTCCCAGCTCGAGTCGGTGCAGCTGGGCAAACGCGACGGGGCGATCACGGCCGGGTGGTCGGTCGTGCATCGGACCGCGGATGTCGCGTGCCTCGCTCTGGCGTGTTGGGCGATCGGCGCTGAGCCGACATTGGCCGGTGTGCTCATCGCGTTCGCCGCCGGCAAGGCCGTCGCGACGATCCCCCTGGCGCCCGGCGGCCTGGTGTTCGTCGACGCCACCCTGATCGCGACGCTGACGACGGCGGCGCGGATCAGCGCTTCGGAGGCGGTCGCGGCGGCCTTCGTCTACCGCGGGGTGAGTTTCATCCTGGTGGCGATCGTCGGCTGGATCGTCTTCGCCTTCTTGTTCCGGGGACACCAGCACGAGGACCTCGAGTTCGACGTCGAGCTGGAGCGCCGCGAGCAGCGGGAGCAGTTCGAGTTCGACCAGCGCGAGCAGCATCTGACGGCCCGGGACGACACCCCCAACGACCCCCGCTCGGGCTGACGGAACCTCACCCCGGTTTCTGGACGGCGGCGAGCATCGCGTCGAGATGCGCGCGACTGATCGCGACCGCGGCGGCCGCATCCCCGGTGGCGACGGCATCCACCAGTGCTCGGTGGTCGTCCGCGTCGGGTTCGGGGTCGTGGGTGCGGGTCCCGAGAAGTTCGACCATGTCGATCATCGCCTCGGTCAGCCGTGGCACGAAGGTCTCGAACAGTTCGGACAGCACCCGGTTGTGAGCGGCGGCGACGACGGCGCGGTGGACCTCGATGTCGGCCTCGACGAAGGCGCGGTCCCCGAGCGGGAAGGCCTCCTCGCGTCGCGTCAGCGCCCGGCGCATGGCGGCGACGTCGTCGGCGGTGGCGCGTGCCGCCGCGAGCCGTGCGGCCTCGACCTCGATGGCGTTGCGGACCTCGACGACCTCGGCGATCGCCTGGCCACGCAGCACCCCTTCCCATGCGACAGCGGGGGTGGTGCGCTCGACGTAGACGCCTGCGCCCTGCCTGGCCCGGAGCAGGCCCTGACCAGCGAGCATGCGCAGGGCTTCGCGGATCGTGGAGCGTCCGACACCGAGTTCGGCGGCGAGGGTGGTCTCGCCGGGCAGCTTGGCGCCGACCTTCCATTCCCCGTCCGCGAGTCGGCCGAGCAGTTGATCGGCGGCCTGGTCGGCGAGCAGGTTGCGGCGCAGCGGGGCGGTCACCGGGATAACTCCTCGGGTTGTCAGACAAGTTGTTTCGGTCTAGCCTACCTTCCGTGGCTTTTCGTGGACTGCTCCTCGACCGCCGCGGCGGGGTCTGACCGGACCGGCACCCCGCCGCGGGGTTCGGTCGTGCCGGTCGCCCGATCCGTACCTGGAGCACCTGCCATGAACGTGAACCGCCAGACCCCGTCGCCGATGCCGTCCCACCGCTACCGCTCACACACCGAGCGGGTGACCGTTCCTCCGATCGAACGACACTGGCCCACACATCAACTCACCGAGGCACCCCTGTGGGTCCCGGTCGACCTGAGGGACGGGAACCAGGCGCTCGCCGAGCCGATGGACCCGGACCGCAAGCGCCGATTCTTCGAACTACTGGTCGCGATGGGCTACAAGGAGATCGAGGTCGGCTACCCGTCTGCCAGCCAGACGGACTTCGACTTCGTCCGCGCCCTCTCCGAGCAGAACCTGGTGCCCGACGACGTCACCATCGTCGTGTTCACCGCCGCCCGCACCGATCTGATCGAGCGCACCTACGAGTCGGTGCGCGGACTTCCGAACGTGGTGCTGCACATGTACACGGCGACGGCTCCCACGTGGCGCGACGTCGTCCTCGGACACGATCGGGAGTCGTTGCACCGCTTGATCGTCGACGCCGCCGGGGAGGTCGCCCGCGGCGGCGAGGCACACCCCGGCGTCCGGTTCGAGTTCTCCCCGGAGGTGTTCAACCTGACCGAACCGGACTACGTGCTGCAGGTGTGCAACAGCCTCACCGAACTGTGGGACGCCAGCCCGGACCGGCCGGTCATCCACAATCTGCCTGCGACCGTGGAGATCTCGACGCCGAACGTGTACGCCGACCAGATCGAGTACATGCACCGGAATCTCGCACGCCGCGAGTCGGTGATCCTGTCGGTGCACCCCCACAACGACCGCGGCACCGGCGTCGCGTGTGCCGAACTGGCGGTACTGGCCGGCGCCCAGCGAGTGGAGGGCTGCCTGTTCGGGAACGGCGAACGCACCGGGAACGTGGATCTGGTGACCCTCGCCCTGAACCTGCACGCGCAGGGGGTCGATCCGATGATCGACTTCTCCGACATCGACGCCGTTCGCCGAACAGTGGAGTACTGCAACAGGATCGACGTGCACCCACGACACCCGTACGGCGGCGACCTGGTGTACACCGCATTCTCCGGAACCCATCAGGACGCGATCAAGAAGGGCTTCGCGCACCACTACGCGCAGGCCGAGTCCGCGGGACTCGATCCGGGACGGGCGCCGTGGGACGTGCCCTACCTGCCGATCGACCCGCGTGACGTCGGCCGCGACTACGAGGCGGTGATCCGGGTGAACAGCCAGTCCGGCAAGGGCGGCGTCGCCTACCTGCTGCAGTCGGCATTCGGTGTCGACCTGCCACGCGGACTGCAGATCGACTTCGCCCGTCACGTACAGCGGGCAACGGATGACAGCGGCACCGAGGCGACGGCGGATCAACTCTGGAAGCTCCTGCGCGACACGTACTGCAGGCACGAGAGTCTGCAGTCGTGGGCGGTCGATCACGTCACCGGCGGGGACCGGTTGCGTGTCCGCGCGACCGTCGACGGGCTGCCACTCGACGACGAGGCAGTCGCGTCCGGCCCGGTCGATGCCCTGACCCGAATCATCGGCGGACACGGGGTCGAGGTGGAGGTGCTGTCGGTGACGCAGCAGTCCGTCGGCTCCGGAGCCGACGCGGAGGCAGCGACCTTCGCCCGGTGCCGGGTCGGCGACCACACCGCGTGGGGTGTCGGCGTGGACCGATCGGTGACGGCATCGAGTCTTCACGCCGTCCTCGCCGCTGTCGCCCGCGCCCGCACATCGGCGACCGTCCACGTCTGATTCTCCTGCTCACACACAGGCAGAAGTGACGGGGCTCACATCCGGTTGCGGGAATCAGTCCGCGGCTGCCACCGTTGAACACACCAGTGCTTGAACATTCAATCAACTCGCGAGGAGTTCCCATGACCACCGCCACCGCCACCCTCCCCACGCTCACCGCCGGCACCTGGGCCATCGACACCACCCACTCGACCGTCGGCTTCTCGGTCCGGCACCTCATGGTCAGCAAGGTCCGCGGCACGTTCAACGACTTCTCGGGCGCGATCACCGTCGCCGAGGACGGCACCCCGTCCGTGACCGCCGAGATCCAGGTCGCGTCCATCGACACCAAGAACGAGCAGCGCGACGGCCACATCAAGTCGGCCGACTTCTTCGACGCCGAGCAGTTCCCGACCGCGACCTTCGTCTCGACCGACGTCCGCTCGAAGGGCGACGACTACGTCCTCACCGGCGACTTCACCCTCCACGGCGTGACCAAGCAGGTCGAGCTGACCCTCGAGTACAACGGCGTCAACCCCGGCATGGGCAACGGTCCGGTCGCCGGCTTCGAGGCGTCCACCGTCCTCAACCGCAAGGACTTCGGCATCTCCATCGAGATGCCCCTCGAGGGTGGTGGCGCCGTCGTCGGCGACAAGATCACCATCACGCTCGAGATCGAGGCCGGCCTGCAGGCCTGATCCCTCCCCCGCTCGCGCCCAACGCCGCCGTCCCCCTCCGGCTGCGTTGGGCGCTTTCGTGTTTCAGCTCCCGCGGACACCTCGGGCCATGTCGAGTGCGGCGAGGTGGCTGAACACCATGCTCGCGCCGATGGGGTTTCCGCCACCCGGGTAGACGGTGCCGCTGACCGGCGCCATCGTGTTGCCCGCCGCATACAGCCCAGGGATCACGGTGCCGGACGCATCGAGGACCCGCGCCGACGTGTCGGTGACCAGACCCCCCTTCGTGCCGAGGTCGGAGATGCCGAACGCCGCTGCGTGGAACGGGCCTTTCTCGATCGGCACCAGCGGGGAATTGCCGCCGGAGAACGACCTGTCGTACGGTTCGTCGCCGCGACCGAAATCGGCGTCGGTGCCGGTGGCGGCGAACTCGTTGAAGCGTTGCACCGTGGCGGTGAGATTCTCCGCCGGGACTCCGATGAGTTCGGCGAGTTCGGCGAGGGTGTCGGCCGTCTTCCACAGACCTGCGGCGAGGTAGTCCTCGGTGGCCGAGAGCGGGACGTTGGGCGCCTTGACCGGCGGAACGAGGCCCTCCCGGTCGTCGTAGATCATCCAGTACCGCGCCGCGGACGCGTCGACGTCCTCGTGCGCGATGACGTCGCGACCGAGCCGGTCGTACGGGGACGACTCGTTCACGAACCGCTTGCCCGCCCCGTCGACGAAGATGCCGCCGGTGAACCAGAGCGCGAACGCCGAGCGACCGTCGGGGTGGGTCAGTCCGGGCGACCACCAGGCCTGGTCCATCAAGCGGGTGTCGGCGCCCACCGCGATTCCGGCGCGATGCGCCTTGCCGAGATTGCCCCACGGACCCATGGTGTCGCGGGCCGAGCCGGGGACACCGTACTCGTCGCGCAGTCCCTGGTTCTGCTCGAAACCTCCTGCTGCCAACAGAATTCCGCGCCTGGCGCGGATGGTTCGGCGTTCGCCGTCGCAGGAGACGACTGCCCCGGCGACGACGCCGTCCTCCACGACGAGCTCCTCGAGCGCGGTACCGAGCCGGAGGCGCGCGTTCGCCATGTCCTCCATCGCCCACAGGAACCGGCCGACGAGGGCGCGGCCGCCCACGAGGTAGTCGCCTGCGGATTCGTCCGCCCAGTCCCGCCCCAGCGGCCCACGGACGGTCTCGCCGGAGTCGGCGAGCTTGGCGGCGCGTAGCGGCCTCGGGACGATGTGCCTGCCTCCCGCCCTGGCCTTGGGCGCCCGGCCGAAGTAGTCGGGCCACGGCAGCACCTGGAAGACGAAGTGCTCGTCCGTCTCGAGGTAGTCGATGAGCGGGGCGCCGGAGCGTACGAAGGTCTCCTGCATCTCGTCCGGACTGCCGTCGCCGACAACGGCCCGGAAGTACGTCAGCGCGTCGTCGAGGGTGTCGTCGTCACCGGCACGCCCGAGGACCGCATTGCAGGGGAACCACATGCCGCCACCACCCGAGTAGGCCGTCGTCCCGCCGAACCTGTCGGTGGCCTCGACGAGGATCACGTCGAGGCCCTCCCGGGCGGCCGTGTACGCGCCGGTGACGCCTCCGGCCCCCGACCCGACCACCAGGACATCGCATTCGTCGTTCCACTGCCTCATCACGTGCTCCCCACTGGCGTCATCGCATCACTCCCGTGTTCAGGTCGCAGTATCGCGGTTCGGCCCGGACCCCGTCCGCAAAACTGCGTCGCTACGCTGGACTGCGTGAAGAAGGTGCTGCCGATCCTGCTCGTCGACGTCGTCCTGGTCATCGTGTTCTGTGCGATCGGGCGCCGCAGCCACGACGAGGCGAACGCCCTGACCGGGCTGCTGACGACGGCATGGCCGTTCCTCGGTGGACTCGCGCTCGGTTGGATCGCCAACGAGGCGCTCTACCGGAACAAGTCGATGCCCGCGTCCGTGGTCCCTGCCGGAATCGTCATCTGGCTCTGCACGCTGGTCGGCGGCATGCTGCTCCGCGTCGTGTCCGGCCAGGGCACCGCATTCAGCTTCATCCTGGTCGCCGCGACCGTGCTGGGCGTGTTCCTCCTCGGCTGGCGCGCCGTCTACGCGGCCGTCGAGCGCCGCCGTGCGGTGGTCTAGGCCGCCCCGCAACAAATTGGCGTCGTAGCCGCCGCACCCGCGACGTGCGTGGCACAGTTTTGGGATGAGCGAACTGGCGTCGCCTCCGCACGACCCGAAGCGCGACCACGGGTTCTTCGGTCAGCCGTTCGCGCTGGCGAACCTGTTCTCGGTCGAACTCTGGGAGAGGTTCTCGTTCTACGGGATGCAGGGCATCCTGATCTACTACCTCTACTACTCGGTCGCCGACGGCGGGTTGGGGATCTCCGAGGCATCGGCCGTCTCGATCGTCGGCGCGTACGGCGGCACCGTCTACCTGTCGACGGTTCTCGGGGCATGGATCGCGGACCGGGTGCTCGGTTCGGAGCGGACCCTGTTCTACAGCGCTGTCCTGGTGATGCTCGGACACATCGCGTTGGCCGTCATTCCCGGGCTCTCGGGGGTCGGGGTCGGCCTGATCCTCGTCGCGGTCGGCAGCGGCGGATTGAAGGCCAACGCCACGTCCCTGGTCGGCGACCTGTATTCCGAGGGTGACGAGCGCCGCGACGCCGGGTTCTCGATCTACTACATGGGCATCAACATCGGCGCCTTCATCGGGCCGCTGCTCACCGGATGGGCCGAGGACAACTGGGGCTTCCACGTCGGCTTCGCGCTGGCCGCGGTCGGCATGGCGATCGGTCTGATCCAGTACACGCTCGGCCGCAAGCACCTCGGAAACATCGGCGCCTCGCCGTCGAACCCCCTGCCACGCTCGTTGCTGTGGAAGTACGGGGTAGCCGCGGCGGTGGCCGTGGCAGCGCTGGTCGTGCTGTGCCTGGTCGGTCTGATCACCACCGGCAACCTCTCGGACGTCGTGGTCGGTCTGACGATCGCCGCGGCGGTCGGCTATTTCGGGCTGATCCTGTCGAGCAGGCAGATCACCAGCACCGAGCGCAGCCGGGTGGTCGCGTTCATCCCGATGTTCCTGGCGAGCGCCGCGTTCTGGTCACTGTTCCAGCAGCAGTTCACGGTGGTTCCGATCTACGCGGACAAGTTCCTCGACCGCAACCTGTTCGGCTGGGATTTCCCGCCCTCGTGGGTGCAGTCCATCAACCCGGTCTTCATCATCATCTTCTCCGGCGTGTTCGCGGCGATGTGGACCAAGCTCGGCCCGCGGCAGCCGTCGTCGCCGCTGAAGTTCGCGGTCGGCACCGGACTCATGGGCGTGGCGTTCCTGGCGTTCCTGCCGTTCGCGGACGGGCAGCCGAACGGAACTCCTCTGCTCGCCCTCGTGTTCATCCTGCTGCTGTTCACGTTCGCGGAACTGTTCCTGTCCCCGGTGGGGCTGTCACTGTCGACGAAGCTGGCGCCCAAGGCTTTCCACACCCAGATGGTCGCCCTGTTCTTCCTGTCCGTGGCGCTGGGCAGTTCGATGGCAGGCACGCTCGCCAAGTACTACGACACCGACAACCAGGCCCCGTACTTCATGTGGATCGGGCTGGTGTCGATCGGGGTCGGCCTGGTGATGGTGGTCCTGTCGCCGTGGATCAGTCGGATGATGCGCGGGGTGCACTGACGGTGATCACCCGCGCGGGGGCACGAATCGGGCTGTGGCTCACCGGGTACACCCGAACCTGGCTGGTCCTCGGCGTCGCGATCGGAGTGATCGCGGGGCTCGGCGCGGCGGCATTCCTCGTGCTCCTGAACTGGGCGGGACAGCTCCTGCTCGAGGGCATCGGCGGGTACGTCCCGCCGCAGGCGAGCGGTGACGGCGGGAGCTCGGGTTCGGACGGCTTCCGGCGCTGGTGGGCGATCCCACTCGTGGTGTGCGGGGGCGCGCTGCTGTCGGCGATGCTGGTCGCGCGATTCGCGCCGGAGGCGGAGGGACACGGCACGGATGCGGCCATCGAGGCGTATCACAGCGATCCGGGCTCGATCCGGGCTCGTGCCGTCCTCGTGAAGATGATCTCCAGCGCCCTGACCATCGGCTCCGGCGGATCCGCCGGCCGAGAAGGTCCGACGGCGCAGATCTCCGCGGGTTTCGGGTCGTTGCTGACTCGCTGGCTGCACCTGCCTGCCGACGTGGGGCGCATCGCTGTCGCGATCGGCATCGGCTCGGGCATCGGTGCCATCTTCGGCGCACCGCTGGGCGGCGCGGTCCTGTCGGCGTCCGTGCCCTACCGGGAGGACTTCGAATTCCGCGCCCTGATTCCCGGCCTGATCGCGTCGATCACCGCCTACGGTGTCTTCGGGTCCTTGCTGGGCTACGAGCCGCTCTTCGGGTTCGCACTGCCCGACTACCGATTCGACGACGCGTCACATCTGTTCTGGTTCCTCCTGATCGGGGTGCTGTCGGGGTTCGTGGCCCTGCTGTACACCGGGGTGTTCTACGGCGTGGCAGGGGTGAGTGCGCGCCTGCCTGGTGGGCGGATCGCGAAGCCCGCGGTCGGCGGACTCCTCGTCGGCCTGCTCGCGTTGGCGGTGCCGCAGGTGCTCGGCAGCGGGTACGGCTGGGTGCAGGAGGCGCTCGGCCGCGAGTCGCTGCTGGCGTTGCCGTTGTGGATCGTGGTGGCGCTACCGCTGCTGAAGATCATCGCGACCTCCCTGTCGATCGGCACGGGCGGCTCCGGCGGAATCTTCGGTCCCGGCATGGTGATCGGCGGGTTCGTAGGAGCTGCGGTGTGGCGGCTGACCGAGTCGTGGGTGCCGTCGGTGCCGGACAGCCCGGCACCGTTCGTGATCGTCGGCATGATGGCCTGCTTCGGCGCGGGCGCGCGGGTTCCCCTGGCGGTGATGGTGATGGTCGCGGAGATGACGGGTGGATGGGCGGCGCTTCCGGGTGGAATGGTGGCGGTCGCGGCCGCGTACCTGATCGTGCGTCACCGGGACAGCTCGATCTATCGGCGGCAGCGACTGAACCGTGCGGAGGCCGAGCGCGAGAACTCGGCGTGAGTCACCGCAACGCCAGCCACCCGGCGAGCCCGAATCCCGCCAGCGCCACCGCCACCCTCAGCACGGACGGCGGGATCACCTTGACGACCGGTGGGCCGCACCAGCCTCCGAGCAGGCACCCGAGCGCCATGGCCGCCGCGGCACCCCAGTGCACCTCACCCGACCCGGCGAAGATCAGCGCGCCGACGAGGTTCGCGATGCCGAGCAGGAAGCTCTTGAGGATCGTCGCCTGCCACACGGACATCGCGGTGCAGATCAGCGTCAACGCCAGGAAGATCACCCCGGCGCCCGCGCCGAAGTAGCCGCCGTAGACGGCGACGACAGCGAGTGCAATCGGGAACAGGACCGGGAACTCCCTGCTGCCGGCCAGCTTCCGGATCCACGGCTGCGCCAGCAATGCGATCGACGCGATCACCACCAGGTAGGGCACCACGGCCTCGAACGAACCCTCGGGCGCCCACAGCAACAACACCGCCCCCGCCAGCCCGCCGAGAGCGCAGACCGCCGCCCACCGCCACAGCTTCGGCCCCATCTCGGTCAACTCCCGCAGCGAGTTCGCGGTGGAGCCCACCCCGACCGCGACGAGTGCGACGGTGTTGGTGACGTTCGCCGCGATGGGCGTCAGCCCGACGGCGAGGAGCGCCGGATACGACACGATCGACGCGAGTCCGGTCACGAATCCGACCAGCCCGGCCCCGAATCCGGCGACGACGAGGAGCAGGTAGTCGAGCGCACTCACCGGGGCAGTTGGGTCTGGATCGGACGCAGGAACCGGCCGGCGGCGTCGACGGCGGGCGCGGAACTGTCGGCGCCCGCGACGAACACCGCGAACGCGACGTCCTGATCGATGCCGACGAACCAGCCGTGGGAGGGCTGCCCGGCGACCTCGGCGGTACCGGTCTTGCCGCGCACGTCTGCGATGTCGGCGAGTTGTGTTGCGGTGCCCGAGGTCACGGTTTCGCGCATCATCGTCTTCAGGTCGTCGGTGACGGCTGCGGGCGCCGGGGCAGGCGCCGCGTCCCCGACACCGGGCTGTCCCTGCACGAGCATCGGGGCCGGTGTCGACCCGCGGGCGATGGACGCGGCAACGAGTGCCATGCCGAACGGCGACGCCGTCACCCTGCCCTGGCCGATCGCGGATTCGACCCGCTCGGCGGGGGTGTCGGCCGGGGGGACACTGCCGGTGACGGTGGTCAGTCCGGGCGTCACGTAGTCGATGCCGAGGCCGAACTGCTGGGCGGCGTCGTGCAGGGCGTTCGGCGTCATCGACACCGCGAGCTGCCCCATGGTGGTGTTGCAGGAGCGGGCGAAGGCGGTGTGCAGGGGCACCGAGCCGAGGTCGAAGTTGTCGTCATTCGGGATGGTACGTCCCTCGATGTTCGCGACACCCGGGCACGGCAGGACGGTGTCTGGGGTGACCGAACCCTCTTGCAGGGCAGCCGAAGTCGTGACGGTCTTGAAGGTGGAGCCGGGCGGGTAGAGCCCCGTCAGCGCGATCGGACCCTGGCCGCTGGCGGCCGAGTTCTGCGCGACGGCGAGGACGCCACCGGTCGATGGCCGGATCGCGACGATCGCCGCCTGTTGCGGCAGGGTGTCGATGGCGGCCTGTGCGGACGCCTGGACGGCGGGGTCGAGTGTCGTCGCGATGTCGGGAGCGGCGGCGCCGTCCTGCCCGGCGAGCCGTTCTGCCGTCCCGTCGGACCGGACGAGTTGCACCGCCCATCCGGCGGTGTCGGCCTGAGCCTGCTCCCACAGGGTGCGCAGCCCCTCGAATGCCGGTGACTGCGTTGCCTTGTCGACGGTCAGCAACCGCGACTGCTTGACCAGGGTGACGCCGGGCGTCGCGGCGAGTTGCGTCTCGATCGGCGCGAGGTCCGCGTCGCGAAGGGTGATGACCGTCAGCGGACGACCCTGTGCTGCAGCGAGATCAGAGCTGATCGACGCCGCGGTCACCGTGGGGGCTACGGGCTGGAGCAGCGGCGCGAGGGCAGCAGCCGACGCGGTGGGGTCAGGCACCGCTGCGGGGTCGAGGGTGACGAGGGTGACGGTCTGCTCGGTCATCAACGGAGCTCCGTTGTCCGCGAGCACGTCGGGAGACCCTCCGGCGAGGGTGGTGTAACGCAGGGAGGTGTCGGCCGTGAGGCCGGGCGCGAGCAGCGCGGGGTCCCACGGGATGGCGCCGCCGTCGGCGACGGCCTGCCCACCGCCGGTGGTCGTGTACGTCCATTCCCGATCCGCCGCTACCGAGGGCGCTGAGGATGCCGAGGGTGCAGTGGTCGGGGTTGCCGTGTCGTCGACGTCGTCCGCGGTGCCACCGTCGAAGGTCCAGTCGGCGTCGAGCGTGAAGGTGCCCGCATCACTGTCGGTGCTCGCGACCGTGAACTGCGCGTCGGTCGGGTTCAAGCCCTCGAACATCTGCCCGATCGCGGTCGCGGCGGCGGTGGGGTCGGAGGTCAGGGCGGCCGCCGCCTGCGCGTCGCGTCGTGTCAGGGCGTCCGCGAAGCCCTGCGCTGCGGTCTCCGTCTCGGACGGTCCGGTGCTGCAGGCGGCCCCGCCGAGGACCAGGGCGGACACCGACATGGCCGCGACGCCGACGCTGACTCGAGGGTTCATGCGCATCCCCCGACCCTAGGCGGCTCCGCCGACTGTGCGCGTTTCCTGTGGCCGGAGCCACCGGACGGACGCACATGCGCGACCCGAACGGCGTATGGTTGTAATCAAGTAATCATTGCAACTGTAGAGGTGAGAGCAATGGGATACTCGTCGAACAGCCGCAGGTTCGGCCGCAGCGGCGGCTGGCAACAGGCCGAGGCCCCCGACACGCGCGACGTCAGCGACTGGTTCGCCGGACGCCTGCCCGACGACTGGTTCACCGGTCCCCCGACCATCGAGGTCGATCGGGAGGAGATCGTCGTCACCGGCGAACTCGCGCCTCCCGACGACGCCACCCCCGCCGCGGTCGAGGGACGGGTCTCCCGATTCCGCGAGTCGACGCGCTCGCAGCGCATGCAGATCGCCGACGAGGCGGAGGCCCGCTACGGCCGCAAGGTCGCCTGGGGCGTCACGCTCGGCGACCATCACGTCCTCTTCACGCACCTGGCGGTGCCGGTGATGACGCGACTGCGCCAACCCGAACGCAAGGTCCTCGACACCCTCGTCGACGCTGGCGTCGCCCGCTCCCGCGCGGACGCCCTCGCGTGGACGGTCCGCCTCGCCGGCCAGCATGCGGAGGAGTGGCTCGCGGAACTGCGGGACGCGATGCGCAAGGTGGACGACCTGCGCACCGAGGGTCCCCAACTGTAGGGACGGAGGCCACCGATCGGGCTCGTGATCAGCTGCGGATCGACGAACTGACGAAACTCGGTTGCGGGGTCACCACGCCTCCCCTACGGTGGATGGCGCCCTGTTGTCGACGATCGGACGGACCATTGCTCATTCGGAGGTAGTTCCCGCGCGCCGCGTCTTTCGCGTGCGCTCCGCAACCACCCCGTTGGAGCTTTCATGCCTTCACTCGTCCTGTCCGACCTCACTTTCTCCTGGCCCGACGGCGACACCGTGCTCGACGGTGTCGACGCGGTGTTCCCTGCCGGCCGAACGGGCCTCGTCGGCCGCAATGGCGCAGGCAAGTCGACGCTGCTGCGCCTGATCGCGGGCAGACTCACCCCGGATCGTGGTTCCGTCACCGTCGGCGGTGACCTCGCCTATCTGCGACAGGATCTCGCCCTCGACCCCGGGCGCACCGTCGATGCCGTCCTCGGAATCGCGGAGCAGCGTACGGCGTTGCACCGCATCGAATCCGGCGAGGGGACCGATGACGACTACGCCGCGATCGGCTCGCACTGGGACGTCGAGGAACGCGCCGTCGCGACGCTGGACCGCCTCGGCCTCGCGCGCATCGCCCCGACCCCGGAGGCGTTGGGCCGCACCGTCGGAACCCTGTCGGGCGGCGAGACGATGCTCCTCGGCCTGTCGGCGGCGCTGCTCACCGAACCGGACGTCCTCCTGCTCGACGAGCCGACGAACAACCTCGATCTACAGGCGAAATCGCGCCTCTACGCGGCGGTCGAGCAGTTCGCGGGAATCGTCGTGGTCGTGAGCCACGACCGCGAACTGCTGAACCGGATGAACACGACAGCCGAGTTCCGCGACGGCGAATTGCGTTTCTTCGGAGGCAATTTCGACCACTATCGGCAGGTGGTCGAGGCCGAGCAGGAGTCGGCACGCGCCGCCGTCCGAGACGCCCGCGCCGATGTGCGTCGGCAGGGTCGAGAGCTGGTCGAGGCGCAGATCAAGATCGATCGCAGGCAGCGGTACGGGAAGAAGATGGAGTCGAGCCTGCCTCCGATCCTCGCCGGTCAGCGCAAGCGTCAGGCGCAGGAATCGGCGGGCAAGCTGCGGGGCAACCATCAGGGGAAGCTGGACGACGCCCGTCGCACCCTCACCGAGGCGGAGGACGCACTGCGGGAGGACAAGGAGATCCGGATCGACCTGCCCGACAGCGTGGTTCACGCCGGACAACGGGTGCTGGACCTCGATTCCCCTCTGCCGACGGGGCAGCACGTCGAGCTGGGCATCACGGGTCCGGAGCGGATCGCCGTCGTGGGCCGCAACGGAATCGGCAAGACCACGTTGCTCCGCGCGATCGCCGACGCCGTCCCGGCGGTGCCGTGGCGGGTGCTGCCGCAGCGGCTCGACGTCTTCGACGAGTCCCGCACCCTCGCAGAGAACGTCTCGGATGCGGCGCCGCACGCGTCGGGCGAGGAGATCCGGGGCAGATTGGCGCGCTTCCTGTTCCGTGGCCGGGATGCGGATGTGCCCGTGTCGGCGTTGTCGGGTGGCGAACGGTTGCGGGCCGCGTTGGCGACGATCCTGCTGTCCGAGCCGGCGCCACGTCTGCTGATGCTCGACGAGCCGACCAACAACCTCGACCTGCCGAGCCTGGCGCACCTGACGGAGGCATTGACTCAGTTCCGCGGCGCACTGGTCGTGGTGAGCCACGACGTGCCGTTCCTGCGCGACATCGGCATCACGCGATGGCTCGAGTTGGGCGACGACGGCCTCGCGGAGACCGATCCGCTCTAGAGTCGGGCCATGACTGCAGTGCATGCGTTCGGTGACGACGCCCTCGGCGACCTCGATGCGACGGGGGTCGCGGCGCGAATCGCGTCCGGTGAGATCACGTCCCGCGAGGCGGTGGACGCGGCGATCGCCCGCGCCGCCGCCGTGACCGAACTGGCCGCGATCGAGGTTCCCGACTTCGATCGTGCACGCAGCGCCGTGTACCGGCCGGGTCCGTTCGCGGGGGTACCGACGTTCGTGAAGGACAACGTCGACGTCGCGGGGCTGCCGACCGGTGAGGGCAGCGCCGCGTTCACGCCGCGTCCGGCGCGGACGAATGCGCCATCGGCGACTCAGCTGCTCTCGACCGGATTGGTGGCGTTGGGCAAGAGCAGGTTGCCGGAGTTCGGGTTCAGCCCGACCACGGAGTTCGCGAACGCCGAGCCGGTACACAATCCGTGGAATCCGGACTTCTCGTCGGGCGCGTCGTCGGGCGGTGCTGCGGCGCTGGTGGCGTCGGGAGTGGTGCCGATCGCGCACGGCAACGACGGCGGCGGGTCGATCCGCATTCCGGCGGCGGCGTGTGGGCTGGTCGGGTTGAAGCCGACCCGGGGCCGGATGCGGGCGGACAAGAACGACCTGTCGATGCCGGTACGCATCATCGCGCAGGGCGTCGTGACCCGCACCGTCCGCGACTCGGCGAATTACTACGCAGCCGCCGAGCAGCACTACCGCAATCCGGCCCTGCCGCCGATCCGGCTCGTCGAGGGTCCGAGCAGCACCCGACTGCGGGTCGGCGTGGTGATGGACTCCGTGCACGGCACTCCCACCGACGACGACACCCGCGCTGCGGTGCGCGCGACCGCGGATCTGCTGTCCGGCCTCGGCCATCACGTCTCCGAGGCGCCGCTTCCGGTCGGTCCCGAGTTCGTCGACGACTTCAGCATCTATTGGGGTTTCCTGTCCTTCGCGCTCTGCACGGGCGGGAAGCGGATGCTCGGCCCGGACTTCGACAAGGACCGCACCGACAACCTCACCCGGGGCCTGGACGCGCTGTACCGTCGCAACATCGCGAAGACGCCGCAGGTGCTGTACCGGTTGCAGCGGACCGCGTGCCGGGCGAGGCAGCTGTTCGCGACCTACGACGTGATCCTGTCCCCGGTCGTGTCCCACACGACACCGGAGCTCGGGTTCCTCTCCCCCACACAGCCTTTCGACGAGCTGTTCGAGCGGATCGTCACCTACACGGCGTTCACGCCACTGAACAACGCCGCGGGCACGCCCGCGATCTCGCTGCCCCTGCACACCACGTCGACGGGACTGCCGCTCGGGATGCACTTCTCGGCTGCCCACGGCGACGAGCGGACCCTGCTCGAGTTGGCGTTCGAACTCGAACAGGCCCGCCCGTTCGCACGGATCACCGGCTAGCGACCAGCTCGCCGTCCGGCTCGGCCCTGCGGGACAGTGCGCTCGGCCACCACACCCGCGGGCCGATGTCGTAGACGAGGGCGGGCACCAGCAGTGAGCGCACGAGCAGGGCGTCGAGGAGCACACCGAACGCGACGATGAACGCGATCTGCGCCAGGAAGATCAACGGAATCACGGCGAGTGCCGAGAACGTCGCGGCGAGAACGACTCCGGCGGAGGTGATGACGCCGCCGGTGACGGTGAGTCCGCGGAGCACGCCGCGGCGCGTCCCGATCCGGTGCGCTTCCTCGCGGACCCTGGTCATCAGGAAGATGTTGTAGTCGATGCCGAGTGCGACGAGGAAGACGAACGCGAACAGGGGGACGACGGGGTCGGCGCCGGGGAAGCCGAGGATGTGGTTGAACACGATCGACGAAATACCCAGTGTCGCGGCGAAGGACAGGATCACGGTGCCCATGAGCAGCAGCGGCGCGAGCAGGGAGCGCAGCAGCAGGCACAGGATCGCGAGGACCACGAGGCTCACCACCGGGATGATCAGGTTGCGGTCGTGGGTTGCCGTGGTCTTGGTGTCGAGGTCGGTTGCGGTGGGTCCGCCGACGAGTGCGTCGGCGCCGTCGACGGCGTGAACCGAGTCCCGCAGGCGCTTCACGGTGTCCTCGGCGGCGAGCGAGTCGGCGGCGTCGGTCAGCGTCGCCTCGATGGCGACGCGTCCGTCCACGATCAGGGGTGCACCACCGGAAGTCACGACCGTGACGTCCTCGACGCCGGGCACCTCGGCGGCCGTGCGCACCGTGTCGAGGGAGTCGGCGTTCGCGATGATCACGGCGGGCGATCCGCTGCCTGCGTCGAAGTGTTCGCCGAGCACCTGCTGTCCGGCGCTCGAGTCCGCCTCGAACAGGAAGGTGTCGGACTGCGCGATGCCACTGGCCTTGAACTGCGGCAGGAAGAGAGCGAACAGGATCAGCACGAGCGTCGAGCCGACCCAGAATCGGCGGGGGTGCCGTCCGATGCGTGCGGCGAGCTTCGCCCAGAATCCGTGCTGGGCTTCGACTTCCGTATCGCCGGTGTAGCCGGGTCGACGCGGCCAGAACGCGGATCGCCCGAACAGCACGAGTGCCGCGGGCAGGAACGTCATCGACGCGACGAACGAGGCGGCGATGCCGATGGCGGCGACCGGGCCGAGACCGCGATTCGAGTTCAGGTCCGACAGCAGCAGGCACAGGACGCCTGCGATGACGGTGCCCGCGGACGCGGCGACGGGTTCGAGGGTCGCCTTCCACGCGGTCCGCATCGCGGCGTACTTGTCCTCCTGCACGTGCAGTTCCTCCCGGAACCGCGAGACGAGCAGCAGTGCGTAGTCGGTGGCGGCGCCGAACACGAGGATGAACAGGATGCCCTGGCTCTGGCCGTTGAGGGTGATGGCGCCGGCGTCGGCGAGCACGTAGACGAGGAGGCTGGCGAGGACCAGCGCGAACAGTGCGGAGAAGATGACGACGAACGGCAGGATCGGACTGCGGTAGACGACGATGAGGATCAGCATCACGACCGCACCCGCGACGAGGATCAGCAGTCCGTCGATGCCCGCGAACGCCGAGCTGAGGTCCGCGGCGGTGCCCGCCGGGCCGGTGACGTGAACCGTCAGGCCGTCGGGCGCGTCCGCGAGGGCGTCCCGCAGTTGGGTGACGGTGTCTTTGACCTCGCCTGTGCTGTCGACGGGGACGAACACCTGCAGCGCCTGGCCGTCCTGCGACGGGAGCGGCGGCGACACCTGCGGCCCGAAGCCCTCTGTTCCCGCGAGCACTCCGGTGCGGTCGGCGAGGAACGCGGTGTCGGCGTCCTGGATTCCGCCGTCGCGTTCGGCGACGACGATGGCGGGCACGAATGTGGTGTCCTGGAAGCCACTCTCGAGTCGCGCGACCTCCGTGGCTTCGGCGGATGCGGGCAGGAACGATGTGGGGTCGTTCGACTGCACGTCCGTGAGCTTGCCCGCGAAGGGCCCGCCCATCCCGGCTAGTGCGAGCCACGCGAGGATCAGCAGAGCTGGCAGAATCCAGCGCAGTCGCCGAGTCCGGGTGGGTGCCGTGGTTGTCACGATCGTCCTCTCGAGGGATCCGGTGCAATGTCCGATTCGTGATTTTGCTCAGCCTGCTGAACAAATGCAACCCCGGGAGGACGAGATGGGTCCCGACGCCATCGACACCTGGCCCACCGGCCGACTGCTGTCCACCGCGGCACGGCTCGTCGAGCACTCCTGGGAGTCGGTGCTCCGCGCACACGACCTCACCCACGCCGGGCTCTTCGTCCTGCACGCGGCGTCCCGCGCACCGGCGTCGCAACGCGAACTCGCCCGCACCGCCCGCGTCACCGACCAGACGATGAGCCGTACCGTCGAGAAGCTCGAACGCGCCGGCTACGTCACCCGCGAGACGGATGTCGCCGACGAGCGCCGCAAACTGGTCACCGTCACCGACACGGGGCGCGACGTGTACGGGCGGCTGATCGACCTCGAACGCGACGACGCCACTCTCACCGCAGCCGTCGGAGACGCGTCGGCCCTGCGTACCCAACTCCTCGCCCTCGTCCGAGCGCTGCAGCCCCCTGCCGACCGCTCGTGACGCGGGGGGACCCGACGTCGGCCGACGGAAAAGTCCCACACCCGATTCGGGTGTGGGACTTTTCACATCGTCGATGGTGTGGACGCGCTGCCAGGACAGGCGCGTTCACACACGACCTGTCAGGACTGCGATGCCAGTCCTGCACCGACCGCGACCGCGATCAGGCCAAGTCCCGCGATGCCGGCGAAATAGCTGATGGCGGCGAGGCCGTCATCTTCGGACGAACCCATGCTTGAACTCCTTCTGAACGGGGATGCTGCTCACCGGCGTCAGGGTGCCGAATACTGCTGGGCTACCGGCTCGCAGGGTCATTGCTACCCGCATGACCGCCCACCCGCAAGGCCTGGAACCTGGCAAATTCCTCGGAAACCGTTTTCGGCGTGAGCATTCACCTCGAACACCTTGGCACCATGGTCCGGTGAACTCGTACTGGGCCGACTGGTCGGCGTACCTCCCCCTCGCACTGGCGGCGCTGCTCGTCCTGTGGCGTCCGCTGTGGAATCTGACGCGGCACGTGGTGACGCTGGCGCACGAGGCGGGGCATGCGATCGCCGCGGTCGCGACGGGGCGCCGACTCACCGGCATCCGCCTGCACTCCGACACCTCGGGGCTGACCCTCTCCCGCGGCAAGCCACGCGGTCCGGGCATGGTGGTGACGGCTGCCGCCGGCTATCTCGCCCCGTCACTGCTCGGCCTCGCGGGCGCCGCCCTCATCGCCGCCGGACGCCTGCCGATCCTCCTGTGGGGCGCCGTGGCACTGATCGTCGCGATGATCCCGTTCATCCGCAACGTCTTCGGGTTCCTCGTCCTCGTCGCCGCGGGCGGAGCCGTCGGCGTCGTCGCCTGGTACGGCTCCGACACCCTGCAGCTGCACTTCGCCTACACCGCGATCTGGCTGCTGCTCGCGGGCAACCTCCGCACCATCGTCGAAGCGGCCCGCACCCGCAGCGGGCACTCCGACCTCGACCAGCTCCGCCGGCTCACCCACCTTCCCCGATTCCTGTGGACGGCAACGCTCATGGCAATTGCCGTCGGCACCGGCGTCCTCGCGTGGCGGGCGCAGTACATGGCGTGACGGGCGAAACCTTCTTTCCACTATTGAACATTCGTCCACATTCGGGTTTGCGGCCCTGTTAACTCGTGGGCGAGTCAGCCATGCCCACCCCTTCCCCGAGGAACGAGGACACATGACGGAGTTCAACGGAATCGATCGACGCCATTTCCTGACCGGTGCCGCGGCCGCGGGCGCCGCTGTTCCGCTCGCCGCGATGCTGCCGTCCATCGCGTCCGCGGCCGACACCGGCAGCGCAGATTCCCTGTCCGCCGCCGTGGCCGGTACCGGAAGCGCCGATGCCCCGTTCCCCACCGACCTCGACAAGTTCGACTTTCCCACCGAGTCGACGCTCCGCGTCCTCCTCTGCGGTGACGCAGGTACCGGGGCGCCGCCGCAGTGGGCGGTGGCCGATGCGATTCGCGACCTCCACGCCCGCGAACCCCTCTCCATGGCGCTGGGCCTCGGCGACAACATCTACGAAAGCGGCCCGACCAGCGACACCGACACCCAGTTCGCCACCAAGTTCGAGGACCCGAACCACGGCCTCGACTTCCCGTGGGTGATGGCACTGGGCAACCACGACAACAGCGCGGTCTTTCCCGGCGACGGCGGCTGGCTGGGACGGGGCGACGAGGAGGTCGACTACCACCGGCGCTCCCGGAAGTGGTGGATGCCCAGCCGGTACTACTCGGTGCGGCTGCCCGAGCAGAACCCGGTTGTCGAGTTCTTCGTCCTCGACCTCAACCCGCTCGCCGCGTACCTTCCGCCGCTGCTCTCGCCGTACTGGGCACCCGACGGACAGTTCATGACAGAGCAGCGGGCCTGGCTCGACGCCGCGATCTCCTCGTCGACGGCGAAGTGGAAGATCGCGGTCACCCATCATCCGTACCTCAGCAACGGATCCCACGGCGATGCCGGCATGTACGACGGGATCCCCATCGAACCGCTGAACGGCGTTCACGCGAAGCGGTTCTACGAGGATCACGTCGTCGGCCGATGCAACCTCATCCTGTCCGGGCACGATCACTCGATGCAGATCCTCGAGCCGACGACGGCGTCCAAGGGAACCCGTCAGATCGTGTGCGGCGCATCGGCGAAGAACAGCCACGGCAAGGCCGGCTCCGCCGTCGATCGCCCGAACCTCTTTCAGAACTACACAGACGTCGGATTCATGGTGCTGGACCTCGACCCGGACGCCGTCACCGTCCGGGTGTACACGGTGGACATCGCCACCGCGACGTCGACGATGACGTTCGAGCGTCGCCTGGCCTGATCGACCGACCGTCGCACCGGCGCACGTTCGAGCCGGCTGCGACGGCCCGTCAGCCGGGCCTCGCCGAACGGGGCGCCTACGCGGTGGCGGCGTCGGCCGCGTCGTTGATCGACGTGATGACGTCGACGAGCTTGCGCGTCTGGTCTAGGTCGAACAACTGCGTCGGCCCCTGGGGTGCGGTGTCGGTGAACGGCGCCTCGAAGAGCAGACTCGGATCCATCTGGCCGTGCCGCGTCAGATGACTGACGACCAGGTTGACGAAATCGATCTGGCTCACGGTCGCGGTGCGTCCGGCGAGGAACTCGGCGAACGCCTCCTGCACGGCCTTCTGATCGAGGCCGACGAGCGAGCGGATGAACCGGCCGAGTCCGTGAGCATTCTCGACCGCGCGCGCGAGGTCCTCGGGTTCGCCCGCGCCGCTGCTCGCGAGCAGCCCTTCGAGGGAGTCCAGATCCGCTGCGGTGAGCGCCTTCCCCGACCTCACCTTCTGCAGGGCCAGGTTGTCGGGCTGGCGACGCAGGTAGTCCCGCACCTTCGCCGTGTAGCGCTCCACATCGGTGCCGGACCGCATCTCCGGCATGTCCCGCTCGACGACTTCACCAAGCGTGTCGGTGAAGTCGGTGTAGACGACGACCCGCTTCTTCTTCTCCAACAGTCCGACGATGGAGCGGAGTTCGCGCCGCGCGTGTTCGAGCATCTCGACGGTGACGTCCTCCCACCATTCGTCGCTCGCCACGTCCCGCAGGAGTTCCTCCTTGGCCTTGACCTTGGGGATGGCAAGCCCCTCGTCGAGAAGCCCGTCGGCGACCCCGCGGATCGTGTCTGCGTATCGGGTCACCGTTCCGTCGGCGACCACGACGGCCAACTGTCCGCGCAGCACGACGAGGTCGAACCGCTTCGCCATCTCGTCCGTGTCGCGGACCGTGGTCGGCAGCCCGGCGAGGTTCTCGACGATCTCGGCGGCCTGCCGTTCGGTGACGGATTCCCACGCTGCCCGATCCGCATACCTCTCCACCTCGCGGCGGCGAGAGCGGACGATGAAGTTGTCCAGCCGCATCCCCGCAACCTGCCCGTGCAGCAGGTCGGCGGTGTCGCGGCGTAGCACCGGTGCGGATCCGGACCGGTCGAGCGCGGCAAGCAGTTCGGTGCGGGTGGTGAACAGTCGCTGCGAAAGAGACGGGGCGAGAGCGCCTTCCGATGCGTCGGGGTTCTGCTCGAAGTAGTCGAAATTGCCGCACACGTCGAAGATGAAGAAGTCGGTCTTGTCCTGCCCGGGGCCGTAGAGGTCGGGCCGCAGGCGGGTACCGCGGCCCACCATCTGCCAGAACTTGGACTTCGAGCGCACCGGCTTGAAGAACACCAGGTTCACGACCTCGGGGACGTCGATGCCGGTGTCGAGCATGTCGACGGAGATCGCGATGTGCGGTTCCTGGTCCGGCTGAGAGAACTTGTCGATGAGGTCCTGGCTGAAGTTGACCGAGTGGGTGATGACGCGCGCGAAGGAACCCTTGAACTCGGGGTAGTTGGCGTCGAACCGGTCGGCGACGAACTGCGCGTGCCGCTCGTTCTTCGCGAAGACGATGGTCTTGCCGAGCCGGTCGCCACCCGCGACGCGATGCCCGTGGGTCATCAGGGTCTCGAGCACCTTGTCGACGGTGTCGGTGTTGAACAGCCACTTGTTGACGGCCTCCGCCTGGACGGCGTCGGGGATTTCGTCGTCGGCGACGTCGTCGCCCCAGTCGATGGACTCGTACCGCTTCTTCTCCTCGTCGGTGAGTGCGGCGTAATGGATGCCCTGCAGCGGGAACGTCAACGGCACGGACACCGCACGCGGTGGGACGAGGAACTTGTCCTCGATGGCCTGGTCGAGCGAATAGTCGTTCGTCGGGACACCGGTTTCGAGGTGGAACAGCTGATAGGTGTTGAAGTCCACCTCGTCCTTCGGGGTCGCGGTGAGCCCGAGGAGCAGCGAGTCGAAGTATCGGAAGATGTGCCGGTACTTCTGGTACACCGAGCGGTGCGCCTCGTCGATGACAACGAGGTCGAAGTAGCCGGGTCCGAACTTCCTGGTGCCACCGTCGGTTTCGTCGATGAGGCCCATCATCGTCGGGTAGGTGGAGACGTAGACGCGGCCCTCGGTGTTCTTGTCGGTCAGCAGATTCACCGGCGACGAGTCGGGCAGGTGCGTCTTGAAGGCGCCGACGGCCTGCTTGACGAGGGCCTTGCGGTCGGCGAGGAACAGCACCCGCTTGACCCAGTTGGCACGCATGAGCATGTCGGCGAGCGCAACGACGGTGCGGGTCTTGCCGGAGCCGGTGGCCATGACAAGCAGCGCGGCCCTGTGGTTCTCGTTCTCGAACCGTTCGGTGACGGCACGGATCGCCTTCTCCTGGTAGGGCCGGCCTGCGATCTCCTGCGGGACGGGGATCTCGGCGAGCGGCTTCCGCGAAGCGCGCCGGGAGACGAGCAGTTCGAGTTCGTCGCGGGTGTGGAAGCCGGCAACATCCCGCGGCGGGTAGCGCGTGTCGTCCCAGAAGAGGTGTTCGAAACCGTTGCTGTAGTAGATGACGGGGCGACGGCCCGTCATTTGTTCGAGGCAGTCGGCATAGAGCTTCGCCTGCTGCTTCCCGGCGACCGGGTCCACGGACGTCTTCTTCGCCTCGACGACGGCGAGCGGCAGACCGTCCGCACCCCACAGCACATAGTCCGCGAAACCGTTCTTGCCCTCGGGCATTCCGGTGACCGGGTATTCACGGTCCCGCTTCTGATCGAGCGCCCATCCGGCCTCATGGAGCATGAGGTCGACGAGGTCACGACGGGTCTGTGCCTCGTCGTAGTCGTGGGTGTCGGGGGTTGCGGCACTCGCCGCCTGCGCGGCTGCGATCTGGGCGCGCAGTTCCGCGACGAGCTGCTCGTAGCTGGCCTTCTCGAGTACGGCTGTCTCGGCGGCCTCGTCGCGGGCCTTCAGCTGCGCGACGAGGTCCTGCTTCTCCGCCTCGGACTTCTCGAGCTGAGCGTCCTTGGCGGCCATCTCCGCTTCGAGCTTGCCGAGCTGCGCGACCGTCTTCGCGACGGCGGCACCACCACCGGGCTTGGGCAACCGATCGGGGTCGAACTGTTGCTGCGGCGACGGCTTGCTCGACGGCTGCGTGGCGTAGCTGCGGGCCAGCCAGGACAGGATGTGGAACAGCTCGGCGAGCGCCTTCTGACCGGCGTCCTTGGACACCGGCTTGGCTTCGTGGACGGCGGTGTTGCCGAGCTTCCTGATGAGGTCCATCTTCGACACGAGCGTGTGGCCGACCACGCCGACGAACTTCCCGTCGTGCAGCCGGGCAGCGAGGTCTGACTTGTACGGCTCGGGCAGGTTCTGGGTTCGGTAGATCCACTTGACCGTGTGCTCGACGGTGCGGCGCACGTAGAAGCAGGTCGTGCGCGGGTCGAAAAGCGCGTCACGCTCCGCCTTCTTGGCCTCGGCGTGCAGTTGCGGCCATTCGGCCTGCAGGAAGTCGAAGTTCCCCACCATGGACCCGCAGTCCTCTCCAAGCTCGTGTGCGCAAGGCGCAGTGACGTGTCCGTTCCGTGCTGATCTTGGCACAGGCGTCCGAGCTTTCCCGGAGCCGGCGAACGTTACGGCGAGAGTCCGACAGGTCGCCCGGCGAGAGCATCGCAGAAAACTTGTCGGTGGGCTCTGTCATTCTGTCCGGCTCTCGCAAATGCGAGACGCGTCGACTGCGACGCACCATCTCCACAGGAGCACGACATGACCGAGCCCTTCCCCGCCTGTATTCTATACAACTCTGACGCTGCCGAACACCTTACCGGCTTCGAATCTTACTGCTCTGCCTAAATGAAAACATAAACCAACGCGTAGAAATAAATTAAACAAATAA